>CAKRSS010000117.1 GCA_934401725.1 uncultured Eubacteriales bacterium | reverse complement strand
TGGGGCGACTCTTTTGGTTCTTTTCTGCTCGCGGCAGAAAAGAACAGTTAAAACTCGTCCCGCCGACGTTCGGCGAGTACACTTCTTCACCGTCGGTGGCCTTCACGGCGTGCCCCCGCCAAGGCTAAAGAACTATCTATAAAAAAGCGATCCCCGCCGGGCTTCCCCGCGAGAACCGCAAAATCGATTTAATCAATCATCCGCATACCGGCATATGCAATACGCCCATACTTCCCGTCACAGCAGTATCAGCACCACCGCTGTGTCCTCCTCCGGGTCCTCCCGGCATATGTATCACTCCTTTGTAAAGATCTCAATGTTTGACGTGAAACAGTCTCGCCTGCCTCACGGGGTCTTAGGCATCGCCGCGAAATTGCATCATGGCATTACGCGCTGAATCCGTCGAAAAACGCGGCCCGGTCTCGTGGACTCAGGCCGCGTTGCTGCGATTTTTACTCGGCATCGTCACCGGTGCTCTCGTCGGCGTCTGCTCCCTCGGCGTGGTCTGCCTCGGACTCGATGCAAACGTCGCAATCGTCGCAGCCGTCTTCAATGAAATCCTCGCTGTCACTGTCAACCAGCTTGAAATACTTGTTGAACAGCTTGTAAACCACCAGTGCGGTGGCACTTGCCGCAGCGACTACGGCTACGGTAATGGCGATAATTTTGCCATAGTTGGGGCGCTCGGGCTCCCGTCTCCAGCATCTGAACATATCAACATCCTCCTTATGGGGTAAAAATTTTCAGAATCTATCGTTCTCCGTATATATTATAACACATTCTTTGCGATAAAGCCATGAATTATTTGTAAATTTTATCTCGTTTATTTGTGAAAATACGGTGAAGTGACAGAAAATTTGCGTGGGGGCTTTATTTCGGGCGCGAAATTTGGTATAATAGAATGGAATATTTTTTATCGGAGAAAACATGACCTACAAAGATATTTGCCGTCGCTTGGCGCAGGCGGGAGTTGAGGAGCCGGAGGTCGACGCCGCACTGCTGCTTGAGCACTGTTTCGGCGTCAGCCGTGCGTCGCTGCCGCTCCGGCGGGACGAGCAGTTCGACTCCCCGGAGCTCGCGGACGCGGTCGCGCGGCGCGAGGGGCGCTGTCCGCTGCAATATATTCTCGGGCACTGGGGCTTCCGGGGACTGGAATTTGACGTCGCGCCCGGCGTTCTGATTCCGCGACCGGACACCGAGCTTATCGTCGACACGGCGGTGCGCGAGCTGAGGCGCGGCGGACGGTTCGTCGACCTCGGCTGTGGGAGCGGGTGCATTTCGGTCTCGCTGGCGCTCGAGCGGCCCGACGTGCGCGGCGTCGCCGTCGACATATCAGACACGGCGCTCGACCTGACGCGCCGCAACGCCGTGCGGTACGGGCTGCTCGGCGAGTCGGGCGAGTCCGGCGAGTCCTGTGTGCGCCTTGACGTACGCGCAGGCGACATGCTCTCGGGATCGACGTGGCGCGAGCTCGGCGAGTCGGGGGCGTTTGACGCGATAATTTCGAACCCGCCATACATTCCGCGCACCGCGCTTGCGGGGCTTGCGCCCGAGCTGGGGTTTGAGCCGTCGCTTGCCCTCGACGGCGGCGACGACGGGCTGGATTTCTACCGGATTCTCATCTCGCGCGGCGTGGAACTGCTGAGCGCGGGCGGGTTTATGCTGTTCGAATGCGGCGTCGGCCAGACCGCGGAGATAGCGTCACTCGGCCGCGCGGCGGGATTTGCTCCCGAGGTGCTGTACGACATAGAGCGGAGGGACAGGGGAGTAATCCTACGGAGGTGAGGGCGTATTGGCATATGCCCATATGCTTTTTTAGAAAAGTTCTTTGGCCTTGGCGGGCTGTCGCCGTGGACGGCCTCCGACGGTGGAGAAGTGTACTCGCCGGAACGTCGGCGGGAAGCGATTTTTGAAAAATAAGTTCTTTAGCCTTGGCAG
>CAKRSS010000116.1 GCA_934401725.1 uncultured Eubacteriales bacterium | reverse complement strand
TTGCGCCAGGCGGGCTGCCGGTTCAACTGAACATCGGCGCAAAGCGTAGTTCAAAATCTTGTCACTCCGACCAAAAATCGAGAGGATCGGCTTGCCCGGTCCGCTCGTTTTTTCGTTGCAGTGCTGTTTGTGCTTCGCATTTTGCTTCGCATTGTGCCTCGCAACGCGTCCCGCCTACGCCGGAATTGTCATGTGCGCCGTCAGGCTATTCTCGCCGCTCACGACGCAAAAACCGGACATCTCGTACAGCCGGACGGCGGCGGGGTTGTCGACGTCGACGAGCAGCATCATGCCGCGCGGGCGGTTGAGTCGGATGGCGGCGGCGAGCAGCGCGCGGCCGCAGCCGCGGCGACGGTGGGCGGGCAGGACGTAGAGGTCGTAGGGCTCGTTCTCGGCGAAGCCGCGCGTCACGTCGATGTAGCCGACGACCTCGCCGTCGCGCACCGCGAGCAGAATCCGAAACCTGTCCTGCGCCGCCATGACCTTGTCGGCCGTCCAGTAGACGTCGGTGGAGTGTATGGCGGCGTACTGCGCGGCGTAGCGCTCGCAAAACGGCTCGATTGTAAACCCGTCCGCGGGCTCATTCGCGGCCTTGGCGTGCTCCGTTGGTCGCGCAGCCTCGCCGGACTGCGCGTGCTCAACGGAATCTGAGACCTCAACGTCCCCTGCACCCTGCTCCGCCTCACCGCACAGTCTCATTTTCTGCTGCTCGGGCTCGAACTGCGCCCCCGCCGCCCCGAGCGCGTCGCGCAACAGACAATTGCGCGGGTTGAAAACAAAATCGACCTCGTACCCGCGAAAGTCGCGGCGCAGCCAGGCGAAAAGCTCGGCGTAGGCCTCCCGCCGGCGCGACAGACCGACCAGCATTTCGGCGTAGCGCTCGTCGGGCAGCCGGAGAAAGGCGAAAACGCCTGTCAGCCTGCCCGGCGCGGGGGCGTTGTCTGGCGCTGGGGCGTCGTTTACGGGCTTTGACTCGGACTCGGACTCGGACTCAGACTCGAACTCGGGCTCAGACTCGGCCTCGACCGCCTCAAAAACGCCGACCACGCAGTAGCTGTCCGGCGACTCGATTGGGTGGAGCAGATTTTGACGCAGCTGCTCCTCGGTCGCGAGCATCGGGTCGCCGAAATCCGGGTCGACGCGCAGATTTTCGACGAATTCTCTGCATTCCTCGTATGATTCTATCTCTCTTACCATTTTATCCTCCGAATATGACGTCAACTCTCGCCGTCCCCGTCCGGCGCTGACCATTTTTGCACCTCGCCGAGCACGGTTTCGGCGATGGTTTTCATGCCCGCGGCGTCGGGGTGGAAGCCGTCGAAGGCGGTGTAGGGCTCGCCGCGGCGCAGGTCGACCACGTGGCAGAAGGCTTTCGCCGCTTGCGTCACTTGCGCCGCTTGCCTCACTTGCGTTGCGGCTTCCCGAATGGCCTCGCAGTACCGGTCGATGTGCCGGCCGCCGTAGGTATAGGGGAAGTCGGCGCGGCGCGCGATGGGGAGCGTGAAGCACCACAGCTGTGCCGCCGGGTAATTGCACCGGATTTTGTCCAGCATGACGCGGTAGGCGACCGAAAACACGGCGAGATTGGAGTCGGGTCTGGCGTCTGAACCAACGCCCAGCGCCACCTCCGACTCGTCGACCGGCATACCGCGCCCCCAATCGTTCATGCCCATGAAGACCATGATGACGTCCGGCGTCATGCCCGGCCAGCCGAGGCGCGAGGTGCGCGCGTCGCTGCAACCGTAGGACGGTATCTCGCAGCGCTCATGCCGACAGACGAGGCTGCCCGACCACGAGTTATTGACGAGCATCCGCCCGCCGAGCGCGTCGACGACCCGGCCCCACCAGGTATCCTCCGCCACCCGGACGCCCGAGCGCAGCTGCTGCGAGAGGCTATAAAAGACCTCGCACTCCGGCGGATTGCGCCACGCGAGCGTGCTTATCGAGTCGCCGAGGATGGAAAAGTATTTGTTTTGGTAGTTTAACATGTGTCTCACCTCCGGGGAGCGTGTTTATTTTAGCATTTAATGTAGGATAAGTCAAGGGGGGAGGGGGGAGGGGGGGAGGCGTATTGCATATGCCTGTATGCTGAAGGCGTGGTTTCAAGCCCGGTGGTGCGCCGGGAGGTCGGCGGAAAGCGGTTTTTTGAAAAGGAGTTCTTTGGCCTTGGCAGGCACGCCGGGGTGAGGCGTATTGGCATATGCCTGTATGCGGAAAAGTTAGTTTTGCATTGGCAGGCTGCCGCCGTGGCGAATTCCGACGATATCGAAGTGTTCTTTTCTGCCGCGAGCAGAAAAGAACCAAAAGAGTCGCCCCAAAGGGGGCTAACCTACGGTTCGCCCCCTCTGGAC
>CAKRSS010000115.1 GCA_934401725.1 uncultured Eubacteriales bacterium | reverse complement strand
CCAGCCCCGGACCCCGCCAAGGGGGCTTTTTGAAAAAAGCCCCCTTGGAACCCGCAAAAACTTTCACAAAAAGGGCGGGGCAGAGTCTGTGGGACGCCGGAGCGAACGGTTTTGGGCGCTTAAGTGCATGCGTTGCGGCATCTCACGATAGACCAGCGCCGCCCTGCTTCGCGTGCGGTGCGCTGCCGCAAAGACGATACCCCGCCTGCGGCGGCCAATGTACGATGGGATAGGCCATGCGCCGTAGGGGCGACCCACCGGTCGCCCGCCCGCTTTGGTGCAAAGCAACTTCACCGGCATGAAACAAAGAATCGGTTCTAACCTGCGGCTCCCTCCGGGAGGGAGGCAGAGTTTCGGGTGACGCTTTATCTACACCAATAAAGTTTCTTCCCCGTCAGGGCGGCAACAGCGAAGCGTTTTGCCGCTGAACTGTGGCGCGGTGGGCAAACGATTTAATCCCTATTCCGAATGGGCACCGCACGCGAAGCAGGGCGGTGCTGGTCTATCGTGAGATGCCGTAACGCTCGCGCTTAAACGCCTAAAACCATACATCCTGTCCGTCCGCCGACTCTAACCCGTCCTTTTTTGAAAGTTTTCGCCCGCCTTTTCCAAAAGGCGGCGCGGGTCCAGCGCCGCGTAGCGCTGGCCGCCGTCCGCAGACGGCGGAATCCCCCGCGCTGGCCGCCGTCCGCAGACGACGGAACTCTCCTGCGTTGGTCTTTTCAGACCCTCAATCCACCTTGTTGAGGTACTCGACCTGCTCTTTGGTGAGGGCGTCGATGGAGACGCCGAGGGAGGCGAGCTTGAGCGAGGCGACGCGCGCGTCGATGTCGCGCGGGACGGGGTAGACCCGCTTTTCGAGCGCGACTCCCGACGTGAGCGTCCCCGCGATGTGGTCGAGACAGAGCGCCTGAAGCCCGAAGGACATGTCCATAATCTCCGCCGGATGACCGTTGCCCGCCGCCAGGTTCACAAGTCTGCCCTCCGCGAGCAGGTTCAGTATGCGCCCGTCGGGCAGGTAGTAGCCCGCTATGTTCGGCTTGCGCGGCGCGTGCCGCACCGACAGCGCCTCAAGATCCGACTTGTTGATCTCAACGTCAAAATGCCCGCTGTTCGCAAGCAGCGCGCCGTCCTTCATGCGCTCCATGTGCCGCCCGACGATAACGTCCCGACAGCCCGTCAGCGTCACAAAAAGATCGCCGAGCGGAGCCGCCTCATCCATCGTCATGACCGCAAACCCGTCCATAACCGCCTCAATCGCCTTGACCGGGTCGATTTCGGTCACAATCACGACTGCACCCATGCCGCGCGCCCGCGTCGCAAAACCGCGCCCGCACCAGCCGTAGCCGGCCACAACCACCGTCTTGCCCGCAATTATCAGATTCGTCGTGTTCATAATGCTGTCCAGCGTCGACTGCCCCGTGCCGTAGCGATTGTCGAACAGATGCTTGCAGTCGGCGTCGTTGACGTCGAACATGGGGTAGTCGAGCAGCCCCGCGCGCTCGCGCGAGAGCAGACGGTGCACGCCCGTCGTCGTCTCCTCGCAGCCGCCGAGCAGACAGTCGCCGTATTCGCGGCAGTCGCCGTGCAGCAGCGAGATGAGGTCGCCGCCGTCGTCGATTATCAGGTGCGGGTGACAGGACAGCACCGCACGCAGATCAGCGGTGTACTGCGCCTCGTCCACGCCGTGCGTCGCGCTGACGTCCATGCCGGACTCGGCCAGCGCGGCGGCGACGTCGTCCTGCGTCGAAAGCGGGTTGCAGCCGGTGATGTGAACCTCAGCGCCGCCCGCGCGGAGCGTCTCGGCGAGATAAGCGGTCTTGGCCTCGAGGTGGATGGACATGGCCAGCCGCAGACCGTCGAAGGGTCGCCGCAGCTCGAAATCGCGTCGCACGGCGTTCAGCACCGGCATGTAGGACGCGACCCAGTTGATTTTGTCACGGCCCGATGGGGCCAGGAGGGGGGATTTTATTCTCATAATTTTGCCTCTTTCTTGTGTTCTATTGCATAGCGTCTGCGCGGGGGTGTGGGCGTATTGCATATGCCCATATGCGTAATTGGTTAAATTGATTTTTGCGGTTCTCGCAGGGATGCCTGCGGGGACTGCTTTTTATGAATAAGTTCTTTGGCCTTGGCGGGCTGCCGCCGTGGAGGCCACCGACGGTGGAGAAGTGTACTCGCCGAACGTCGGTGGAAAACGTTTTTTGAAAAAGAGTTCTTTAGCCTTGGCGGGCGCTCGCCGTGGAGGCCACCGACGGTGGAGAAGTGTACTTTTCTGCCGCGAGCAGAGAAAGAGCAAGATAATTATGCCGAAGGCATAATTATCTTCAAAAGAATCGCCCCAGAGAGGGCTAACCTACGGTTCGCCCCCTCTGGACTCCCCCACTCCCGTGGGGATGGCTTAG
>CAKRSS010000114.1 GCA_934401725.1 uncultured Eubacteriales bacterium | reverse complement strand
GCAGAAAAGTACAGTTAAAACTCGTCCCGCCGACGTTCGGCGAGTACACTTCTCCACCGTCGGTGGCCTCCACGGCGTGCGCCTGCCAAGGCTAAAGAACTCTGCCCGCTGAAAAACGGTTTAGCGAGTCCCCCGGAAAACGTACAACCGGGGACAAAGCCGTACTCCAACAAAGGCGCGGTAGAGCGATTCTGACCGAGCCGCGCCGGATGCGAGCGCCGATGAGGCGGATTCCGCTCCCTTAAGCCATCCCCACGGGAGTGGGGGATGTCCAACCCTTTGGGGCGACTCTTTTGAAGATAATTATGCCTTCGGCATAATTATCTTGTTCTTTCTCTGCTCGCGGCAGAAAAGTACAGTTAAAACTCGTCCCGCCGACGTTCGGCGAGTACACTTCTCCACCGTCGGTGGCCTCCACGGCGTGCGCCTGCCAAGGCTAAAACTAACTTTTCTGCATACAGGCATATGCAATACGCCTCACCCCGGCCAGCGCGCCCGCCAAGGCTAAAGAACTATTTATAAAAAAGCAGTCCCCGCCGGACGCCCCGGCGAGAACCGCAATCTTAAAATTCAATTTGTGCATATGGGCGACATCAACGAAGTGCTGCCGCACTTCATTGATAGCAATACGCCCACCCCCTCATTTCCCGTCCCAGGGATGCTTATCCTTCAACACCCGATACAGCTCGAGGTAGCTCGCGTGGCGCGAGGGCGCGATTTTGCCCGCGCGCAGAGCCGCGAGAATCGCACAGCCGTCCTCGCGCGTGTGCGTGCACTTGGTGTAACGGCATTCGCCCAGATAGTCCGCAAACTCGGGGAAGGTGTCCGGCAGGTCGTCCTTGGTGAAGAAATCAAAATGCTCAAAATCAAGCATCGAAAACCCCGGCGTGTCCGCTATGTAGCCCGTGCCGACCTGGTAGAGCGTCACGCCGCGCGTCGTGTGCCGCCCGCGCTGCGTGTGCTGGCTGATCTCCGACGTCTCAAGCCCCAGACCCGGAAACAGTCGGTTCATCAGCGACGACTTGCCCACGCCCGACGCCCCCGCAAACGCCGAAATGCTGTCCGGCGGCAGCGCGGCTATGTAGGACGCCAGCGCGTCGATGCCTTCGCCCGTGTAGCAGCTCACCGCGAACACGTCGTAGCCCGCCAGACGGTAAATTTCGCCCAGCCGCGCCGCCGCGCCGCCGTCCAGCTCGCACTTGGAGAGTACGACGGCGGGGCGTATGCGGTTGAACTCCGCAATGGCTGTCAGTTTGTCCAGCATCAGCGTGTCCGGCTCGGGCGACGTGACCGCCGCCGTCACGAAAATGTAGTCCAGATTCGCCATCGGCGGGCGGATGAGCGCGTTTTTGCGCTCCAGTATCTCGCCGATGACGGTCGAGACGCCGTCGCGACCCGTCTGCTCGGTCGTCAGCAGGACGCGGTCGCCGACGAGCGGCCGCTGGTTCTTGTGACGGAACACACCGCGCGCGCGGCATTGTTTGGTCTCGCCCGAGGCGTCGGTCACGCGGTAAAGGCCGCCGCTGACGCCTACTATTCTTGCACTTTCTTTCATTTAATACCTCGTGTTACTGCCCATGACTGACCGTCAGGACTATACTGCTGCCCTCCGGGAGCGTCGTGCCGGGCGTCGCGCTCTGCGACGTCACCGTGCCCGCCGGTCGGGACGATTTTACATATTCACTGTGCGCCGCCGTGAGCCCGGCGGCCTCGAGTCTCGCCCGCGCGGCCGCCTCGCTGAGTCCGCGCAGCTCGGGTACAGTCGCCGAGCGGTTGCCGACATAAAGCCGCACGCGCTGCCCCGGCGTGACCTTTGCGCCCTCCGCGGGTTCTGTCGAAACGACCTGTCCCGCGGGTCCGGACGCCTCCTCGAGCTCGAATTCCAGTCCCATTGCGCGCAGACGCGACTGCGCCGCGTCGACGTCGAGACCGGCGAGTCGGGGCAGCTTTTGGCTCTTCTGCCCCCGACTTAGCGTCAGCGTGACGCGGCAGGGGCGTCCGTCGGACACCTTGCGCCGCGCGCCCGCGGCCGGGTACTGCGAGATGACCGCGCCCTCGGGCGCATCGCTGTACTCGTACTCGACCGAGACGCTGAAGTGCTCGGGGTCGGGGCGGACGTTCTCCCCGGAAAAGTCGGGGACAGTGACGGTCGCCGCGCCGGGCAGCACGGGAACCATGACACAGACGTAGGTCACGCCCCCCGCCACGACGGTGACGGCCGTGAGCACGGCGAGGGCGAGGAGGAGTTGTTTTGTGTGTGCGGCGAGCCAGTTCATAGGAGTGCTCCTTTGTCTTCTTTGTATTACATACGGTTTTGGGGTATTATTGTATGTAATGTTTTTTAAGAAGGAGTTCTTTGGCCTTGGCGGGCGCGCCGGGGTGAGGCGTATTGCATATGCCTATATGCAAAATAAGTTCTTTGGCCTTGGCGGGCTCTCGCCGTGGAGGCCACCGACGGTGGAGAAGTGTACTCGCCGAACGTCGGCGGAAAGCGTTTTT
>CAKRSS010000113.1 GCA_934401725.1 uncultured Eubacteriales bacterium | reverse complement strand
CACTTCTCCACCGTCGGTGGCCTCCACGGCGAGAGCCCTCCAAAGGCTCAGAACTTATTTTCCAAAAACCGCTTTCCGCCGACGCTCGGCGAGTACACTTCTCCACCGTCGGTGGCCTTCACGGCGAGAGCCCGCCGAGGCTAAAGAACTCTTTTTTAAAAAACGCTTCCTGCCGACGTTCGGCGAGTACACTTCTCCACCGTCGGTGGCCTCCACGGCGAGAGCCTGCCGAGGCTAAAGAACTTATTTATAAAAAAAGCAGCCCCCGCAGGTCGTCACCTGCGAGAACCGCAAAAAACATTTTAATTATGGCGTAGGAGCATATGCAATAGCCCCCCATGTCACCTATCCTCAAAATACTTAGCAAACACCTTCCCCACGGTGTAGCCGGAGTACGTCCCCGCGTGGCCCTGCTCGACGACGCAGACCGCTGCTACGCGCGGGTCGTCGATGGGCGCGAGCGCCGCGAAAAGTCCGTTCTCGCTCTTGGTCGGGCCGACCTGCGCCGTGCCCGTCTTGCCGCCGACCTTGGCGTTCACGCCGCGGCAGAAGCTCGTCAGCGACACCGACGTCGACACAACCGCGCGCATCGAGTCGAGAATCACCGCGTGGTCGGCCGCTGTGATGGGAAACGTGCTCAGCACCTGCGGAGCCGACGGCGTCACGACGTCCTCGTCCGTGTAAAACTGCTTGACGCCGTACAGTATCGTCGCCGCGTAGCGCGTGCCGCCGTTGCCCAGCGCCGAAAAGTACATCGCGAGCTGCAACGGCGAGAACAGATTCTCCGACTGCCCGATGGCCGCCACGATGGTGTCCGTCTCCTTCCACGCCTCGAGGTTGTTCGCCGCGCGGTATTCGGGACCCGCTAAGATGCCCGTCTCGCCGCCAAGCTCGAAGCCCGTCGGCTCGCCGAGGCCGAAACGGCGACAGTAATCGTTCATCCGCTCGATGCCGAGCAGCCGCCCGACCTCGTAAAAGAAGCAGTTGCAGGACACCCGCAGCGCCTCGTGGACGTTTATCGGGCCGTGACTGCGCCCCGTGCTGATATAATACCAGCAGCGCGGCTGGTAGTCCTTGAAATATGTGTATCTTCCGGTAGTGTTTATGATAGTGGACGTCGTAATCACGCCCGCGTCGAGCGCCGCGACGGCAACGCCCGGCTTGAAGGTCGAGCCCGGCGCGTAGAGACCGTTGATGGCACGGTTGAGCAGCGGACTGACCTCGGCGGCGCTCAGCTTATCGTAGTCCTCGTTGTAGGTGGTGAGGTCGTAGGTGGGGTAGGAGGCGATGGCGAGCACCTGCCCCGTGTCTACCTCCACCATGACGAACGCCGCCGCGGAGGCGTCCTCACCGGTGTGCTCGCCCGTCGCGTGGCTGACGGCGTAGGCGATGTTCTCGGGCAGGCTGTCCTCGGCGGCCTTTTGCAGCTCGATGTCCAGCGTCAGCCAGACGTCCGAGCCCGCGACCGGCTGCTCCTTGACATAGCTCTCGACCACGCCGCCCTGCTTATCGTAGACTGTGACCAGCACGCCGTCGCGGCCGCGCAGGTAGTCCTCGAACACCTTCTCGCAGCCCGAAATGCCGACGATGGCATCCATCGGGTAGCCCTGCGCCTTGTACGCCTCCCAGTCCTCGGCGTAAATTGGGCCGACCTGACCCAGAATGTGCGAGGCGTAGCCGGGGTATTTGTAGCTGCGCGTGGCGACGGTGCGGATGACGCCGCCCTCCGTCCCGCTCTCGCTTATCGAGACGACCGTCTCGCGCGGCACGTTATGCGCCAGCGTGTACTCGCCGCTGTCGTAGAAGCCGTCGGCGAGCATGCTCCAGCGCAGGTGCATGATGACGAGCGTCTCCTCGGGCGAGTAGATGAGCTCGCCGTCGTCGTCGAGCAGGTCGTAGCGGTTGGCGAGGTACTTGGCGATGCCCTTGGCGGTCGAGCCTTTTTTGAGGTTATAGTGGTCGATTATGGCCTCGAGCACCTTTTCGCTGCCGGGCACGAGCTGCATATCGGGGTAGGTACCGGAAAGCGGGTAATTTTCGCAGAGTATGGGCTGGGCGCCGCCCGCGATGCAGGTGCGGTAGAGCTCGATGAAGGCGGCGTTTTCCTCCTTGACTGTCGCGGGGAGCGAGAAGTAGTCGATAACGACGTCGTAGCTATACTCATTTGTGACGAGGACGTTGCCGTTACGGTCGCAGAGGTCGCCGCGCTGCGCGACGATAGTCGTCTCACGCGTCAGCGTTGCGGAGGCCGTCGCGGGTCGATAGTTCGCGCGGCGGACTATTTGCAGGTCAATGAGGCGCACCCCGAAAATAAAACAGGCAAGACAAAAAAGCCCCGCCAGAACGGTCAACCTTAGATTTGCCTTGCGTTTATCCATGTGGAATCCTTTCTTATGTGCTATTGCATATGCATGTATGCTAAGAGAGTTCTTTGGCCTTGGCGGGCTCTCGCCGGGGTGCTCGGCGGAAAGCGGTTTTGAAAAAAGTTCTTTAGCCTTGGCAGGCTGCCGCCGTGGCGAACACCGACGTGTTCGAAGTGTACTTTTCTGCTATGCGGCAGAAAAGTACCAAAGAGAACGCACCCAAGCGGGGGCGAACC
>CAKRSS010000112.1 GCA_934401725.1 uncultured Eubacteriales bacterium | reverse complement strand
ATGAAGTTTTCGGAGAGCGCTTCACCGCTCGAATGAGGTTTGATAGAACCGCAAGCTCACGCCGCACGACCCGCGCCATCATATTGCGGCTTTGCCGCTCATGAAGGCTAATTAGGCGAAAGGGTGGGCGGAAGTGTCCCACTATGCGCGCCATCATATTGCGGCTTTGCCGCTCATGAGGGCTAATTAGGCGGAAGGGTAGGCGGAAGTGTCCCACTATGCGCGCCGTCATATTGCGGCTCCGCCGCTCATGAAGGCTAATTAGGCGGAATAATGGAGCACGGCGGGCGGAAAATGAGGCTTGCGCAGGTGCATATGCAATAGCACCCGCCGCCACCCATGCATATACTGCTACCACCCTATCCGAAAAGAGGTACATCTGTGAATATCGCTGTTTTAGCCGGGGGGCTGTCCCCGGAACGGGACGTCTCGCTGGTCTCCGGCGGGCTGATTGCCCGCGCACTTGCCGGTCGCGGCCATAAAATCCTGCTGCTTGACCTGTATGAGGGCGTCGACACCGCCGCCGACCCGCGCACGCTGTTCTCCTCCGACGTCAGCGCCGCCGGGCGTATCGCGGAAAGCATCCCCGACCTCGACGCGCTCCGCGCCCGCCACGCGGGCAGACGCGCCGAAATCGGCCCCGGCGTGCTTGAGGTCTGCGCCGCCGCGGACGTCGTCTTCCTCGCGCTGCACGGCGGCATGGGCGAGGACGGCCACATCCAGGCCACGCTCGACAGCTTCGGCATCCGCTACTCCGGCTCGGGCGCGACCGGCAGCCTGCTCGCCATGGACAAGGATCTGTCCAAGCGTATGCTCGCCCGCGCCGGCGTCCCCACCGCGCCGTGGGTTTATTACGATGCCTCCTCCGACTCGCCCAGGCGCGTCCTCGACGAGATCGGCCTGCCCTGCGTCGTCAAGCCCGGCGGGTGCGGCTCGAGCGTCGGCGTGTCCATGGTCTCAAGCGCGGAGGAGCTGGACACCGCCATCTCCGAGGCCGTCCGCTATCAGCCGACGCTTGTCATCGAGCGCCGCATTTACGGACGCGAATTCTCGGTCGGCGTGCTCGGCGACACCGTGCTGCCGCCCATCGAAATCATCCCGCGGCACGGCTTTTACGACTACAGAAACAAATACCAGAGCAACATGACCCGCGAGGTCTGCCCCGCCGGGCTGACCGAGGCGCAGCTCGCCCGCGTCAGCGACTACACCCGGCGCGCCTTCCGCTGTCTGCGACTGTCTGGCTACGCGCGCGGCGACTTCATCATGGACGAGACGGGCGAGTTCTGGTGCCTCGAGTTCAACACGCTGCCCGGCATGACGCCCATCAGCCTGCTGCCGCAGGAGGCGGCGGCCGTCGGGATAAGCTACGGCGAGCTGTGCGAGCGCATTGTCGACCTCGCACTGCAATAATTTTTCCAAAGGACGCTCAACATGGAAGAAGTTAATCAGAAAATTGACCTGCTGTCCTGTCTCCCGGAGGAGCTGGAGCAGCTGATGAAGCAGATCGGGGAGCCGCGTTACCGCGCGCGTCAGCTTTTCGGGCAGCTGCACCGGGGACTGACGCCCGAGCAGATGACAAACGTCGGCAAACTCACGCGCGCGAGGCTTGCCGAGGTGTCGACCTGCCGCTTTCCCGAGATACGGCGCAGGCTGGTCTCGGCAATCGACGGGACGGTCAAGTACCTTTTCGCGCTCTCTGACGGCAACTGCATCGAGACCGTCGTCATGAAATATAAGCACGGCAACACCGTCTGCGTTTCGTCACAGGTGGGGTGCCGGATGGGGTGCGCCTTCTGCGCCTCGACCATCGGGGGGCGGGTACGCAACCTCGGCGCGGGCGAGATACTCGGGCAGGTCATCATGGCGCAGAAGGACACCGGCGAGCGCATTTCGAACGTCGTCATGATGGGCATCGGCGAGCCGCTGGACAACTACGACAACGTGCTGAAGTTTCTGCGTCTTGTCAACCACGAGGCGGGGCTGAACATCGGCTACCGGCACATTTCGCTCTCGACCTGCGGCCTTGTCGACGGCATCCGACGTCTGCGCGACGAAAATCTGCCGCTGACGCTGTCCATCTCGCTCCACGCGGCGGACGACGAGACGCGTTCGCGAATAATGCCGGTGAACAGGCGGTATAATATAAGTCAGCTGCTCACGGCGTGCCGCGACTATTACGACGCCTCGGGACGGCGGATTTCGTTTGAGTACACGCTGATTTCGGGCGAGAACGACTCGCCGGAGCAGGCCGAGCGTCTCGCGCGGCTGCTCAACGGCAGTCTGCGTCCCGAGCGCGGCGAGTCGATGCCGATACATGTGAATCTGATACCCGTAAACGTGGTACGCGAGCGGGATTTTGTGCGGTCAGACGACGCGGCGATAAAGAAATTCGTCGACGTACTCGAGCGCCACGGCATCCGCGCGACGCTGCGGCGCCGGCTCGGGCCGGATATTAACGCGTCGTGCGGGCAACTGAGGCGGGATGAGATTGAGGGCTGATTGCATATGCTCGTATACTGATTAAATTGTTTTTGGCAGTGCGCGCTGGGGTGAGGCGTATTGCATATGCCTGTATGCAGAATAAGTTCTTTGCCCACGGGGACACTCGCCGTGGCGAATTCCGACGTGTTCGAAGTGTACTTTTCTGTTATGCAACAGAAAAGTACCAAAAGAGTGCACCAA
>CAKRSS010000111.1 GCA_934401725.1 uncultured Eubacteriales bacterium | reverse complement strand
GGGGCGAACCGTAGGTTCGCCGCCTTTGGTGCACTCTTTTGGTACTTTTCTGTTGCATAACAGAAAAGTACACTTCTTAACGTCCCGCCGACGTTCGGCGAGTACACTTCTCCACCGTCGGTGGCCTCCACGGCGAGCGCCCGCCAAGGCTAAAGAACTTCTTTTTCAAAAAAACGTTTTTGCCGAACGTCCCGGCGTGCCTTTCCAAGGCCAAAGAACTTATCATTCATAAAAAATTTTTAATAAAAAAAGAGGTATCCCCATGTCAACAGTAACTATCATCGGCTCCGGCATGATGGGCTCGGCGCTGGCGTTCCCGGCGCGCGAGAACGGCCATACCGTCCGCCTTGTCGGTACACCGCTCGACCGCGAAATCATCGACGCCTGCCGCGCTACGGGTCGGCACCCTAAGTTCAACACCGACTTCCCCGCCGGCGTCGAGTACTATCAGATCGAACAGCTCGAGGAAGCGCTCCGCGGCGCTGATATGGTCATCGGCGGCGTCTCCAGCTTCGGCGTCGACTGGTTCTCCGATTACGTCCTGCCCCGCCTCGATCAGAACGTCCCGCTGCTCACCGTCACCAAGGGGCTCTGGGATCTGCCCGACGGCCGCCTCATCACCTACCCCGACCTCTGGCAGAAAAAACTTGACGAGCTGGGCAGTCACCTGTCGCTCAACGCCATCGGCGGCCCCTGCACAAGCTACGAGCTCGTCGCGCACGACCAGACCGAGGTCGCATTCTGCGGCCGCGACATGGCGACGCTGCGCCGTCTGAAGGAAATTATGGCGACCGACTATTACCACATCAGCCTCTCGACCGACGTCACCGGCATCGAGTCCGCCGTCGCGCTCAAAAACGGCTACGCGCTCGGCATCGCGCTGACCATCGGCCTCAATCAGCGCCGTTTCGGCCTCGACAGCGAGCCTCACTTCAACTCGCAGGCGGCTGTGTTCGGGCAGGCGGTGCGCGAGATGGCAAAGCTGCTCGAGTACCAGGGCGCGGGCACGCTCAACAACCTCTGCGTCGGCGCGGGCGACCTTTACGTCACCGTCTACGGCGGCCGGACGCGGCTTGTGGGAATCCTGCTCGGTCGCGGGCTTGACATCGACGAGGCGCGCGCCGAACTCAACGGCGTGACGCTCGAGTCTCTCGTCGTGGCGGTGCGCGTGGCGCGTGCAATCCGGGCGGCGGCCGCCGCGGGACGTCTGTCTCTCGACGACTTCCCTCTGCTGACGCACGTCGACAGCATACTGTCCGACAAGGCCGCGGTCAACATTCCGTGGGAGAAATTCACGTTCGAGGATCAGAAATAAGGGGCAGGGCATGTGGAACGTTAAGCTGTGCATGAACGCAGGCGGGCTCGGCAAGCCCGTGGACGAGTCGGTTTCCATGCTCGCGGCGGCGGGCTTTGACGGATTTTTCGTCGGTTGGAAGCCGGGCGACAACCTCGGCGCCGTCCGGGCGGCGGCGGAGCGCGAGCACATGATGTTTCAGTCGGTGCATGCGCCCTTCACGCGTGTGAATCTGCTGTGGCAGGCGAGCGCCGGGACCGACCCCGCGGTGCGCGAGGTGCTCGACGAGCAGCTGCGCTGTCTGTACGAGACGGCGGAGGCGGGCGTCGGCATAATGGTGACGCACACCTTCATCGGCTTCCGCGACCACACGCCGACGCCGTTCGGCGTTGAGAATTACCGTGTTCTGCTGGACGCGGCGGAAAAGCT
Organism: uncultured Eubacteriales bacterium; assembly: GCA_934401725.1. Taxonomy (GTDB): domain Bacteria; phylum Bacillota; class Clostridia; order Oscillospirales; family CAG-272; genus UMGS1002. The sequence goes on along the minus strand of CAKRSS010000111.1, from coordinate 989 downwards.
GGGCGTGCGCGTCGCGCTTGAGAACACCGAGGGCGAGGAATATCTCGACGCGCTGATGTCGGCGCTTGGCGACCATCCGGCGCTGGGCTTCTGCTGGGACAGCGGTCACGAGATGTGCTACAACCGCGGGCGCGACCTGCTCGGGGACTACGGACGGCACGTCATCTGCACGCATCTGAACGACAATCTGGGCATTCACGATTTCGGCGGCAAGATAACGTATCTTGACGACCTGCATCTGCTTCCCTTCGACGGCATCGCGGACTGGCGCTACAACATGTCGCGGCTCGCGTCGACGGGCTTTGACGGCCCGCTGACCTTCGAGCTCAACCGCGGCTCCAAGCGCGGTCGTTTCGACAACGAGCGCTACGCGCGCCTGACGCCCGAGGAATACGTCGCCCGCGCCTACGCCGCCGCCTGCCGTGTGGGGGTGGCATGGCTACAGGAGAAGAGGAGCATGGGCTAATTGCAATCAATGAAGTGCGGCAGCACTTCGTTGATGTTGCATGTGCGCTGATTAAATTGATTTTTGCGGTTCTCGCAGGTGACGACCTGCGGGGACTGCTTTTTTATAAATAAGTTCTTTGGCCTTGGCGGGCTGCCGCCGTAACGTCAGCGAAACGTGTTCGAAGTGTACTCGCCGAACGTCGGCGGAAAGCGGTTTTTATAAAAAGAGTTCTTTTGCCTTGGCGGGCTCTCGCCGTGGAGGTCTCCGACGGTGGAGAAGTGTACTCGCCGAACGTCGGCGGAAAGCGGTTTTTATAAAAAGAGTTCTTTTGCCTTGGCAGGCTCTCGCCGTGAAGGCCACCGACGGTGGAGAAGTGTACTCGCCGAACGTCGGCGGGAAGCGGTTTTTATAAAAAGAGTTCTTTTGCCTTGGCGGGCTCTCGCCGTGGAGGCCACCGACGGTGGAGAAGTGTACTTTTCTGCCGCGAGCAGAAAAGTACCAAAAGAATCGCCCCAAAGGGGCCGAACCTACGGTTCGCCCC
>CAKRSS010000110.1 GCA_934401725.1 uncultured Eubacteriales bacterium | reverse complement strand
TCGTCCCCTTTGGTGCACTCTTTTGGTACTTTTCTGTTGCATAACAGAAAAGTACACTTCTCCACCGTCGGTGGCCTCCACGGCGAGAGCCCGCCAAGGCCAAAGAACTTATTTTTCAAAAACGCATTCCGCCGACGTTCGGCGAGTACACTTCTCCACCGTCGGTGGCCTCCACGGCAAGAGCCCGCCAAGGCAAAAGAACTCTTTTTTAAAAAACGCTTTCCGCCGACGCTCGGCGAGTACACTTCTCCACCGTCGGTGGCCTTCACGGCGTGCGCCTGCCAAGGCTAAAGAACTTTTTTATAAAAACGCTTCCCGCAGACGTTATGGCGTGCGCCCTCCAAGGGCTCAGAACTTATTCTGCATACAGGCATATGCAATACGCCTCACCCCCGCCCCCCTCTTCACCCTTGACATACTGCACAACATATGCTATAATAATACCATCAACTTCACCAAACTTACATAAAGGGGGACACACCGAATGAAAATGATTACCGCAATTGTCAACAAGCAGGACGGCGCGTTTGTGTGCAACGCGCTGCGCAGCGACGGTATCGCGTTCACAAAAATGGCGAGCACCGGCGGGTTTCTGCGCGCGGGGAACGTCACGCTGCTCATCGGCGTCGAGGACGGCAGACTCGACCACGCGCTCGACGTCATAAGAACCCACTGCTCAACGCGGACCATGCCCATGCCCGTCATCTCCGAGGCGCATTACACCAAAATGAACCTGCCGCGTACCGCCGAGGTCACTGTCGGCGGCGCGACCGTGTTCGTTACCGACGTGCTCCACTTCGAAAAAATGTAAGACCCCGCCGTGCAAGCCCGACGAAGCAATCGCGCGGTGACGTCATAAATCAAAAGCCCCCGGCACTCCGTTTTGATGGAGCGTCGGGGGTATTTTGCGTCCGCGGCTTGGCGGCCGGGGCGCGCTTGGCGGTTGCGGTTCGGTTTGGCAGCCGCGTTCTGTGGCTGCGGTTTAGTTCGGCAACCACGGCACGACTGCGTTTTGCAGCCTGCCGCTGTGAGGCTTACTTTTCGGCAGCCTTGTTTTTGCCGCGCTTGCGGCTCTTGACGATGAGGACAATTATCACGACCAGCGCCGCCGCGACGGCAAGCATGATTCCGCCGGAGATCAGTATCTCAATCGGAATTACGTTGCGCAGGCTGAAGTGCGGCGCTTCGGGCGTGGCCGACGTGCTCAGCGAGAACTCAAGCTCGCCCTCCGGCAGGCCGTCGAGCGACAGCGTGTAGCCGGTCTCGGCCTTCTCAAAGCGCGAGGCGAGCGTCGACTTGTCGTCTTTGCCCTTGCCGCTCTTGCCGTCGGCGGTATCGGCCGCGCCTAAGAGATAGTAGGGCGTGTTGATGTTGATTTCGAGCGAGCCGAACGAGCGCCAGGTCGCGGCGGGCGAGAGCAGGTAGGTGTAGGAATAAACGGCGGGCGTGTAGCCGTCGTCGATGGTGGGGTACATGGGCGCGGTCACGGTGTTGACTATGCGCTGATCCGGCTCGAGCGTGATGTCGTATTCGTACCAGCGCATGAGGCTGTCGCTGACGTCAAGCAGGCGGGAGGTGTCGCCAATCACGCCGCCCCGGACGCCGCCTGACAGCATACGGTCAATCACGGCGTTGTACCAGTCGTTCTCCGAGACGTCGGAGTCAGCGGGGCGGGCGGAGAGCGCCAGCGTGCGCAGGCTTATGGTCTCGGTGCTGACGAGCGTCGCCGTGCCGGGCACGACTTCGCTGTCCTCGACGCCGCCGTCCTTGTAGCACTTCCACTCGGGCTCGACATCGCCGCCGATGAAGTAGATTGTGAAGGTTTTAAGGTCGGACGCCCAGGCGCTCAGGCGGCGGTCGCCGTCCTTCTGCGTGTGCATGCCGGACCGCTCGGGCCAGAAGACGCAGACGCCGCTGTCCTTCGCGAGGTCGAAGGCGATATTGACGGCGCGCACGCTGCGGTCGACGCCCGAGACGCTGTAGGTGCGGCAGATGACGGTCTGGTCGGGGAAGAGGAGCGCGTCCTCGCGCGGCGTGTCGGTGAGGCGGCCGAGGTCGCGCTCAAGCTCGAACTGACTGCCGTAGCCGGTCAGCGTGTGGCGCACGGTGCACCCGATGGGCGTGCCGTCGACGGTGACTGTGTACTTCTCCTCGGAGGCGACGTCATAGGCGTAGTCGGGGCGGGTGCCGAAGGGGAAGAGCAGGTGCGCTGTGACGGTCATGTCGGACGGGTTGCGGAAGGTATAGGCGGCGCTGACCGAGGCGGAGTAGTCGGCGTTGCCGTCGGAGTAGCTTGTGACGGGGAAGGCGGGGATGTCGAAGGTCAGCGTCTCGTGCTCGACGACAACGGGGCACTGGCCGTCGGTAATGACGGCGCCGGTTGCCGTTGTGCCGCGCCAATAGCGCTGCGCGGAGTTTGCCGAGGCGGGCAGCACGAGCAGCACCGCCGCCAGGGCAAGCGCGAGGACGGCGGGGAGTATTTTACGATAAAAGTTTTTCATGAGGTACCTCCATGAGCATTATAGCCGATTTTGCGGGTATTGTAAAGGGGTTCACCTATGCAGTCGACGTTTCGGCGTGGAGGTTTCATTTCCGGGGAAATAATTTTTGATTTTTTGCCCGCGCGGTGGGGCGGGGAAAGAGATTGACAGGCGTTTGTGCGTGTGGTAAAATAGGGAGTGAGGCGTATTGCATATGCCTATATGCTTTTTAAGAGAAGTTCTGAGCCCTTGAAAAGGCTCGCCGGATAGTTCTCCGACGGTGGAGAAGTGTACTTTTCTGCCGCGAGCAGAAAAGTACCAAAAGAGTCGCCCCAGAGAGGGCTAACCTAC
>CAKRSS010000109.1 GCA_934401725.1 uncultured Eubacteriales bacterium | reverse complement strand
CGGCGAGTACACTTCTCCACCGTCGGTGGCCTTCACGGCGTGCGCCTGCCAAGGCTAAAGAACTTATTTTTCAAAAATCGCTTTCCGCCGACGTTATGGCGTGCCCTTCCAAAGGTTCAGAACTTATCTGAAAAAGCACACCTGCATATGCAATAGCACAGGGAGGAACCCTCGTCCCTCCCCGTGCGCTCGCGGGATCAGCTTTCCGCGAAGTATTTCTTCAAAAATACCGAGCCGATGATGTACATCGCCGCCGTGCAGCCGCTGGCAATGTTCGACAGCGCCGACAATGCGCAGAGAATGCCGAGCACCATCAGCCACGTGCTGACGGCACGCACGCAGTCGAGCTCCTCGCAGCCTCCCTTGACGTACTCGGCCATCGAGCGCGCCAGACGGTGGCAGGATTTGTAGTACGTCAGGTTCATTATCAGCATGACAACAGCGGCAAGGATAAGCATAACGCCAATCATAATTATCACAAGCGCCGCAAATCCGCCGTTCACAAGCTCCGCAATCCGCTCCATTACCTCGGGCGAAACCTCGACGGTGCTGTAAATCGTGTCAAGCGCTTTCGAAACGATCGCCGGATCAAGTGCCGCGCCGACGGCAGCCATTGCAAGCCCCGCGGCGAAAAGCAGGCCGATTACGACCCACAGAATTATGCGCATCGCCTTGATGCAGCCGCTGACAATGGTGAAGCCGCCCGGCTTCATGACGTCCGTGGACATGTCGCGGGCGCTGGCGTAGGTCATCCACATGCCGATCATAACGAGCAGACCGATAATGTTGATGTTGTAGTTGAAGCTGAAGCCGCCGCCGTTGAATATGCGGATGCTGAATGCGCCGAGTGCCACAGTTACGGTCTGAAGCACGCACATTGCGAGAAACATGCCAGAGCCGAACGCCGACTTGAAGTCAAGTCCGCGCGCGGGGAAAATGTCAACCGGCGGGAGGTCGTCCTCTGGAGGCCGGTAACCGTTGTTGAAATTCTGATCGTTCATAGCTGTACTCCTTATAAAAATTAATTTTTCAGGCTGTGTATGGGTGCGGGAATGCGGCCGCCGCGGCCGATGAAGCGTGCGGGCGAGTAGGTCTTGACCGGCATGACGGGCGCATAGCCGAGCAGTCCGCCGAAGCTGACGGTGTCGCCGACGTTTTTGCCGTAGGCCGGGATGAGACGCACCGCCGTCGTCTTGGTGTTGACGACGCCGATTGAAATTTCGTCCGCGATAATACCGCAGATGACGTCCTCGGGCGTGTCGCCGGGGATGGCTATCATGTCGAGTCCGACCGAGCAGACCGCCGTCATGGCCTCCAGCTTCTCGAGCGTCAACGCGCCGCGCTCGGCGGCGACTATCATGCCCGCGTCCTCGGACACCGGGATAAACGCGCCGGACAGTCCGCCGACGTGTGATGACGCCATAACTCCGCCCTTTTTGACGGCGTCGTTGAGCATGGCGAGCGCGGCGGTAGTGCCGTGCGCGCCGCAGGACTCGAGTCCCATTTCCTCAAGTATGTGCGCGACAGAGTCGCCGATGGCAGGAGTGGGCGCGAGCGACAGGTCGACGATGCCGAAGGGCACGCCGAGCCGCTTTGCGGCCTCACCCGCGACCAGCTGGCCGACGCGTGTTATTTTAAACGCCGTGCGCTTGATGACCTCGGCGAGCGCCGAGAGGTCGCAGTCACCGGCGCGGCGGATTGCGCTCGCCACCACTCCCGGTCCCGAAACGCCGACGTTTATGACGGTCTCAGGCTCGCCGACGCCGTGGAACGCGCCCGCCATGAAGGGGTTATCCTCGGGGACGTTGGCGAAAACGACCAGCTTGGCGCAGGCGAGCGAGCTGTTATCGCGCGAGAGGTAGGCGGCGCGTTTGATGGCGCGACCCATTTCGGCGATTGCGTTCATGTTTATGCCCGCCTTGGTCGAGGCGACGTTGACGGACGAGCAGACGAGGTTCGTCTCCGACAGCGCCTCGGGGATGACGGAGATGAGGTTTTCGGCGCTTTTTGTCGCGCCCTTATGGACGAGCGCCGAGAAGCCGCCGATGAAGTTGATGCCCGTTTCAGCCGCGGCGCGGTCGAGGGTATGGGCGAGCCTGATGTAGCCGTCGGGCGACAGCGTGCCGCCGACAAGCGAGACCGGCGTGACCGAGACGCGCTTATTTACAATCGGGATGCCGTACTGCTTTTCAATCGCCTCGCCGGTGGGGACGAGGTCGTGAGCGCAACGGGTGATTTTGTCATAGACGCGGGTGCAGAGGCGGTCTTCGTCCTCCGAGACGCAGTCGAACAGCGAGATCCCCATGGTTATGGTACGAATATCAAGGTTCTCCTGCCGGATCATGTTTATGGTTTCGAGAATATCTGACGTATTAAGCATTGCGGGCCCTCATATGCGGTGCATGGAGTTGAAGATATCCTCGTGCATGACGTGAATATCGAGTCCGCGGGCGCGGCCGAGCTCCTCGAGCCGGTCGGCGAACTCATTGAATGGGATGGTGAGGTTCGAGACCTCGGCGAGCATAATCATAGCGAAATATTCGCTGAGGACGCTCTGTGAGATTTCGAGTATGTTTGCGTCATAGACGGCGCACTCCGAGCTGACCAGCGCGATAATGCCGACGCTGTCCTTGCCCGTGACTGTTATTACTGCTTTCATTTTGCGGGGTATCCTTCTTCACAATGTAATCACATTATATTATACATTCTTCGCGCCCATATTGCAAGGGGGTGGGCGTATTTTGATAGATATTTCTTTCAAAAGGTTGAAATGAGGAGGGAAGTATAGTATAATTATGTTATTACATATGCACGTACGCTTTTTAAGAAAAGTTCTTTGGCCTTGGAAGGCGCACGCCGAACGTCGGCGGGACGTGATTTAACTGTACTTTTCTGCCGCGAGCAGAGAAAGAGCAAGATAATTATGCCGAAGGCATAATTATC
>CAKRSS010000108.1 GCA_934401725.1 uncultured Eubacteriales bacterium | reverse complement strand
CCGGCGAGTCCGAGCGGGGACAGGACGTGCGTCACCAAAAGGCGTGATGCCGGAACCGTGCGCCAATGAGGCCACTGCCCGCCACCACCAATCCATGACGGGAGTGGGGGAGTCCAGAGGGGCGAACCGTAGGTTCGCCGCCTTTGGTGCACTCTTTTGGTACTTTTCTGTTGCATAACAGAAAAGTACACTTCGAACACGTCGGAATTCGCCACGGCGACAGCCTGCCAAGGCCAAAGAACTTTCTCCGCATAGGTGCATATGCAATAGCACACACACCCCCGCTCACTTCCCTACACAAAACCTCGCAAAAATATCATTCACAATATCCACCGTCACCGCGCGGCCGTCGATCTCGGCGAGCGCCGACATCGCCGACTCGAGATCGCTGCACGCGACGTCCTCGGGCAGGCCCGCGTCAAGCGCCGCGAGCGACGCGCCGACGGACTCCTCCGCCCCGCGCAGTGCCGCGTATTGCCGCGCGTTGGCGACAATGGCGTCCTCGGACATGTTCAGGCTTCCGTCAATAAATAACCCCCGCACGCGTGCGGCAAAATCGTCCAGCCCCGCGCCCGTGCGCGTCGAAATACAAATGGCCCCCTCGGGTACGAACGCCCCCGCCGCGCGCGGCAGGTCGCTCTTGGTCACAAGCTTTATTACCGGGGAAATACTTCCCTCGAGCAGTCGGCTTAGCTCTGCGTCCTCGGCGCCCCCCTCGCGCGAGCCGTCAAACAGCGCCACCACAAGCTCCGCCGACGCTATGCGCTCACGCGCACGGTCGATTCCTATGCGCTCGACCTCGTCCGATGCCTCGCGCAGACCCGCCGTGTCGCACAGCCGCAGCGTCACGCCGCCCACGCTCACCGTGTCCTCGAGAACGTCCCGCGTCGTGCCCGCAACGTCGGTCACTATCGCCGCTTCGCGCCCGAGAAGCGCGTTGTAAAGCGAGCTCTTGCCGCTGTTGACCGCGCCGCACAGTACCGTCCGTATGCCCTCGCCCACGGCGTGACCCGTGCGGTAGGTCGCCAGCAGCGCCCGACAGCGCGCGCCGACACCCGCGATTCCCTCGCGCAGCTGCCCGCGCGTCAGCCCCGAAAGATCCTCGTCCGGGAAGTCGACCCGCGCGTAAATGTCGCTCACCAGCGTCCGCAGCGTGACGTAGAGGTCGTCGACCTCGCGGCCGAGCCGACCGCCCATGCCCGCGCGGGACAGCTTCAGCTGCCCGTACGTCTGCGCGTCGAGAAGTGAGGCCAGCGCCTCGGCCTCGGACAGTCCCATGCGCCCGCTGACAAACGCGCGGCGCGTAAACTCGCCCGGCCCCGCCATGCGCGCACCCGCGCACAGCACCGACTCAAGCACCGTCTGCGTCATGAGCACGCCGCCGTGACAGCACAGCTCGACCGTGTCCTCGCCGGTGTAGGAATGCGGCGCGCGGTAGTAAATCGCCACGCCGTCGTCTATGACAACGGCGCTTCCGTCCGGCTCGACGGAAAGTATGTCGCCCCAGACCGCGCGGCGCGGCGGCAGCGACGAGAGAGGAGCCTGCCCGTCCCCGGTGCGCGGCCTGAACACGCGGTCGGCGACTGCGGCGGCGTCACGCCCCGAAATTCGTATCATAGCCACGCCGCCTTTGCCGGGAGGCGTCGAGACGGCGGCAATTGTATCGTCAATTATCATGGTTTACCTCATTAATATCTGTATTCGGCCTCACAGGCAAAGGTGGACGTTTCTGTCCCGCCTCACAGCCCGCAGATGAGGCGTTCGATGGGCTCGTAACCGCGCCCGGACAGCTTGACGGCGACGTCGGCCTCGGCGCAGCGCCCGACAATCTCACGCAGCCGCTCGGCGGGTATCTGCTGAACGCCGCTGAGATACAGCCCGACGCGGTACTCGTGAATGCGCGTCGCCTGCGCGATGGCGGGGGCGCGCAGCCCCTCGTCGGACAGCTGACGAATGGTCAGCATGTCGCAGAAGACGCGCGAGATGTCGCCCATTATGATGGTCGGCTCGACGCGCTGACGCTTCATTTCGGCCAGGATATTCAGCGCGCGCTGTCGGTCTCCCGACGTGACGGCGTTGGCGAAGGCGAAGGCATCGTAGCTGCGGTCGGGGACTGCGGCGGCGGTTATATCGGAGGCTTGCAGCTCCTGCCGCCCGTCGGACAGCACGTAAAAGCTCATTTTCTGCACCTCGCCCGCCAGAGTGAACATGGAGGTGCCGCAATAGTCGACAACGCGGGCGCACAGCTCGGGCGGGGCGGCGACGCCCCAATGCTCGAAGTGCTTGCCGACCCACCCGGCGAGCCGCGCGGGCATAATGCGCGCGAAGCGGACGGGCGTCAGGTACTCGGCAAGCCGCGCGAGCAGCGCCGAGGGCTTTGAGGGCAGGCGCCCCTCGTCGATGCCGCCGGCGGGGACGGACAGCACAAGCGTGTTGTAGTCATAATTGCCGAGCGTCGCGAGCGCGTCGCAAAGGTCGTTTATCTCGTCCTGCCGCATAATGCCGAGGTCGAGCCCCGAGACGGTGATGATTTTACGGTCGCCGAGCATAGGGGGTGGCTCGAGCGCGTCGAGCAGGCGCGGGGCGGTGTAATCGAGGGACGTCATGCGGACGTCGTTGAACACTGCCATCGACGGGTCGGGACAGACCGCGTCCCGCAGGCGGCCGACGGCGTGCAGTTTGGTATAATCTTCTTCGCCGAAGAAGAGGTAGCCCGCCGCCGGTGGGGCCAGCTGACGGTTAAGGTCGGATTCGTTCAATATTTGCATGAGGGGCCTTTCTTTATTTCGTAAAATGGAAGTTTTTATAAAAATGTTTTTTGGTAAATAAGTTCTTTGCCCTTGGCAGGACTCGCCATGAAGGCCACCGACGGTGGAGAAGTGTACTCGCCGAACGTCGGCGGAAGGCGTTTTTTTGAAAAATAAGTTCTTTAGCCTTGGCAGGCTCTCGCCGTGGAGGCCACCGACGGTGGAGAAGTGTACTTTTCTGCTATGCGGCAGAAAAGTACCAAAGAGAACGCACC
>CAKRSS010000107.1 GCA_934401725.1 uncultured Eubacteriales bacterium | reverse complement strand
CCCACCCTTGCCGAAGTCTGCATCCGGCGGAAAGACGCCTTTTGGGAAGCTCACTGCGTCCGCGCTCATACTCGCCGTGGAGTACACCGTAACCCGCGCTGGGCAGGCTAACCATTGACGCCCCGCCCCGGCGGCCCCCCGTGCGTCCCGGTGGGAGCGTCTGCGGTACAAATGGTTCTCGGGATGAAGTTTTCGGAGAGCGCTTCACCGTTGGGATGAGGTTTGATGTGGGCGATAGCTCACGCCCCTCTATGCGCGCCATCATATTGCGGCTCCGCCGCTCATGAAGGCTAATTAGGGCAGAAAACGTTAGTGACGGCTGCCCCCGCAATCCTGCGCGCAGCGCGAGTACTTTGCCAGTGCAAAAACGGTTTAGCAAATCCCCCGAACGAGTAAAACCGGGGACAAGCCGTACTATAGCAAAGGCGCGGTAGAGCGATTCTGACCGAGCCGCGCCGGATGCGAGCGCCAATGAGGGTGAGAACGTTCCCCTAAGCCATCCCCACGGGAGTGGGGGAGTCCAGAGGGGGCGAACCGTAGGTTAGCCCTCTCTGGGGCGACTCTTTTGAATTTGATTATGCCTTCGGCATAATCAAATTGTTCTTTCTCTGCTCGCGGCAGAAAAGTACAGTTCTTAACGTCCCGCGGACGTTGTGGCGAGTGCCCCCTTGGGCTAAAGAACCTTTTTATAAAAACGTTTTTGCCGAGCATCCCGGCGAGCCACCGTAAAATCGCTTTAACCAGCATACGTGCATATGCAATAGCTCACACCTTAAAGAGTGTCCCCACCGCCGTTCCGGCGACAATATCGTAAAGTATATCCGGGTTCGCTCCGTTGGCGATGAACATGGGCACGCCCGCCTCGCGACAGATGAGCGCTGCGTCCAGCTTTGCACGCATTCCGCCGGTGCCGCGGGCTGTGCCCGCGCCGCCTGCGATGCTCTCGAGTTCGCTGTCTATGCGCTCGACTACGGGTATCAGCCGCGCGTTCGGGTCGTCCTTGGGGTTGCGGTCGAACAGACCGTCAACGTCCGACAGGTTGATAAGCAGGTCGGCTCTCACAAGCGACGCAACGTAGGCCGCGAGTATGTCGTTTCCGCCGATCTTGATGCCCTCAAACGACACCGTGTCGTTCTCGTTGACAACCGGAATGCTCCGCCCCGCAAGCAGCAGCCGGAAGGTCGACTGCGCGTTCTCGCGCCGCAGCGGAATGTCGACGACGTCCTTGGTCAGCAGCACCTGCGCCGCAACGTAGCCGTAGCTCATGAAGTACTTGTCGTACATGCTCATGAGCTCGCACTGGCCGATGGCCGCCGCCGCCTGCTTCTCGCTGACGGTGTCAGGCGTGCGCGTCAGTCCCATCTTGACCCAGCCCGCCGAAACGGCGCCGGACGAGACCAGTATCAGCTTGACCCCGCTGTTCTCTATGTCGCACAGGACACGGCACAAATGCTCGATTTTACGTATGTTGAGCATGCCCGTCGCGTGCGTCAGGGTGGAGGTACCCACCTTTACAACAATTATTTTTTGATTTTTTTCCATTTGCTCTTCAACTTTCGCGAGTTTTATGATATGATATATATATTCTATAACAAAAATCGCATTTTTGCAAGATGATTTTGAAAATCCTGCAAAGAAAGGTGCAGCTTTATGACCGAAAAAGAACTGATTTCCATGTGCCGGGCCGCTCGTGACGTGCTTCCGGCGCTCACGTCGCCCGAGACGAGGGACAAAATACTCGCCGCCATCCCCGGCGCGCTGCGCGCCGCACGTGACCACATTCTGCACGCCAACGCCCGCGACCTCGTCGCCGCGCGCGAGCGCGGAATCTCGGCCGCCATGCTCGACCGCCTGACGCTCACACCCGAGCGCCTCGACGCCATCGCCGCGTCCGTCGACGAGGTGCGCGCGCTGCCCGACCCGCTCGGACTCGAGTACGAGGATCGCCGTCCGAACGGTCTTTACGTGACGCGCTGGCGCGTGCCGCTCGGCGTCATCGGCATGATATACGAGGCGCGCCCGAACGTCACGGTCGACGCGTCTGTGCTGTGCCTCAAGAGCGGAAACGCCGTCATTCTGCGCGGCGGAAGTGAGGCGCTGGGGACAAACCGCGCCATTGTCGCGGTGCTGCGCGAGGTGCTGACGCCGTTCGGCGCGCGCGATGCCGTTGCGCTTGTCGGCGACACCGACCGCGAGAGCGTCAACATTATGCTGACGCTGCGCGGCTACATCGACCTCATCATCCCGCGCGGCGGCGCTGGGCTTATCCGCAACGTCGTGGACAATTCGCGCGTGCCTGTCATCGAGACGGGGGCGGGGAACTGCCACGTCTACGTGCACAGCAGCGCCGACCTTGACATGGCGGTGAACATCATTGTCAACGCCAAGACCTCGCGCCCGTCGGTCTGCAACGCGGCCGAGACGCTTTTGTGCGACCGCGCTATAGCGCCAGAGTTTCTGCCGCGCGCGGCTGCGGCGCTTCGCGAGCGGGGCGTGGAGCTGCGGGCATCGGCGGGGGCGCTGCCCTACGTTCCGGGCGGCATTCCGGCGACTGAGCAGGATTTTGCGACGGAGTACAACGACTACATTCTGTCGATAGGCGTGGTGGAGGACGTGAAGGAGGCCGTCGCGCACATAGGCAGGTACGGGACGCGCCACAGCGAGGCGATTGTCGCGACCGACGCGGCGGCGGTCGAATATTTCATGACGCACGTTGACGCTGCGGCGCTCTACCACAACGCCTCGACGCGGTTCACCGACGGCGGCGTTTTCGGCATGGGCGCTGAGATCGGCATTTCGACGCAGAAGCTGCACGTCCGCGGTCCGTTCGCCATGGAGGCGCTGACGACGACGCAGTACCGGGTGCTGGGGACCGGACAGGTACGGTGACGGGGTGGGCGTATTGCTATCAATGAAGTGCGGTAGCACTTCGTTGATGTTGCCCGTGCGCGTAGGTGAAATTGAATTGATTTTGCGGTTCTCGCAGGGAAGCCTGCGGGGACTGCTTTTTTATTAAGAAAAGTTCTTTGGCCTTGGCAGGCGCACGCCGGGGTGAGGCGTATTGGCATATGCCTGTATACGGAAAAGTTAGTTTTAGCCTTGGCAGGCTGCCGCCGTGAAGGCCTCTGACGGTGGAGAAGTGTACTCGCCGAACGTCGGCGGAAAGCGTTTTTTAAAATAAGTTCTTTAGCCTTGGCGGCCTGCCGCCGTGGACGGTCTCCGACGGTGGAGAAGTGTACTCGCCGAACGTCGGCGGAAAGCGTTTTTTAAAATAAGTTCTTTAGCCTTGGCAGGCTGCCGCCGTGAAGGCCACCGACGGTGGAGAAGTGTACTCGTCGAACGTCGGCGGGACGAGTTTTAACTGTTCTTTTCTGCCGCGAGCA
>CAKRSS010000106.1 GCA_934401725.1 uncultured Eubacteriales bacterium | reverse complement strand
ACCGTAGGTTCGCCGCCTTTGGTGCATTCTTTTGGTACTTTTCTGTTGCATAACAGAAAAGTACACTTCTCCACCGTCGGTGGCCTTCACGGCGTGCGCCCGCCAAGGCTAAAGAACTCTTTTTTAAAAAACGCTTTCCGCCGACGTTCGGTGAGTACACTTCGAACACGTCCCGCCGACGTTATGGCGTGCGCCTGCCAAGGCCAAAGAACTTACTTATCAAAAAACTTATTTAACTAAATGCCTTTTAATTTTCCTCGAAGTAGTTTTCTCAAACTCACTTCTCCGGATCTCAACAGCCCGTATCTGCTTGTACCCGACAAGCGTCTTGTTGAGCCTGTTGACCTCCTCGCGGATGACGGCCGCCGCGGCTTCCATGTCGCTGCCCGCGGGGAACATCGACGGGTTCGGGTAGATGACTGCCGTCAGCGTGACGGTGTCGCTGCCCTCCTTCCGGCGCCCGACGACTACGCTCTCGCCTACGCATTCCAGCCGCGAGAGGTATTCCTCAATCTCCTCCGGGAAGACGTTTTTGCCGTTCTCAAGCACAATGACGCTCTTCTTGCGCCCCGTGATGAAAATATAACCGTCCTCGTCCATGTAGCCCTCGTCGCCGGTGCGGAAGTAGCCGTCCGCGGTGAACACCTCGGCCGTCGCCTCGGGCTGCTTGTAGTAGCCTATCATGACGTTGTCGCCGCGCACGAGTATCTCGCCCTCGTCGTAACCGCGGTCGTTGACCCTCTCGACGTCGATTCTGACCGTGCAGGAGGGCACCGTCGGGCCGACAGAGCCGACCTTTGGCGCGTAGTAGGGGTTGACGGCGATGAGGGGCGAGCACTCGGTGATGCCGTAGCCCTCGGTAATTCTTATGCCGAACTGCTCCATCTGAACCGCAATTTCGGGGTTGAGCGGCGCGCCGCCGCAGACTATCTTGCGCAGTCTGCCGCCGAATGCGCCGTTTATGTCGGAAAACAGCAGGCCGCGCAAGTCGATTCCGACGTGCCGCAGCTTGCCAGACGCGCCCAGCGCCGCGCGCAGCAGCTTGTCTTTCTTCTTTTTGTGCGCCTCGTCCCATATCTTTTTGTACATGGTGTTGACGAACAGCGGCACAAGTATCAGTCCCGTCGGGCGGAAGAAGGCAAAGTTGCGCATGACGCGCTTGAGCGAGTCGTTTATCGCTATGCGCATGCCGTAATTCATGGCGGCGAGCATGCAGCACAGCTCGTAGGTGTGGTGTATGGGCAGCGTCGAGACTATGGTGTCCTCGGGGAAGAACTCGACCGTCTCGCAGGCGGAATTCACCGCGCTGACGACGTTCTTCTCGGACAGCATGACGCATTTGCTCGTCCCCGTCGTGCCCGATGTGAACAGCATGACGGACATGCGCTCCATGTCGGCGGGCTCGGGGAGTATGTCGCCTGCGCCGTCCGGCAGGGGCAGGACGCCCTCGTTGCCGATTATGGCGTCGCCCAGCGTGAGCAGCGTGGCGTAAGGGACGACGCTGCGCTCGTTGTCGACGTCGGGGTTGAGGTCGGCACCCGCCTCGGGCGACATGGGAACGAACAGCGAGACGGTCGGGTGCGTCTCTATGGCGTGGCGGAATTTTTCGTTGAAGGCCTCGGAATAGACGACGGCGTCGACCTCGGCGAAGGTGAGAAAGCCCTCGAGCTGTTCGATGTCGAGCTCGCGGTCGAGCGGCACGGCGACGTTGCCCGACGCGATGGCGGCGACGTAGGTCGCGACCCACTCGGGCGAGGTCTCGCCGACGACGGCGATGTGCCGTCCGACCCAGCCGAGCGACACAAAGGCTGCCGCCTGGCGTATTATCATATCTGACATTTCGCGGTAAGTCATTTCGTGCAGCACGTGTTCAGCGTCGTGCCACATGTAGAGTATATTATCGTCCCGCTCGCGCAGCCTGACGGCGAAGTGTTTCATCGACGTCACCGGCGTGTAGCGGCGTTGGCTCTTTTTAACTTTAGGCATTTTTTATTCCTTTCGGCGAAATAGCTTGACCCACCATATTATACAACATTTTTTTCCCGATTGCAATAGGCTGGGCAGGCGTAATGGTCAATTTGCATTGACATTTTGCGCGGAATATTATATAATGTAGCCGTACAAATATTTTTACTCAATACGGAGGAATACAAAAATGTCTGAATCCTGGCTCGGACTTGAAGGCAAGTCCATCATCGTCACCGGCGGCGCGTCCGGTATCGGCTATGCAACCGTCGAGGAGCTGCTGCACGACGGCGCTTACGTCACCGTCTGCGACATCAACCCGACCGCTCCCGAGTTTGACCTCGGGAACGGCAAGCTGCTCTACGTCCGGACCGACGTCACGAGCAAGGCGAGCATCGACGCCATGATCGCCAAGGTCATCGAGACCTTCGGCAAGATTGACGTTCTGGTCAACAATGCGGGCATCAACATGCCGCGTCTGCTGGTTGACGAGGCGGGCAAATACGAGCTCGACGAGGCTGTCTGGGACAAGGTTATGAACGTCAACGTCAAGGGGCTGTTCCTCATCAGCCAGGCGGCGGCGAGATACATGGTCAAGCAGGGCAGCGGCGTCATCATCAACATGTCCTCCGAGAGCGGACTTGAGGGCTCGGAGGGACAGAGCGTTTACTCGGCGTCCAAGGGTGCGGTCAACTCGCTGACGCGCTCCTGGGCCAAGGAGCTGGGACGGCACGGCGTACGTGTTGTCGGTCTTGCGCCCGGCATAATGGAGGCGACGGGTCTGCGCACCATCGGCTACGAGACAGCGCTTGCTTACACGCGCGGCATCACGGTTGAGCAGCTGCGTGCGGGCTACGCCAAGACCTCGACCATCCCGCTCGGTCGCGCGGGCAAGCTGTCCGAGGTTGCGAACGCGGTGGCGTTTCTCGCTTCCGAGCGCGCCGGGTACATACACGGGGTGACGTTTAATGTTGCCGGAGGCAAGACGCGGGGTTAAGGCGTATTGGCATATGCCCTAAGCCCTATGCGGGCGGGGGTGAAGGCGTATTGGCATATGCCTGTATGCTGAGATAGTTCTGCACCTTTGGCAGGTGCGCGCCGGAACGTTCGGCAAAAAAACGTTTTTTAAAAGAGTTCTTTGCCCCCAAGGGCTCTCGCCGTGGAGGCCTCCGACGGTGGAGAAGTGTACTCGCCGAGCGTCGGCGGGAAGCGATTTTGGAAAATAAGTTCTTTAGCCTTGGCGGGTGCACGCCGTGGAGGCCACCGACAGTGGAGAAGTGTACTCGCCGAGCGTCGGCGGGAAGCGATTTTGGAAAATAAGTTCTTTAGCCTTGGCGGGTGCACGCCGTGGAGGCCTCCGACGGTGGAGAAGTGTACTTTTCTGCCGCGAGCAGAAAAGTACCAAAAGAGTCGCCCCAGAGAGGGCTAACCT
>CAKRSS010000105.1 GCA_934401725.1 uncultured Eubacteriales bacterium | reverse complement strand
GAACTTATTTTTTCAAGCCTGCCTCACCCAAATCTCACCCCTATAAGCTGCCATCCGCACGCACGCACTGGTCGACCTCAAAAGACGTCCCGCTAAGTTTAGAGAAAACGCTTAAAACCGCCTTCCGGCGAGTCCGAGCGGGGACAGGGCGTGCGTCACCTAAAGGCGTGATGCCGGAACCGTGCGTGCAATGAGGCCAGCGCCCGCCACCACCAATCCATCAAGGGAGTGGGGGAGTCCAGAGGGGGCGAACCGTAGGTTCGGCCCCTTTGGTGCACTCTTTTGGTACTTTTCTGTTGCATAACAGAAAAGTACACTTCTCCACCGTCGGTGGCCTCCGCGGCGAGAGCCTGCCAAGGCTAAAGAACTTTTTTATAAAATCGCTTCCCGCCGACGTCCCGGCGAGTACACTTCTCCACCGTCGGTGGCCTCCACGGCGTGCGCCTGCCAAGGCTAAAGAACTATTTATAAAAAAGCAGTCCCCACCGGACGTCCCGGCGTGCCTCCGGGTGAAGGCGCACTCATTCTGCATACAGGCATATGCAATACGCCTCATTCCCCCCTCCCCCCTTGCTTTCTCCCCCCTCTTGTGATAAAATATAACCATCACCCCCACAGGAGGCCGGTATGAGCCGCAGAACAACCATCAAAAGCATACAGCGGATGTTCTTCCGCACACAGATAATCCTGATAATCACACTCGCGCTGTTCCTTGGAGTCGCGGGCACGCTGGTCAGTATACGCGCCGAGACAAGTAAGCGCGACCGCAACCTGCGCAACGTCGCCGAGGCCGTCGCGCGCTCGCCGCTGCTCGTCGAGGCGGTGTCCGGTGACGCGGAGTCGGGCGCTGACGCGCAAAACGCCGCGCTCGCGGGCTACCTCGACTCGCTCAAGGAGTCGCTGAGCGACATCGACGTCATCTCCGTCGTCGGGCGCGACCGCGTGCGGCTCTACCACTCCAACCACAGCCTCATCGGCACGCTGTACGACGGCAACCTCCCCGCCCTCGACGCCACAAACGGCTTCTATGCCACCGACGAGAACGGTCCCTCGGGCCGTCAGCGGCGCGCCTACGCCGTCATTCACGACGCGGACGGGCGCGAGGCCGGCGTCGTCATGGCCATCATGCTCATGGAGAACGTCCACAGCGAAACCTATCAGACACTGCTGGTCTTCGCCGCCATCACGCTCGCGGCGGTGCTGGTAGAGCTCATCGTCTGCGCGCGCATGTCCGGACGCATAAAGCGCGGCCTGCTCGGCTACGAGCCCGACGTCTTTACCTCCATGTTCAAAACGCGAGACAATATACTCGAGTCGCTTGACGAGGGCATCGTCGCCGTCGACAGCGAGGGGCGGGTGCAGTTCGCCAACCGCGCCGCCTGCCGCATGCTCGGCGGGGCGTCCGGCGACGCGACCGCCGGTTCAACAGCCGCCGCGTCCGGAAACCCGTCATCAGGCGGACTTACAGGCGAGCTGCTTTGCGACGTGGCGGGCGGTGCGCTCGGTCACAGCGCGCTCGCCGACACGCTGCGCGACGGTGAGAAGCGCTCTGGCGGTCATCCCGACCTCGGCGAGGGCGGCACCGACATACTGCTCGACAGCATTCCCGTCATGGACGGCGAGACGGTGGCGGGCGCCGTCGGCATACTGCGCGACCGCGCCGAGTACACGCGCCTGATGGAGGATCTTGCGGGTACGCGTTACCTCGTCGACTCCATGCGCGCCAACAACCACGACTTCACCAACAAGCTGCATGTCATCCTCGGCCTCATCGAGATGGGCATGTACGACAAGGCGACGTCATACATTCAGAATATAACCGTGCTCGAGAGGTCGGCGATAAGCCGGATCATGAACGCCGTGAGCGATCCCGCGGTCGCAGCGCTTCTCATCGGCAAGACGGCGCGGGCGTCCGAGCTCAACGTGCGCTTCACGCTGCGCGAGGGCTGTCGTTACTCGCCCTCCGACCTGCGGCTACCGTCGGGGCTGCTGGTGACTGTCATCGGCAACCTGCTCGACAACGCCTTCGACGCCATGAACGACCGCCCCGACTACGACGCGCCGCGCGAGCTGCTGTTCGGCATATTCTCGAAGCCGGGCGCGCTGCTCATCACCGTCGACGACACGGGCGGCGGCATTGCGCCGGAGAATCTCGAGCGCATATTCGAAAACGGCTACTCGACCAAGGGCGCGGGGCGCGGAACGGGACTTTACCACGTGCGTCAGATGGTCGAGCAGTCGGGCGGGAGCATAACGGTCGAGTCGCAGCTTGGCGTGGGCACCTGCTTCACGGTCAGCTTCACAGGCAAGGAGGATAGCAATGTACAGAGTTCTGATAGTTGAGGACGACCCGATGGTCGCCATGATAAACGAGCAATACGTCATCAAGAACCGGGGGTTCGAGGTCGTCGGGCGGTGCCGGGACGGCCACGGCGCGCTGGAATTTCTGAGCGCGAACGCGGCGGATCTTGTGATACTGGACGTCTACATGCCGCGCATGAACGGCCTTGATACGCTGCGTCAGATACGCAGCCGCAACATACCTGTCGAGGCGATAATGGTGACGGCGGCGAACGGCCGCGACGCGCTCGAGGAGGCGCTGCACCTGGGGATTGTGGACTATCTGGTCAAGCCCTTCACCTTCGAGCGGTTTTCGGCGGCGCTGGACAAATTCGCGTCCAAGCACGCGGCGATGAAAGACGTCGGGACGCTGAACCAGCAAAGCATCGACTTTATCGTTGACGCGGCGCGTCGGCGCGCTGACGACGCCCCGCAGAAGGGCATTCAGGAGCGGACACTGCACATAATCTGCGACTATCTCGGCGCGCACCCCGGCGAGTGGTACTCCGGCGACGAAATCGCGGCGGCGGTCGGCCTGACGGTCGTGACGGTGCGACGGTACATGAACTACCTTGTCGAGTCCGGCCGCGCGGAGAGCGAGATGGACTACGAGACCGGCGGCAGACCGAGTGTAAGGTACAGGGTGGTGGGCTAGTTGCATATGCCCCTGCGCGGATAATTCAGTTTAATCGATTTTGCGGTTCTCGCAGGGAAGCCTGCGGGAGCCGCTTTTCTTATAAAGAGTTCTTTGGCCTTGGCGGGGGCACGCCGGGGTGAGGCATATTGCATATGCCTGTATGCGGAAAAGTTAGTTTTAGCCTTGGCAGGCTCTCGCCGTGGAGGCCACCGACGGTGGAGAAGTGTACTCGCCGAACGTCGGCGGAAAGCGTTTTTTAAAATAAGTTCTTTAGCCTTGGCAGGCGCACGCCGTGGAGACCACCGACGGTGGAGAAGTGTACTCGCCGAACGTCGGCGGAAAGCGTTTTTGGAAAAAGAGTTCTTTAGCCTTGGCGGGCGCACGCCGGGGAGGCCACCGACGGTGGAGAAGTGTACTCGCCGAACGTCGGCGGAAAGCGTTTTTGGAAAAAGAGTTCTTTAGCCTTGGCGGGCGCACGCCGGGGAGGCCACCGACGGTGGAGAAGTGTACTTTTCTGCTATGCGGCAGAAAAGTACCAAAGAGAACGCACCCAAGGGGGGCGAACCTACGGATTCGCCCCCCTTGGGGATCCCCCCACTCCCGTGGGGATGCGTGAGGGGTACGTGCCCACCCTTGCCGAAGTCTGCATCCGGCGGAAAGACGCCTTTCGGGAAGCTCACTGCGTCCGCGCTCATACTCGCCGGT
>CAKRSS010000104.1 GCA_934401725.1 uncultured Eubacteriales bacterium | reverse complement strand
TCATGAGCGGCGGAGCCGCAATATGACGGCGCGGGTCGTGCGGCGTGAGCTATCGGTTCTATCAAACCTCATCCGAATGGTGAAGCGCTCTCCGAAAACTTCATTCCAACAGCCATTTGTACCACAGACGCTCCCACCGGGCCGCACTTAAGGCCGCCGGGGCGGGGTGTCCAATGGTTAGCCTGCCCAGCCTTATCATACCGGTGCACTTTCCGGCGAGTACGGGCGGGGACAAAGCCGTACGTCCGCAAAGGCGCGGTAGAGCGATTCTGACCGAGCCGCGCCGGATGCGAGCCTCATGGAGGCGGATTCCGCTCCCTTAAGCCATCCCACGGGAGTGGGGGAGTCCAGAGGGGGCGAACCGTAGGTTAGCCCTCTCTGGGGCGACTCTTTTGAAGATAATTATGCCTTCGGCATAATTATCTTGCTCTTTCTCTGCTCGCGGCAGAAAAGTACACTTCTCCACCGTCGGAGACCGTCCACGGCGGCAGCCCGCCAAGGCTAAAGAACTTATTTTTCAAAAATCGCTTCCCACCGACGTTCGGCGAGTACACTTCGATATCGTCGGAATTCGCCACGGCGTGCGCCCTTGGGGGGCAAAAGAACTCTTTTTATAAAAAACGTTCCCTGCCGACGTTCCGGCGAGTCCTTTAAAGGCCAAAGAACTATTTTAAGTAAAAAAGCGGCTCCCGCAGGCTTCCCTGCGAGAACCGCAAAATCAATTCAATTAATCAGCGTACAGGCATATGCAATACGCCCATACGTCAACTTGTCAGTGCTTCTTGCGGCACACCACTACAGCCGCGGGCAGGATGCAGGCGATCAGACCCAGCGCAACAACGGAGCCGCAGCCCTTCTTCTCGGGAGTCGCAGTCGTCGAATCCTGGGGCTTTTCAGGCGTGGCAGTGGTGGTGCCACCGCTCGGAGCGGGAGTCGTCTCGTTGCCGGGCTTGGGAGTCGTGGTCTCCTTCTCGGTGTCCTTGCCGGTTACGGGAGCGGGAGTCGTGGTGTCCACGGTGGTCGCGTTCGGATCAGCGTACTGATAGGAAATTGAGTGCACACCGGCCTTTTCGGCGGTGAAGGTCTCCTTGTCTGTGTACAGCTTGCCGTTGATCACAAGACCCTGGAACTTACCCTGGCCCTGAGGCTCGGGAGTGTACATGTAGCTGATGTCGAGAGCGTCGCCAACCTCAAGCGCAACGCCGAGAATCAGCTTCTGAAGAGTGGTCAGCTTGCCGGGGGTGGGGTCAGCCATGGCCTCGATGAGCGTCTCACGGCGCGCGTCGGGAGTGTAGCCCCAGTCGGAAGCGTCCAGACCGAAAATGTCGGGAGCGAAGTTGTAGGCCACGTTTGCGATGGAGGTGGCGCCGAACTGAGAGAAGTCGAGCGACGCCCAGCATGCAAGCTCGGGATACTCGGTGTAGTTGACAACGTAGACAGCGTCAGAACCTGCGGAGGTGTTGGCGGCAGTGTTGAGCGCCTCGGAGTAGAGAGCGATGCCGTATGTACCGCAGCCGGAGTTCTTGAGGTTGAAGTTCTTGTCGTTTCCGCCGTAGCCTGTGTTGGAACCGCCGTCCCATGCGATAACCTTAACGTCATCGGGGATGTTCCAGAAGGTGCGGAAGTCCTTGACGGACAGACCCTTGCCCTCGTTGAACATGGCATAGTAAGACTCGTGGAAGAGAGACCAGACAACAACAGTCTCACCGGGAGCGACCATGCAGGTGTCGGGGTTGACAGGCTTATTGGAAAGGTCGCCGCACTCGTTGGTCTGGCCGGACCACGGAAGTGTGGAGCCGTCGAGGTAATCACCGGCCTTGAAGGGGGTGATCTCAACGATCTGAGCCTCAAACTTTTCGTTTGTGCGTGTGTTGCCGTTGTAGGTCACGCAGTAATCGTAAAGATTGAGCGTCTTGCCGGAAGCGTTGTAGATTTCGAAGAACTCGAAGGGGTCCTTGCCGTCGGAATAGCCGCCGACCTCACCGGAGCCCGCCGTGTCGGGAGCAATCTCGGTGATAACGAAATCGGGCAGATCCATGGCGGCACCAGCGGTGACGACCATAGCGCCGTCCGTTGCGGAAACAGCCAGTGTAGCCATAGAGGCCAGCATCAGGACTGCCAGCGTGAGAGAAATAAATTTTTTCATTTCAGTTCCTCCATGTAAATTTTGAACATAATAATTATAAAATATTTTTCTCTTTTTGTCAACATGTACAGTGAGATTTATTTTGTAATAATTTCGAAGGGCGAGAGGTCGGCCTCTTTGAGCTTTGCGGGGTCAAATTTGCCGCGCGAGCGCTGAAAATAGGCGACATTGTTGCGCAGCATGAGCAGAAACTGAGCCTCGGGTGTGCGTCCCTCGGCGGCGGACATGACGGCCAGCTGGCGCGCCAGCTCCTCGGGCAGGCGGACGGGGAGAACGTAGGTTTGTTTCATTTTTGTATTCCTTTCAGTATCTGACCTTCGCGATGACGGTCGCGGAGGGGTTATAGAAGCGGCAGAGCTTGAGCGTCTGGGCGGTGGCCTCGAACAGAAAGGCGCACTTGCGACCGTCCTCGTCGCGCCAGATCATGAAGTAGCCGTCCTCGGCGTCGGGGCATGACAGCGCGTTGTAGACGACCTCGGGGTCGTAGTCGTCGAGGCGGTCGCGCTGGGCGCGGTCGGTGAGCGGCGCGATGAGGGCGGCATCCTTGATAGTCATTTCCATGATGGTTTTGCGCGAGCTGTTGCCGAAGATTTTCGACAGCGTGAGCGAGCCGGAGGTGATTGAATACTCATACGAGAAGTCGATAACGCGCCGCCACGAGATGGTGATGAACATAACCTCGGCGAACGCGACGAAAAATATCGCCCACGGAAAATTGATGACGGTGAAGAACAATATGAACGCCAGCGGAAAAAGGACGTAGGCGATGATCATGAGCACGCGGCGGTGACGGATGACCTTGTTGCGTTTTTTGTCGGGGGCGACGGCGTATTCGTAGGTGGAAAAATCGTTCATGGAAACCTCCTTGGGCGTACCTTGGGCGTATTTCATATGCCCATATGATTTTTATGTTGCCGGGATGCTCGGCGAAAAGCGGTTTTTATAAAAAGAGTTCTTTGCCCCCAATGGCTGCCGCCGTGGCGAATACCGACGTGTTCGAAGTGTACTTTTCTGTTATGCAACAGAAAAGTACCAAAAGAATGCACCAACGGGGAAGAACCTACGGTTCTTCCCCTCTGGACACCCCCAACTCCCTTGATGCGTGATGGGGACGGACTCACCCTTGCCGAAGTCAGCATCCGGCGGAAAGACGCCTTTTGGGAAGCTCACTGCGTCCGCGTTCATACTCGCCGGGACATGCACTGGAACTGTTTTCTGGGCAGGCTAACCATTGGACGCCCCGCCCCGGCGGCCTGAAGTGCGTCCCGATGGGAGCGTCTGCGGTACAAATGGCTGTTGGAATGAGGTTTTTGGAGGGCGCTTCACCGACGGGGCGTTGCGAGCGGAAATAGCAAGCTCACGCCTCTCTATGCGCGCCGTCATATTGCGGCTTCGCCGCTCATGAAGGCTAATTAGGGCAGAAAATGTTAGTGACTGCCCCGCAATCCTGCGCGCAGCGCGAGTACTCTGCCAGCTGAAAAACGGTTTAGCGAGTCCCCCGGAAAACGTACAACGGGGGACAGGACGTACTCTCGCAAAGGCGCGGTAGAGCGATTCTGACCGAGCCGCGCCGGATGCGAGCCTCATGGAGGCGGATTCCGCTCCCTTAAGC
>CAKRSS010000103.1 GCA_934401725.1 uncultured Eubacteriales bacterium | reverse complement strand
AAAGACGTCACGCTAAGTTTAGAAAAAACGCTTTCAGAACCCTTCCGGCGAGTCCGAGCGGGGACAGGGCGTGCGTCACCGAAAGGCGTGATGCCGGCGCCGTGCGTGCAATGAGGGTGACGCCCGCCACCGCCAATCCATCAAGGGAGAGGGGGAGTCCAGAGGGGGCGAACCGTAGGTTAGCCCTCTCTGGGGCGATTCTTTTGGTTCTTTTCTGCTCGCGGCAGAAAAGAACACTTCTCCACCGTCGGTGGCCTCCACGGCGTGCGCCTGCCAAGGCTAAAGAACTTATTTTTCAAAAATCGCTTCCCGCCGACGCTCGGCGAGTACACTTCTTCACGTCGGAGAATAATCCGGCGTCAGCCTGCCAAGGCCAAAGAACTATTTATAAAAAAGCGGCCTCCGCCGGACGTCCCGGCGGAAACCGCAAAAAACATTTTAATTAGCATACGGGCATATGCAATACGCCCATCACTTCAGATCCTTCGCACATCTCGGGTACAGTTCAACATCCCTGATGTTGTCAATTCCCGTAATGTACATCAGCATGCGCTCGAAGCCGAGGCCGAAGCCGCTGTGGGGGACTGTTCCGAAGCGGCGCAGGTCGAGGTAGTGCTTGTAGTCGTCAAGGTTCATGTGGCGCTCGTTCATGGCCGCGAGCAGCTTGTCGTAGTCAGCCTCGCGCTCGGAGCAGCCGATGATCTCGCCGACACCGGGCACGAGCAGGTCGGTCGCTGCGACCGTCTTGCCGTCCGGGTTCTGCTTCATGTAGAACGACTTTATCGCCTTGGGGTAGTTGGTGATGAACACAGGCCTACGACATATTTCCTCGGCAATAAACCGCTCGTGCTCGGTCTGAAGGTCAAGTCCCCATTCGACCGGGTAGGCGAATTCCTTGCCCGACTTTTTGAGCAGCTCAATAGCCTCGGTGTAGTCGACTACCGCGAACTTGTTGTCAACCACGCTTCTCAGCTTGTCAATAAGACCCTTCTGCACGAACTTGTCGAAAAACGCCAGCTCATCCGGGCACTTTTCCATTACCCGGGAAATAATGAACTTTATCATCTCCTCGGCAATCTCGATGATGTCGGGCAGCTCGGCAAACGCTACCTCGGGCTCGCACTGCCAAAACTCGGCGGCGTGCCGCGCGGTGAAGGAGTACTCGGCGCGGAAGGTCGGGCCGAAGGTGTATATCTTGCCCATGGCCATGGCCGCAACCTCGCCCTCAAGCTGGCCGGACACCGTAAGCCCCGCCTTGCGGCCGAAGAAATCGTCGGCGTAGTACTCGGCGGCCGTCTTGTAGCTTGCATCCCAGGGCTGGGTCGTGACGCGGAACACCTCGCCCGCGCCCTCGCAGTCGCTGCCCGTCAGAATGGGGGTGTTGACGTAGACATAGTTGTGGCTCTGGAAATACTCATGTATCGCCGCGCCGAGCGTCGAGCGGACGCGCAGCATGGCGTTGAAGATGTTGGTTCTTATGCGCAGGTGGGGGTAGGTGCGCAGGAATTCCATGGTGTGACGCTTGGGCTGAATGGGGTAGTCGTCGGGGTTGCAGGCGCCGAGCAGCGTGACGCGCTCAGCCCTCACCTCGATTTTCTCCTTGCCGCCGCCCGGGATGACCGCCGTACCCTCGACCGCGACCGAGCAGCCGACCGTCGTCGCCGCCTCGTAGGCCTCGGCGGGCAGCGCCGTCTTGTCGATGACTATCTGCATGTGCGAGAGCGAGGTGCCGTCGTTGACGGCGAGGAAGCGGACGTTGCTCGAGTCGCGCAGGTTGCGCACCCAGCCGCAGACGGTGACATGCTTGTCGTAATAATGCTCCGGCGTGCGGAACAGCTCAATAATATCGGTGTGTTTCATATTGATTTTCCTCTTGATTTTTTATTTATCCAGTTTCTCGAACGACGCATACAGCTGGTCAAGCGCCTTCTGCCACACCTTGGCGTTGACCTTGACGTTGGACGTAATGTTCGGGTTATTGTTTTTGATGTTGTCTCCGACGGTGCTGAAAATGAGACCGAGGGCGTTGGTGTAGGTCGCGGCGAAGTCAAAGGTCATGGTGTCGCGGATGAGGTCGAGCATTTCCATGGCGTCGGGGTCACTGAGGTACTTGAGCTTGAGCGCCGTCTCGTAGTAGACGGGCGTGATCTCGCGGTATCCGAGCATACACATCGCCTCGGTGACTTTGCCGACCATCGTGGGCTCGGTGATGTCGCTCATAACCATGATGGCGGAAAGCGCGTCGCGGGCGCTGGATATGTAGTTTTCCTGCTCGAGATTGTATTTCGGGAAGGGCACGATGCCGTACTCGGAGGTCATGTCCTTCATAGTCACGGCGTTGCCCAGCTTCTCAACGAAGAACAGCAGCTGGTCGTTCATGAACATCTGGGTTTCGATTTTAGCGCCCTCGTGCGTGAAGAAGACATTCTCGGGGTTGTCGTAGACCAGCGAATAGAGCTCGTCGTAGATGGCGAGGTACTTCTCGTTGGGCAGATTGATGACCTGACGCCCGTCAGAGCCGGGGACTGTCAGCTTGGCGTCCCAGAAGGTGACTGCCATGCGGCAGGCGTGGTTGTTGATGCCGAGGCCGTAGCGGTCGAGCGAGTCGCGGGTTCCGTTGCCGTCGAGGTCCTCACCGACCAGCATTGTGTACTCCTTGAACTTGTCGTACGTCCACTCGCCGGACTTGACCATCGGGTAAAGCTCGGGCACGCCGGCGTCCTCGGCCAGCTTTTTGTTGAAGAAGACGCACTCCATGTACTCATAGAGCGTGTAGCCGATGTCACCCATGGCGGTATACGCGCGGTCGAACACAGCGGCGTTGTCGACGTACTTCTGGCACCACCACTTCTTGGAGAAGTCGATGCCGTCGAGCTCGTAGAGGTCGTAGCCGCTGCCCTTGAGCGCGAGGTTGACGATATAAGCCGAGTGGGTCATGACGAGGTCGTAGTCATGCGTACCGGCCATGATGGAGTTGGTGACGGTGGACATGAAGTCGTCGCGGTTGTCCCAGTTGCCGGGCTTTTTGACGACGTTTATTTTGATGCCGAAGCGCTCCTCAAGCGCGACGTTGCGCCCGTACACGGCGTCGCCGACGAGGTCGCCGGAGATGTCGCTCGACTCGACCTCATAAGCGGTCAGCTCGCGAGAGAGAATGTCATAAGTGGAGCCCTCGAAGCGGACGTCGCCGAGGTCGTCGGCCTCATTCGCACCGGTGGTGGTATCCGAGCCGATATTGCCGGAGTCGGGCGCGGTGTCTGTCGGCGTCTGCGAGTCGGGGGACGGAGTCGTGGTACCGTTATCGTTGCCGTCGCTGTCATTTGCGCACGAAGCGAGCGCCGCGACGAGCGTCAGAACGACCATAGCACAGAGCAAAAGGCTGATAAGTTTTTTCATATGGCCTCCGTACAAATAAATATTCACATCTATTATACCATCACTTATGCGTGTTTTCAATAGCGCCGCGACAAATAATTCGCGCCCGCGCAGAAAAAAACAAAACTTTTTTTGCAAAACATATTGAAAAGCGCGCAGAGTTGTGCTATAATAACGGAGTCGGCAATAGGGGTATAGCTCAGCTGGTAGAGTACCGGTCTCCAAAACCGTGGGTCGCGGGTTCGAATCCTCCTGCCCCTGCCAAAAATATGCGGCAGACGCTTGCGTCTGCCGCATATTTTTCGTCGGACGCGCACGATGAAGAACCCCTCAAATGCGAAGCATTTGATATGTTTGCGCAATGTTGAAAAACGGTTTCAGTGCACAATAGCGCAAACCTGGGTTCGAATCCTCCTGCGTCTGCCGCATATTTTTCGTCGGACGCACACGATGAAGAACCCCTCAAATGCGAAGCATTTGATATGTTTGCGCCGTGATGAAAAACGGTTTCAGTGCACAATAGCGCAAACCTGGGTTCGAATCCTCCTGCCCCTGCCAAAAATATGCGGCAGACGCTTGCGTCTGCCGCATATTTTTCGTCGGACGCGC
>CAKRSS010000102.1 GCA_934401725.1 uncultured Eubacteriales bacterium | reverse complement strand
CTGGGCAGGCTAACCATTGACGCCCCGCCCCGGCGGCCTGAAGTGCGTCCCGGTGGGAGCGTCTGCGGTACAAATGGCTGTTGGAATGAAGTTTTCGGAGAGCGCTTCACCGTTCGAATGAGGTTCGATAGAACCGATAGCTCACGCCGCACGACCCGCGCCATCATATTGCGGCTCCGCCGCTCATGAGGGCTAATTAGGCGGAATAATGGGGTATGGCGGACGGGAAATAGGGCTTGCGAGCGGAAAATGGGGCTTGCAGGCGAAAAAATGAGGCTTGCGAGCGGAAAATGGGGCTTGCGGGTGGAAAATGAGGCTTGCGAGCGGAAAATGGGGCTTGCGGGGCTCGGCGAGCGTGCGTTTTAAACCGTTTTTCTGCCAAAAACTAAATTCTTCAAGCATTTCGCGTCTTGCTTCACCCCTATAAGCTGCCATCCGCACGCACGCACTGGTCGGCCTCAAAAGACGTCACGCTAAGTTTAGAAAAAACGCTTTCAGAACCCTTCCGGCGAGTACGAGCGGGGACAGGACGTACGTCCGCAAAGGCGCGGTAGAGCGATTCTGACCGAGCCGCGCCGGATGCGAACCTCATGGAGGCGGATTCCGTCCACCCTAAGCCATCCCACGGGAGTGGGGGGATCCCCAAGGGGGGCGAATCCGTAGGTTCGCCCCCGCTTGGGTGCATTCTTTTGGTACTTTTCTGTTGCATAACAGAAAAGTACACTTCTCCACCGTCGGTGGCCTCCACGGCGTGCGCCTGCCAAGGCTAAAGAACTTATTTTAAAAAACGCTTTCCGCCGACGCTCGGCGAGTACACTTCTCCACCGTCGGTGGCCTCCACGGCGAGAGCCCGCCAAGGCTAAAGAACTTTTCTTAATAAAAAAGCAGTCCCCGCAGGCTTCCCTGCGAGAACCGCAAAAAACAATTTAATTTAATCGCATATGGGCATATGCAATACGCCCACTTCCCTCACTCCACTGTCACAGACTTCGCCAAATTCCTCGGCTTGTCGACGTCGTAGCCCTTCAGTGCCGAGACGTGGTAGGCGAAAAGCTGGAACAGCGTCACCGTCGGGAAGGGCGTCAACAGCTCGTCGATCTCCGGGACAAGCAGCTGGTCGGCGTATGGGATCTGGTGGCGCGCCGCTAAGTCCTCAGAACAGACCGACAGCACCCGCGCGCCGCGCGAAATGACCTCGCGTATGCCCGACACCGTCTTCTCGCAGACGTGCGGCGCGGTCGTCAGCGCTATGACGGGCACGCCGTCCGTTATCAGCGAGATTGTGCCGTGCTTCAGCTCGCCCGCCGCGTACGCCTCGCTGTGAATATACGAAATCTCCTTGAGCTTGAGCGAACCCTCAACGCACAGGTCGTAGTCAATGTTCCGTCCGATGAAAAACAGATGCTCCGCCGTCATATAGCTGCGCGCGATCTCGCGCACGCGGTCGCTCATGGCGATTGCGCGCTCGACTGCTGCCGGTACGTCGTGAAGCAGCCGCGAGCAGACTACGCGTACCTCGTCCTCGGTCATGGTGCCCTCGAGAAGCGCCAGCCGCAGCGCGAAAAGATACAGTATCGACAGCTGCACGCTGTACGCCTTTGTCGACGCGACCGCAATCTCGGGCCCCGCCCAGGTGTATATCACGCTGTCCGCCTCGCGCGCGACCGACGAGCCGATGACGTTGACAATCGCCAGCGTGTAGACGCCGTGCGCCTTGGCGTGACGCAGCGCCGCCAGCGTGTCGGCCGTCTCGCCCGACTGCGAAATGAGTATCACAAGGTCGTCCGGACGCAGAATCGGGTTGCGGTAGCGGAACTCGCTCGCAATCTCGACGTTGACAGGCACGCGCGCCAGCCGCTCGATGACGCTCTTGCCGACTATCCCCGCGTGCATAGCCGTGCCGCAGGCGACAATGTGTATGCCACGGAAACGGGCGAAAAAGTCGCCGTCAAGCTGCTCGATGCCGAAATGCGGCAGCCCGTCGACAATGCGCGGCGCGATGGTTCCCCGCAGCGCCTCGGGCTCCTCGTGTATCTCCTTTATCATGAAGTGCGCGAAGCCGCCCTTCTGCGCCTGCTCGACGTCCCAGTCCACCTCCTCGGCGGGCTGGTCTACCGAGTGGCCGTCTGCGTCGAAAAACCGCACGCACTCGCCGCTAAGCTCGGCCACAATGCCCTCCGCGAGACGGTAATAGCGCCGCGTGTGCCGCAGAATCGCCGGAATGTCCGACGCTATGAGCCCGCCGTCCGGCGCCTGCGCCACGATGAGAGGACTGTCCTTGCGCATGGCGTAAATGTGCCCCGGCCGGTCGGCGAAAATGACGCCGAAGGCGTACGACCCGCGCAGCAGCGCCGCCGCGCGGAACAGCGCCCGCACCGGGTCACCGGTCTCGCGGTAGTAGAGGTCGACCAGCTTCGCGGCGCGCTCGGTGTCAGTCTCGGACTCGAAGGTGTAGCCCTGAATGCGCAACATTTCCTCAATCTCGGCGTAGTTTTCTATGATGCCGTTGTGCACAAGCGCGAGACGCCCGGTGGCGTGTGGGTGCGAGTTGCGATCGGACGGCTCGCCGTGCGTCGCCCAGCGCGTGTGACCGATGCCGCAGTGCGAGTCGAGGTCGGCGCGGGAGTCGAGCAGCGAGGCGAGGCGGTCGAGCCGACCGCGCGCCTTGACGACGCGTATGCCGTCCGGCTGGCTGACGGCCACTCCGGCCGAGTCGTAGCCGCGGTATTCCAGCGTGCGAAGTCCCTCAACGAGTATCGGGACTGTCTGTTCTGTGCCTGTATATCCAATAATTCCACACATAGTAGTAAATAACCTTTCTGTATTCGATTTTCAACGATCGAAGTAGCATTTGACAGAGCCTTTGTTTTGCGGTCGCCCGCATATTTGTGCCCTGACTGCGGCAGTTTTGTCTGCCGACGGGACATCCGCCGAATTTTCGATAGGCTTCACCGCGTAATTCCGGGGGACAATTGCGATTGACAATTGCGCCGCTCGGGCGTTGCGCGCTGATGCCGACAATCCCGCACCTCGTCAACAGCGGCGGGCGCCTTTCGGCCGCCTGCGCTGTCTGGCGCTTGACTTATACGTTTTTGCCGCGGTCTGCGGCGTGCGTCGCGTGCGTAGCGTGCGCTGCGAGTGTAGCAACGTGCCGCTGTGTGTCGTAGCGCGCCGCAGTGTACCGAAGCGCGCCGCGGTGTACGCAGCGTATCGCCTGTGTACCGCAGTGACCGCAGTGACCGCAGTGTTCCACTGTGTGCCGCAGATGTCACTCGATAGGCACGACGCGACCCGCGGACTTGAAAATACAGCCTTCCGGCACGACGCCGCGCACGTTCGAGAGCGGGTAGACGCGACTGCCGCGGCCTACCACGGTTCCGGGGTTGAGCACGCTGTTGCAGCCGACCTCGACGCCGTCGCCGAGAATCGCGCCCATTTTGCGCAGGCCGGTTTCGATGACGCTGTCGCCGTTGCGAATGGTGACGTTCGTGCGGTCGCTTTTAATGTTGGACGTGACCGCGCCCGCGCCCATATGCGAGCGGAAGCCGAGCACCGAGTCACCGACGTAATTGAAGTGCGGCACCTGGACGCTGTCGAAGATGACGGCGTTTTTGACCTCGCACGAGTTGCCGACGACCGCACCCGCGCCGATGACGGCGTTGCCGCGGATGTAGGCGCACTGGCGTATTTCGGCGTCGTCGCAGATGATAACGGGCCCGGTAATGGACGCCGACGGCGCGACGGACGCAGTTTTTGCGATCCAGACGTTCTCGGAGGGGTGGTCGTAGCGGTCGGGGTCAAGCGTGGGCCCCATGGCTCTGACAAAGTCGCCGATGCCCGCCAGCGCCTCCCAAGGGTAGGTACACGCCGCGAACAGCGGTGCCGCGATGGTATGCGAGAGGTCAAGCAGCCGTTCTGTGGTTAGATTTTGCATTGGGTTACTCCTTTCTTCAAATGTTTTATATAATCATTGGAAGTCTGAAATCAGAAATCCACTGATAGCATGGTTATGTTGGGCGTATTGCATATGCCCATATGCTTTTTAAGAAAAGTTCTTTGGCCTTTGGAAAGGCACGCCGGACGTGGTAAGGCGTATTGCATATGCCTGTATGCAGAATAAGTTCTTTGGCCTTGGCGGGCACTCGCCATAACGTCCGCGGGACGTTAAGAACTGTACTTTTCTGCCGCGAGCAGAAAAGTACCAAAAGAGTCGCCCCAAAGGGGGACGAACCTACGGTTCGCCCCCTCTGGACTCCCCCACTCCCGTGGGGATGGCTTAAGGGAGCGTTCTCACCCTCATTGG
>CAKRSS010000101.1 GCA_934401725.1 uncultured Eubacteriales bacterium | reverse complement strand
CGGCGAGGGTCATATCCCGCAGATTCCCGATAAAGTCCGAATGGAGATCGCCCGCTGTCTGCTGCCGGATATTATTGCATTTTTCGAATCCGAGAAAGGACAAAAAGAGTTTGAGGAGTGGAAAGCACAACAAACACTAAAGCAAAACGAAAAGAGCGAGGTCGCGTGACCTCGCTCTTTACATACTAATGTAAACTATAGCCTAATACTCATAGTAAAAAACAAATCCGAACCAATTTCGATTTACGAAATAGTTCGGATTTGTTTCGTTTGGTGACCCATCGGGGAATCGAACCCCGGACACCTTGATTAAAAGTCAAGTGCTCTACCGCCTGAGCTAATGGGTCGTGTTCACGGACTCATATATATTATCACAATTGCGCGGTGTTGTCAACAAAAATTTTGATTTTTTCTGAAAAATATTCCGAAGACGCGGTTCGGACGGCGGGGATGGGCGACAAAAGTGCGCTCGGGGTGCTGCAGCACCCCGAGCGGTGTCTGCGATTTTGGCGTTACAGGTCGCCGGAGCGGTGGTTCTTGAAGCCCTCGCCGAATATTTCCTGCGCCGAGCTGACTATCATGAACGCCATGTCGTCGACCTCGGTCACGACCTCGCGTATGCGCGGGAAGGTACGTTTATGTGCGGCGCACATCAGCACGCGCTTGTCGTTGCCGGTGTAAGCGCCCTGTCCCTCGAGAAAGGTTACGCCGACGTCGAGCTTGCGCATCAGCTTATCTGCAATCTCGTCGCCGCGGTCGCTGATGATATAGACCAGCTTGGCCTCGTCCGTGCCGTAAAGCACGCGGTCGAGCACCGCCGCGCTGACAACCAGCGACAGCGCCGCGTATAGCGCGACCTCGATGTCATGAAACACTATCGCCGAGGCTATGACGACCACCGAGTCGACCGCGAGAAAAATGCTGCCTGTCCGTATATGCTTGTATTTCAGACGCAGGAACTTGGTCACGATGTCCGAGCCGCCCGTCGTGCCGCCGCCGCGGAAGACAAGGCCGAGTCCGAGCGCCATCAGTGCGCCGCCCGCGACTGCGGCAAGCAGCAAATCCTCGGTCAGCGGCAGAAAATCCTTGCCGACGTAATTTAAAAGCTCCACAAGCAGTGACGACGATATCGTTGCATAGACCGTCGACAGCATGAACCGGCGGCCGAACTTGACAAGCCCCGCGATGAGCAGGGGAATGTTGAGCAGTATTATCACCGTGCCCGTTCCGAGCCAGCCGACGGTGTGGTTTATAATAACGGCGATACCCGACACGCCGCCCGGCACCAGTCGGTTGGGGTCGAGAAAGCAGGAGAGCGACAGCGCGTACACCACACTGCCGAGCGTAATGAGTATGAAATTTTTGAGCTTATCGCGGATCTGCTTATCTGCCATGGCGGCTCCTTTCAGTCTTTGGCGGTTGAGACATCCACCCGCCCGACTCAGACGGTAAACTCCCGCGCCGCCTCGCCGAGACGGCGGCAGCCCTCGACAATCTGCTCGTCGGAGGGGGTGGAATAGTTAAGCCGGAACGAGTGCGACGGCGCGTCGGTGTCGCAGTTGAAGGTGGTTCCGGGCACGACGGCGACCTTTTTCTCCAGCGCGCGGCGCACCACGTCCTCCATGGAAACGCCGTCCGGGATGGTGCACCAGATGAACAGTCCGCCCTGCGGGCGTGTGAAGTGCCAGTCCGGCGGCAGCTCGCGCGCGAGCGAGTCAAGCATGAGATTGCACTTGCGACGGTATATCGCGCGAATTTCGGCAATATGAGTGTCGAGGTCGCACTCGGTCATGTAGCGGTAGCACAGCATCTGGAAGAAGATGTTGGTGTGCACGTCCTCGGACTGCTTGGCAACCACCATTTTCTGAACGACAGGGTCGGGCGCTGTCACGTAGCCGACGCGCATGCCCGCGGACAGAATTTTCGAGAAGGAGGAGCAGTATATCACAAGCCCCTCGGTGTCGAACGACTTGATGGTCGGGATTTCCTCGCCGTCGAAGCGCAACTCGCCGTAGGGGTTGTCCTCAAAAATCATCACACCGTATTTTTTGGCGATTTCGTATATTTTTATACGCTTTTCGAGCGAAGTCGCGGTTCCGGCGGGGTTCTGGAAGGTGGGGATGAGGTACATCATGCGCACGCGCGGCGTGGTGCGCAGCGTCTGCTCGAGCGCGTCGGTGTCGATGCCGTCCTCGGCGAGCGGAACGCCGACTGTCCGCGCTCCGCAGGAGCGGAAGGCGTTGAGTCCGCCGACGAATGTCGGGTTCTCGCAGACGACGACATCGCCCTCGTCGCACAGCACCTTGCAGGCGAGCTCGATGCCCTGCTGACCGCCCGAGACGATGATGGTTGTGTCGTCGTAGGCATCGCCGGCGGCAGTCGAGCGCCCGATGCCGAACTTATCCTTGACTCGCGCGGCGACGGCGGCGCGGAGCGGGCCATAGCCGTCCGTGACGCTGTACTGAAGCGCGGCGGTTGGGGAGGTTGCAAAAATATCTGCCGAGAGGCGCGCGAGCT
Source organism: uncultured Eubacteriales bacterium (assembly GCA_934401725.1). Classification (GTDB taxonomy): domain Bacteria; phylum Bacillota; class Clostridia; order Oscillospirales; family CAG-272; genus UMGS1002. The sequence goes on along the minus strand of CAKRSS010000101.1, from coordinate 1,811 downwards.
CGTCGACAGGGAAGGACTCGGGCGACGGGTTTCCGGCGGCGAACGAAATAATGCTCGGGTCGGTGACATTTTTGAACATTTCGCGTATGGCGCTCGGCTTGAGGCTGGCTATTTTATCTGAAAAACGGTAGTTCATGGGGCTCTCCTGATACAATGGTATGACGCGGGCAGGTCCGATGACCATGCCCGGCAGATTTTTTGTACCTTTAATTATATCACTACGCCGCGAGCTTGTCAACAGGCGGGTGCGGGCGCGAAAAAACTAAAAAAGTCAAAAAACAGTACCAAACCCCCTTGACAATCCGCCGCTTTTGTGACATAATAAACGGGCATTGTCATAATGGAGGGCTCACATGATAAACTACTACATCACCGAATTTCTGCCTCATGGCGAGACGGTCGGAGTCCGGCGTCTGACCTGCGACGCGCCCGAGGAGGAGCACACGCACGCGTTTTTTGATATTATTATGCCCATCGGCGGCGAGGGCAGTCAGGTAATCGACGGCAAGGTGTACGAACTGAAGCCGGGCTCGCTTTACTTTATCGACCGCACGGTGCCGCACGCGCTGCGTCCGTCTGGCGAGCTGCAATACCGCGAGCTGCTCATCTCGAACGACTTTTTCGAGAACGTGTCCGACGCCGAGCAGCTGCGCCGCATATTCTACACCGAGAGCGAATACCAGCCCGAGCTGGCGCTGAACGCCGCCGAGCTTGAGGTTCTGGACTTCATTTTGCGCACGCTGACGCGCGAAAACGAGAAAAAAGCGGGGGATTTCCGCACAATCAACCGCGCATGGGCGTCGCTTCTGACGCAGTACATTTCCCGCGCGATAGAGCGCGCGCGCAGCGAGCTCGCCAACCGCGACCCGGCGTACATCATATCCGTGACGCTTGAGTACGTGGACAAGCACTTCACCGAGACCATCTCGCAGGAGGAGCTTGCCGACCGTTTCCGGTACAATTCGGCCTATTTTTCGCGTATGTTCAAGAAGCACAAGGGCATGAATCTGTCCGACTACATCACGGGCAAGCGCATCGACCTCGCGGCAGAGTTGCTAAGCACGACCGACATGTCCGCCGAGCAGATTTCCGATGCGGTAGGCTACAAAAGCAAGCCGCAGTTCTACAACACCTTCGTACGCCTGCGCGGAGTCACGCCGAGGCAGTATCGGTTGGAGAACAAAAAATAGAAGTGGACGGGAGCGGGTGCGGGCGTATTGCATATGCCCATGCGCTGTTTTAATTGAATTTTAAGTTTGCGGTTTCCGCCGGGATGCCCGGCGGGGGCTGCTTTTTTGTTAAGAAGAGTTCTTTGGCCTTGGCGGGCTGCCGCCGTGGACGGTCTCCGACGTGTTCGAAGTGTACTCGCCGAACGTCGGCGGGACGTGATTTAACTGTACTTTTCTGCCGCGAGCAGAGAAAGAACAAGATAATTATGCCGAAGGCATAATTATCTTCAAAAGAGTCGCCCCAAAGTGTTGGACATCCCCCACTCCCGTCATGCGTCATGGGGACGGACTCACCCTTGCCGAAGTCAGCATCCGGCTGAAAGACGCCTTTCGGGAAGCTCACTGCGTCCGCGTTCATACTCGCCATGAGACGCACTGCAACCCACGCCGGGCAGGCTAACCATTGGACGCCCCGCCCCGGCGGCCTGAAGTACGTCCCGGTGGGGATGTCTGCGGTACAAATGGCTGTTGGAATGAGGTTTTCGGAGAACGCTTCACCGCTCGAATGAGGTTCGATAGAACCGATAGCTCACGCCGCACGACCCGCGCCATCATATTGCGGCTCCGCCGCTCATGAAGGCT
>CAKRSS010000100.1 GCA_934401725.1 uncultured Eubacteriales bacterium | reverse complement strand
CTTATTTTTCAAAAATCGCTTCCCGCCGACGTTCCGGCGAGTACACTTCTCCACCGTCGGTGGCCTTCACGGCGTGCACCCGCCAAGGCTAAAGAACTCTTTTTTCAAAAAAACGTTTTTCGCCGACGTTCCGACGTGCACCCCCGGGGGCAAAGACCTTTCTTAGCATACAGGCATATGCCAATACGCCTCCCCCGCCTCACAGCGGCATCGACACCGACCCCTCCGTGGCGGAGTTGTTGCGGCGGTAGTCGCTCGGGGAAATGCCAATGTGACGGATAAAGGCCCGGTTGAACGTCCGGAGAGTCGAAAAACCAACCGCCTCGCTGATCTCCGTCACGCTCATCTCGCTCTGCCGCAGATAACGACACGCCGCCGCAACACGCAGCGAGTTGACGTAGTCGTTGAACCGCACCCGCAGACGACTGCCGAACAGGTGCGAAATGTAGTATTTGCTGATGTGAAGCTCCTCCGAGAGCAGCGTCAGCGACAGCGGACGCGTGTAGTTGCGCGCACAGTAGTCAATCACCGTCCGCATTACCTGCGGGTCGCCCGCGCCCGGCGAACCAAGACGCATGCAGCGCAGTAGCTCGCCGAAAAACGCCAAAAGCTCGCCGTGCAGTATGACGTCGTAGTTCTCGCCCCGCGAGACCGCCGACGCCGCCATCGCACGCATCAGATGCGGTAGCTGCGGCGGAACCGAGGCCGCCGGGATAATGTTCGATTCCGGTATTGCCGTCGTCAGCAACTCGCAGAACTCGGGGACAATGTCCGGATTGACTATGAACAGCATGTATTTTTCCGACCCGTCCGACACAAACCTGTGTACCTGGTTCGGAAACGAAATGAATAAATCCCCCGGCCCCAGCTCGCAGACGGCCGCGTCCGCGCAGCCGCGCGCCGAGCCCGCCGTGAGGTAGGCTATCTCAATGTGACGATGCAGGTGCGGCGCACAGGCAAGCCGCGTCCGCCCGCCGCGGTCGTCGCGGTAGACAAAATCCGTCTTGCGCTTCTCGTAAAACGGTGCCGCCGCACCGGACTTTTCAGCTCCTGCCATGCGTGCCTCCTGGCTCATCTGTCGCCGCCTCCACGCTCGCCGCGCTCACTGCGTTCGACGCTGCCGCCGCTACCTCCGCGCTCGCCGCGCGCCCGGCGCGACGCCGAAATGCGCCGCCGTATCGCGTGAAAGCCGCCCGTGAATACAAGCAGCACCACCGTGACGGCAATCACCACCGCCACCACGAAAATAATTATCCAGACAACCGCCGACGCCGTCGTGTCCTTGGCTACGGACAGCGACGTCACCGAGTAGATTCCCTCTCCGCCGTCGGGGTAAAACGTCAGCGAGAGCGTAACGTCCGACTTCTCAAGCCCCGAGCAGAATGCCTTGATTTCAAAGGCAATTTCGCTTGTCCCGCGCTCGACGCGGGCCTCGGCCGTGTAACGCCTGCCGTCGCCCTGCGACAGCGTCAGTACCATGCGCCCGCTCCCCGGACACTGCCCGAGCGAGACCAGCAGCCGGTGCTGTCCCGAAAGCGAGGCGCGCGGGATTTTGTAGTTGACGAGCACCGAGCCGGGCGTCAGCGAGAGAGCCGAGCCCTGACCATGCGCCACAAGCGCGGGCTTTGCCTCGTACCCCAGCCCCGACAGCTCGAAGCCGCCGCGCTCGCCTCTCGTAAAGTCGAAAAGCGACGAGACCTTGAGCCCCTCGTGCGTGTCAATCGCCGAGCCCGCGCCCGTGATGAACACCTTGGTCTGCGCGCGCTCGGATTCAATGCCGTAAATGTAGTCGACAACGCCGCCCTGGCCGATGCCGAGTATCAGCGCGCCGAGCCGCCCGGCGCAGTCGGTGTCAATGACGGACATGACCTCCCAGACCTGCTTGCGCTCGAGAATGTTGCCCGAAAGATCGGCGCGTGACAGCCCGTGACGGGCATAGACGCCGTCCGCGCTGTCGGTCTGCGCGCCCCAGATGAGGGCGTCGATGCCGCCGACGTTCATGACCTTGTAGTAGGCGTAGGCGAGCGAGGTCGCCTGCGCGGCGGCAGTGTCGGTGTCGGGCGCCGAGAACGCGCCGACAATCAGCGGCCGCCGCTCGCCGTTAAAGCTGAAATTCTTGACCATAAGCGAGGTCAGCACCTGAATGTTTGCGGGCGAGATGAGCTGCGAGGACGCGCCGTTCGCCAGCGCATCGTCCCAGATGCTCGAGTCGTCGCGGCTGTAAGCGTAGGCCGAGGCGGCAACGCCCCAGCGGTAGTCGCCGCCGCGCCGGGTCTGACTGTTGAAGGCGGCGAGAAAGTCGCTCAGCGACTGCGCCGCGGTGTCATAGCCCTCGGGCACGAGCGAGAGGTTGTTCGAGGGCGCGACGTAAATCTGACCGTGGCTGTACACCGAGGTCAGCGCCGCGTTTGCCATGCGGCAGAGCCGCGCGTAGGCGGCGACGTACTCGGCGGGCGTCATGCTCGCGCCGTCCTCGGCGGCGGGCAGGTTGACGTCGCGGCCTATGATAAAGCTGCCGCAGAAGCCGTGCGGCGCGTCGGGGTCGGTGTAGCGGTCGGCGAGAAGCCCCAGCAGCCCCGCCACCTCGTCGGCGCGGCGCGACATGAGCGAGCACAGCCCGGCGGCCGAGTCGTAGGCCTCACCCGGCATTATGCGCAGATAGACGCGCGCTCCCTGCCCCGACAGCGCGCGGACGCTGTCGTCGAGCGCGGAGAGGGCGGAGGTGCTTACGTGGACGGTGCGGCCGTTGAAGTCGAAGTCGGTGACGTCGGCTCCGCCGCGCGCGAGCAGCAGCGTCGAGATGTCGGCCGCGACGACGGCGTGCGACAGATTGAGCGACAGCGCGTCGCCGAGGTTTGTCACCTCAAGCCCCTTGAGCGAGCGGACGACGGGGTAGTCGTAGGTGCGGGCGGCGGCGGGCGTGAGGTCGGGGATGTACCTGACCGTGCCTATCGGGTCGTAGCCGTCGCCGGACGCCAGCGCGAGCTGGTAGCCGTCGTAAATTCCCGACAGACTGCCGCGGCGCAGCTCGGTCTTGTAGACGTAGCGCCCGGTCGCGCGGAAGCTGACGATGGGGCGCAGCCCCGCGAGCGACTGCGCACCGTAGGGCAGCGCGAAGAGGTAGACGGTGTCCTTTTTATGTTCGGTCAAAAATTGCTCTGAGAGATGAGATTCGATGCGGACGTAATTTCCCTTTTTGTCGAGCTCAACGGACGCGACGCCGCTGTAATGCACCGACACGACGTCGGGCGTCTGGGTGGTGTCGGACGCTCCGGACAGCCCCGCGCCCCCCCTCTGGCCGGCAGCCGCCGCGCCGAGCGTCGAAAGTGCAAGAAAAACAGCCGCCGCAAGACCGCACAGCGCGCGGCGGAGGGCATTTTTAGGCTTGAATTTACCCATATTCAGATCCTCCTGTGGAGAACAAAATATATCCGATAAACAGTATATCACAAATCGCGCGCGATTGCAATGGGTGGGCGGCATACGGGACGGGTTTTTGTCATAAAATATTGCGACGAGCGCCCGGCAACGGACAAAAAATGTCATTCGGGCGCGGGAGGAGGGGACATGAGAAGAGAGGAAAACGGCCGCCGCCGGGCGGGCTTTGCGAGGATTTTTGCCGCAGTCGCGGCGTGTTTTTTGCTTTTTAGCGGCTGTGGGGACGGGCACGGAAGCGGCCGTTACGACACGCCGGGCTACGCCTGCGGCGAGCTGCGGTGCAGCTTCACGGGCGAGCTGAACGGCGTCGGGGTCGCAGGCGAGCTGTGGGTGTCGGACGTGGTGAAGCCGTACACCGGCACGGACTCCGGCGTAACGGACACCGGCAATGGCGGGGGTGCCGCCGATTCCGCGGCTGAAATTGCGCCGGGGCGGGATTTTGTGCTGTATTTCACGTCGCCCGCGACCATGTCGGGTCTTGAGATAGGCCGCCGCGCGGGCGTGCTGACGATAAAGTCCGGCGACGTCGAGCTATCCGGCGGCGCGCTTCCGCCCCCGACGCGCACCGGCTGGCTCGCTCCCATCGCGGGTCTGTACCCCGCCGACCTGCGCTGCACCGCCGCCACCGTCCCCGGCCGGCCCGGTTTCCTGCGCCTGACCTTCCCCTCGTCGCCGGGCGTCGCCGTAGTGGTGGACGAGCGCGGACGGCCACAGAGAATGGAGGGGGCGTGGGGCTATTGCATATGCACGTATGCGGGGTGAGTGCCTTCACCCGGAGGCGCACGGGGGAGCGTATTGCATATGCTCGTATGCTTTTTAAGAAAAGTTCTTTGGCCTTGGCAGGGGCTCGCCGGGGTGAGGCGTATTGCATATGCCTGTATGCATTTAAGAATAGTTCTTTGCCCCCGAGGGTGCTCGCCACAACGTCCGC
>CAKRSS010000099.1 GCA_934401725.1 uncultured Eubacteriales bacterium | reverse complement strand
AAAGGTGACACCGGCGCTCAGGGCGAAAAGGGTGAAAAAGGCGACACCGGCGCCCAGGGTGAAAAGGGTGAAAAAGGTGACACCGGCGCTCAGGGTGAAAAGGGCGAAAAAGGCGATACCGGCGCTCAGGGTGAAAAGGGTGAAAAAGGCGACACCGGCGCTCAGGGCGAAAAGGGTGAAAAAGGCGACACCGGCGCCCAGGGTGAAAAGGGTGAAAAAGGCGACACCGGAGCTCAGGGTGAAAAGGGTGAAAAAGGTGACACCGGCGCTCAGGGCGAAAAGGGAGACAAAGGCGATCCCGGCGCTCAGGGCGAAAAGGGTGAAAAAGGTGACACCGGCGCTCAGGGCGAAAAGGGTGAAAAAGGCGACACCGGAGCCCAAGGTGAAAAGGGTGAAAAAGGTGACACCGGAGCCCAGGGTGAAAAGGGAGACAAAGGTGACACCGGCGCTCAGGGTGAAAAGGGTGAAAAAGGTGACACCGGCGCTCAGGGTGAAAAGGGTGAAAAAGGCGACACCGGAGCTCAGGGCGAAAAGGGCGAAAAAGGCGATCCCGGCGCTCAGGGCGAAAAGGGTGAAAAAGGCGACACCGGAGCTCAGGGCGAAAAGGGTGAAAAAGGTGACACCGGAGCTCAGGGCGAAAAGGGTGAAAAAGGCGACACCGGAAAGTCTGCTTATGAGATATATAAGGAAGCGCACCCCGAGTATACAGGGACCGAGCAGGATTGGATTGAATCCCTGGCGTCCGGTACGCTCACTCGCTACACTGTGACGTTTGATCTGCGCGGCGGAACAGCCGGAGCCGGGTTTGTTGCGAGCACGACTGCCTTCGCGGGCGGTACGGTTGCGCTGAGCATTCCGAGCAAGACGGGGTTTGTGTTCGCCGGATGGTATACGGGCGACACGGTCAACGACGGCATCTTTACCACCACGGATAAGGTTACAGGCAACCTCGCGCTTGTTGCCAGGTGGAACCCCGTGAAGGTCACGGTTACGTTCAAGGATTATTACGGCGACACAGTCGACGTGGTGACGGTGAATTACGGTTCCTCCGTTACGCCGCCCGCGGTGCCGTCGAACATAGGAAAGCTCAAGTTCCTCTCGTGGGACAAGAATGTCGAGCTGGCCGCTGTAACGGCGGATATAACCGTCAGCGCGATTTACGTGGTGAACGGCTACACGGTAAAGTTTGAGACGGACGGCGGCAGCGCAGTTGCCGACGTGATGGCGTATGTGGGCGAGATTCCGGCAAAGCCGGATGCCCCCGAGAAGGCCGGTTTCACGTTCGCCGGTTGGTTCTTCGACCGCGCCTACACGCAGGAATACAAATTCGATAAGGCGCTCAACGCCAACACCACGCTCTATGCCAAGTTCAACGGCGACTACATAATGATTACCACCGCCGCTGACCTCGTGGCGATTGCGAAAGACCCGACCGCGAAATACATGCTCGCCAACGACATCAACCTCAAGGGCGACGTATGGACTCCCATTGACACCTTCTCCGGCGTCCTCGACGGCGCGGGACACAGAATCTTCAATTTTGTGATTACGGAGAGCGACAAGACGGTTGGATTCATTCGTGAGAACAGCGGCACGATAAAGAATCTGATACTGGATGACTATTATTTCTCCATCAGCTGCTCTGGCGCTGGTGCGGGAATGATTTACGCCGGTTTGCTTGTTGGAGATAACAGCGGAACTATATCCGACTGCACGGTGACGAACAATGGTACTTTTAAATCTGCCATGAGTTATAACAGGAGCAGCGAGGCATACCATGCGTTGACTTTGTTTACCGGCGCAGTAGCCGGTAGAAATACCGGGGTGGTAGAAAACGTTAGTTCGGGAGCAGATATTGTCTGTGATTTCTCAGCATCCATCAATGAATACAGCACCTATGCCAACATGCGTGTAAAGACGTATACTGGCGGCATTACTGGCGGAAACAGCGGAACAGTCAGCCAGTGTGAATACGAAGGAAAAATTACTGCTGACAGATACGCCGGAAAATATAGCAGAGCGAATATGTATATGCATTGCTACTTATCCGGAATCGCCGGAATTCAGGAGAGCACGGGTAAAATTGAGCGTTGCTCTTCCAATGCAGTTATCAGCGTGAATGAAAAATCCGGCTCAAGCGGAACAAGAGAAAACTACATCGGAAGCACCTGCGCGCTGAACAACGGCGGCAAGGTGACAGACTGTGTGGCGACCGGAAGTATTGCGCATACGGGAAATGAGACCTCATATGTCGGCGGAGCAGTTGCCAAGCACACCGCCAACGGTACAATCTCAAATAGCTACACCTCCGTTGAGATTAGCGAGGCGGTCGGTGGCAGCTATGTCGGCGGTATTGTCGGCATCTGCGACGCAAACTGCACAATCAAAGCAAGCTGTGCCGAAGGCAATATAACCATAAGCGGCAACTCGACGAACTACGGATATGTCATCGGCAAGGCCGACAGCGGCTCCACCTGCTTCAAGTGCTATTACAGCTCGTCCGCAGTGATTACTGTCGGCGGCGAGGTCAAGGCGGCAGGCACCTGCACCGAGGGCATCGCAAAGACCCTTGACGAGCTTCACAGCACGGCGCTGCTCGTCGATACACTCTACTGGGATACCGACATCTGGAACATCGGCTTCGGCGTTCCCACACTCAAATAATTACACAGCAAAAGGGCTGCCGCACGGCAGCCCTTGATTTTTGCCCCGGCCGATGGACGGGGCTCACTTATTCTCTCCGCGCACGAGGCCGCGAACGAGCCCCCCGGCCATCGGCCGGGGGGCTCGTTCATCATCTCAAATTACTGAGATTTCGTACTAAAAGCCCCCGGCCATCGGCCGGGGGGGACATCATCTCAGCTTACTGGGGCTTCGTACTGAAAAACCCCCGGCCATCGGCAGGGGGACATCATCTCAGCTTACTGGGGCTTCGTACTGAAAAACCCCCGGCCATCGGCAGGGGGGACATCATCTCAGCTTACTGGGGCTTCGTACTGAAAAACCCCCGGCCCATCGGGCCGGGGGTTTTATTCATTATCCCAGATTACTGGGGCTTTGTCGTGGAAATGCAGGAGTTGCTGATATAATATTTCTTGTCGGTGTTGGTGTCCTTGTCGCGGTAGACGATTTCGCTCCAATCCTTGCCCTTTGCGGTGCGGGTCAGCGTGTCGCCCTTGCGGACGGAGCCTCTTGCCTCGGTCGCCGTGGAGGGAGCCAGACGCACCCATGCGGAGGTGACGGTGACGTAGACTGTGTCGTTGACCTTCTCGAAATCGTTGCCGCTGATGTCGTCAGTGGTGACGCAGGACGCGGAGATATAGCGGGTCTCGCCGCCGTAGGTGACCTTCATCCAGGACTCGCTGGTGGCAGTGCAGGTCAGCGCGTCGCGCAGGTGCAGAACCTCGTCGCGGCTGGTGTCGTCAAGGTCGGGATTCTTGCGCAGCCATGCGTTCTCAACAGAGACGTAAACGGTCATGTTGGCTTCCTTCCACTCGATCTTGACCGGTGTCGGGGTGGTGGTGTCCTTGGCGGGAGTTGTGGTGTCGTTGGGGGCCTCGGTCGAGGTGTCGGGCGCGGTGGTGGGGGGCGTCGTGTCGGATGCAGAGGTGTCGGACGAGTCGGGTGTGGTCTCGGGTGTTATCGGGCCGGAACTGGGGGTCGTGCTTCCGGGGGTGGCAGAGGATGTATCTTTACCGTCGCCGCCATTACGGCAGGACGCCATCGACAATGCCATAACCGCGACCAGAATCAAAGCAATGATAGAGGCAAATTTTTTCATACTTTCAATCTCCTTTTATTTTGCGTTTCTTTGTGCTTCTGTCGGATTAAATTATACCATATGTAGTGGCGGCTGTCAAGAATGAAAAAGGTCGCAATTTGGAAATTACGAAAAAATTAATAAAATTTTTTGGAGGAATTTTCGCATTTTTTTGAGCGCCCCTCGCGGCCGTGGTGAGGGGTGGCGCTGCCGGGACGGCGGGGAAGGGAGAATTGAGATAAAAACGTCGGAAAGTGCGCCGGCCGCCCTTCAGTTAAGGCTTCACCGCGTAATTCCGATGGTGCAATTGCGTAGTCAGATTCTTCGTCAGATGAAACAAAAATTGCAAAGATTTTTTGTAAAATATGACGGAAAAGATGCCCGGCAAGTGTGCCACCCGGGCATTGCGCGGTGATGCCTTAAATAAAAACAGCTTTTCGCGGGAGCGAAAAGCCACCTTGCATATTCACTTTTCACTCTTACCTATAACTTCTTCCGCAAGTGAATAGCGAAAAAGTAAAGCTCCCGCACTGGTGTGCGGGAGCTTTGGTGGGGGAAGGTGGATTCGGACCACCGAAGTCAGTGACAACAGATTTACAGTCTGCCCCCTTTGGCCGCTCGGGA
>CAKRSS010000098.1 GCA_934401725.1 uncultured Eubacteriales bacterium | reverse complement strand
TATGTTATCACTCAAGCAGAATATTACGATTTACCCGGTTGGGTGGACCGTGAGGATGACAGCTATGACGGCAAGACATTCAAGCTTCATATCAACGGCGGAGGCATTCTTCACGCTGCCGCAGGCGATGAGAATTGGGAAAAAGACGGTGCCACCATCGGAAACGGTTTCGGCGGGGAGCTTTTCAAACAGTGTAAGGGTATCAGCGAGGTTACTATCGATAATATCACGGTGATTCCGTATCAAACATTTGCAAAGTGCAGCAATCTCAAAAAAGTCACCATCGGTGACGCGGTTCAAAATATTATGTCGGGCGCATTTTGGGATACCGCCATCGAAGAAATTGTGATTCCCGATACGGTGAAGGAAATGGGCGAATATTGGTATGCCGAGTATTCTAATGCCTATGCTGATAGAGCTTTTAGCTATTACAGCAATAGCGGTCATGTGTTTGCTCAATGCAAAAACCTGAAAAAAGTTGTGATAGGAAACGGCGTGGTAAACATCCCCACGAGTATGTTTAATGGATGTACCAATTTGGAAGAAATCATCATCGGCGAAAATGTCCGCTTTGTCGATCATAGCGCGTTTTCGAACACTAATGACACTTTCAAGGTTACCAATAACTCAAAGCACAAGGAATGGGTCGTCAGCGGTTCTGTCAGTGAAATATTTATGAACCAGCTTATGGCAAATGAAAACGCCCCCGAAAAGATATACTACGGTTACGAGAAATTTGATGCCAAAAGGGTTGATGGCTTCACCGAGGCGCAGATTAAAGACTGGAATATTGTATTCTACAGCCCGACCGACCCCTATGCCGATGGCAGCGCAAGCTCCGATCTTGAATATTGGTATCACGAGGACGGCGCGGATTGGTATAGAAAACAGTATACCGTCACCCCGAAGCTGTGGCAGAAGCCCACGACATAATTCAAGCAATAAATAAAACAAACCCGAACCCGGCGAATTCGCCGGGCTCGGGGCTTTTTATACCCGCGCGCAGTCAGCAGATTGCGCGCGGGCGTCTTAGATGTCTTAAATTATCAGGTTAAACCGCTATCGCCTCATGGGGAACTACCAGCCGGAAGGTCTCGCTGCCGACGGCGAGCAGCAGATACATGTCAGCGCCTGTGGTCGTGGCCGGGGTCGCGCCCGAAGTCGTGTCTTTGGTCGCGCCCTGTGTGGAGTCGGCCTCGGCAATGCCGTCAGAGGTGACGAGCAGAGTGCGCATACCGCTTCCCTGCCCGGCGTCGCGGCCGAGGTAGACGAGATGCCAGTTTTTGTTCGCCGCCTGCGCGTTAAGGCTTTCGACGTAGCCCTCGAGGTCGGCCTGCTCAAGCGTGCGCAGCAGCGCGCGGAAGGTGTCAAGCCGCAGATTTTCCGTCACGGAATAGGCGGAAATATCTCTGTCGTCCGAGGCATACAGCAGCCGCCCTCCGTTACATTCGTAGCGGCGCGTCTGCGCGCTGCGATGCGGCGTGGTCATCTCAAACGACGAATACCACTCGCCGTCGTTGCCCACGGAATATTCAAAACCGCAGATGTAGGTGGTGTAGTCGCGGTAATCGAAGCTCTTGTCGCTGGCGTGCTCATAGACGAGGTCTGCCAGCTTATCCATGCCGTAAAGCGCGGTGTCGCTGAACTCGCCGTCCGGCAGACGGTAGGCCCCCTGCGTTATTTCGCCGCCCGGCAGCCGCCGGGTCCATCCGTCGCCCATGGCAACCGTCGGGATGCAGACGATAAGCGCAAGCGCCACCGCCGTGACAGCCGTTGCGATTGCCGCCGTCCTGCGCCGCCGCAGCGCAAACACAATACACAGCACCACCCCGGCCAAAAGCAACGCCGCCGCTCCCAATGAGAGCAGAAGTGTTGGGAAACCAGGTGATTCAGCCATAGGGAGCCCTCCTTTAATCACAATAGATTGCATCCGCAGGCAAGCAAAAGTCTCGGTTGCCTTGATCTGTAAATATTATATATTGTTTTGTGATGGTTGTCAATATGTATGCAGCATATTTTTTTATAGTATGGTTTACCGGGGCGGCCGCGCTCCGTAATTGTGCTTTACTGGAATATATTATGTAGAGTTCCCCTGCGTTCGCAAAATTTTTTGCAAAAATCTTAATTTTTTATGATTTTTTATTTGACAAACTTCTGTGAATCGTATATAATACAGACTGTCGATATTCGTTTTTTAGGGAAATTCGACGAAAATTTTGCCAGGAAGGTGTGATAATCGGCCATGGAGGAGGATTGGAGTGAATTCTCCGAGTATTATGCCAAATATTTTGAGGTCATACGAAGGTACATCATGGCCAAGCTGCCGTGCAGTGATTACACCGCCGAGGATTTAACCGAGGATACCTTTCTCGTCCTTCAGCTCAAATGGAATTCAATTTCTCCGCACACGCCCGCCGTCATTGTCACGTGGCTTTACAGAACCGCCGGGAACAAAATGAGAGATTTCCGAAAGAAGTCCAGACGCAGCCCCGTGATAGTGACCCTTGACTCCGAAGCCGCACAACCGTTTCTCGCAACATTCGACGAAAAATTAGGTCAAATCGACGACTCCCACGACCTGCAGATGGTGCTCCGTCTCATCAGACACTCCCTTTCGGAAAGCGATTGGGACTTTTTTGTTTCCGTCTACCTCGACGACCTGCCCACCGCCGAAATCATCAAAAAATATAACATCAACGCCGGCCTGTTCTACGCACGCCGCAAGCTCATAAACAAGAAAATTTTGAAAATAATTTCTAATTATTTTTCAAAAAAAGCTGAATTTTAGTGCTCACCGTCCATTATATACATGAGGGGGTGGGCACTAATGTTATATTTATATGCCGAAGGAGACACAGCCTATGGCCCGTGTGGATAAATTGCCGGAAAGCCTCAGCGCTCTGTCCGACGAGGAAAAAATCGCGCGTCTGTTCGACATCATCGACGAGGAAAAGGACAAGCCCGAGGGGCAGGCGGACGTCGAACTGATCGCGGCGTGCACTGAATACGTCAGCGAGCTGCTTGGTGGCGGCGCGAACATTCCCGGCGAGCGCCATAAGCCGTCGCGAAAGCCGCGAAGGCTGAGGGCGGGGCGTGAGGGCAGACTGCACGGAAGGTTCCGGATGCAGCACACGTTAAGCGCGTTCGTGTCCGTGATTATGGTCTGCATCTTCTGCGTAGGAGCGTTTGCGTTCCCGAAAGAAGCGGAACGTTTTTCGGACTTTCTTTCAAATCTCACACGCGACATGCAGCCGGGCGAGAGCATTGACGTAGACGGCGTTACATATACGAGAATCGGCCATTCAAAATCGTATAGGAGTATAGATGCGCTGGCCGGGGACAACGAAAACCTTGATATTTATTACCCCGCGGAGCTGCCGGGAAATACACGTATAGACAGCATCTTCATGGTCATCGGTTTTGCGGAGGAAAACAAGGGTTCGTTGAGCTATGTTTTCACAGATCATAGTGTCTCGTTCTCGATAGATTACGACATCGAGGAAGACCTATCAAAGTACGACTACGCGTCGTTTGAAACTGTCTGCGGCACGTTCTGCGTGCTGAAGGTCGGTGACTCAACCTACCAGGCAGTATGCCGGACCGACAAATATCGCTACTGCGTTCTCGCAAACGACATAGAATCTCTTGAAATAATTCTGAAAGGACTGAAACACATATGAACAAGAAAATAATCACCATATTTGTAGCAATCGCGCTGCTGTTTGCGCTCTGCGTCAACGCGTCCGCAACCTCCAGCCAGTACATATTTGAAGTCGGCAACGTTACCGTGATGCTCGACCCCGATAACACACTCAGCGAGAGAGCCAAGACGAACATCGTCAACTACCTCACCGGGAATGAGTCGGGCATCGCGACACGGAGCATACTGTGCTCTGTGTTCGGACACAAGTTTGAAACCAGCACCGCCTCGAGAATACTCCACCGCGTCAACACCACCGCCCCCAGATGCAAGAAAGAAACCTTCGAAATCGAGACCTGCACCAGGTGCGACTACTCCTCCGCTACGCTTGTGTCGTACGAATATATTTTCTGCTGCCCTGAAGACTAAGACTTCACCGCCCACCACTCGCTAGCAATGGCAAAAATCCCCCCACCCGGTCGGGTGGGGGATTTGTTTTTGGCGGAGAGGAAGGGATTCTGAACCCACTTTTGCGGCTGCGCTCGCCGCGACCGCTCCTCTCCACTCTCTTGCCGCAAAATATCAATTTCGCAGAGCGAAATTGAGAGGGTTCTCATCGTATCGTCTCTGCGAAAAACAAATCGCCGAAACAAGTTTCGGCGGTTTGTTTTTGGCGGAGAGGAAGGGATTCGAATTCTCGCCTGCTGGCTCGGTCAGGGTCGGCTCTGACCTGCCACCGGCAGGTCATTCACTACCGACCCGTTCGAATCCCACAATAAAGAAGCCG
>CAKRSS010000097.1 GCA_934401725.1 uncultured Eubacteriales bacterium | reverse complement strand
CCGTCGGTGGCCTCCACGGCGTGCGCCTGCCAAGGCTAAAGAACTTATTTTTCAAAAATCGCTTCCCGCCGACGTTCGGCGAGTACACTTCTCCACCGTCGGTGGTCTCCACGGCGAGTCCCCGCCAAGGCTAAAGAACTTTTTTAACAAAAGCGGCTCCCGCAGGCCGCCACCTGCGAGAACCGCAAAATCAATTTAATCAATTACGCATACGTGCATATGCAATAGCCCACATCCCCTGCGGAAACCGCAAAAATCAATTTAATCAATCCTCGCACCGGCATATGCAATACGCCACCCTGTCCACCCCCGCGGAGGCCAGCGCCAAAAGCTCCTCCCTCCGCGCCACGTCAACGCGGGGACGCATGGCCGCGGACGCGGCGAGCGAGACCAACTGCGCGGGTGCGCTCAGCGTCGCGGGAAGCGGCGCGGGGAGCGAGGCGTAGGACATGAAACCAAGTATGTCCGGCGTGTTGCCGATGCCAATCGCCGGGATTCCCGCCGCAAAGCTGAACTCGAGCAGGTGCAGCCGCATGCTCACCGTCACGCGACAGCGACCGAGCAGCGCGACTGTTTCGCCCGGCGTCAGTCCGTCGAGGACGCGCCCCGGACGCTCCATGTGCCGCCGCACCGACTCGGTGAAGTCCCTGTCCTCCGGCGACATTATGAAAAATACCGCCTCCGCCCCGCAAACCTGACTTATCCCGTCCAGCGCCGCCGCCAGCCGCATTCGCCGGTGCTCCTCCTCGCGCGCAGAAGCACTGGCGGCAAACCCGCGTCCGGAGCCGGAACCAAGCCCGGAACCAAGTCCGGAACCAAGGCCGGAGCCGAGTCCGAGTCCAAGCCCCAAACCACGCCCTGATGTCCCGACGCCCTCGCCACGCCGCGGCGGACGCAGCGACACCGCGAAATAATTGCCGTCCCCGAGTAACATTGCCGCGCGTTCGCGCCCGCAGGGCTCGGTCAGCAGCGCCGGGTCGGCGTAAACCGAGCCGCCGTCCAGCCGCAGACCGAGACTGTGCGCTATGTCAAGTGCCAGCGGCTCGCGCAGAAGTATCAGTCCCGCGCCCCCGAGCAGCAGCGCCGCCTGTCGCCGCGCCGTCTCGCCGTAAAGCGGACCGAGCCCCGCGCCCCAGATCATGACGCCGCACCCCAGCCGTTGCGCCCGCGCGGCCAGTCGCCGGTAGTTCCTCAGCCCGCCCGGGCCCGGCGCACGCCCCGATATACGCTCAAACGCACGCTCAAACGCACGTCCGAACACCTGCCATGGCGCGCGCCCGGATGTTCTCATCGCGATACCGGCGCCGGAGTGGATAAGCGAGCCTCCTCCGAGCAGCAGCAGCCGCGACGAGAGCAGCGCCCGCCGTATCGCCGCGCCGTTGCGCCGCCCGATGCACCGGACGCCGAACCGCACCTGCGCGCGCCGTGGGGAGGGTACAATCAGGCAGATTTCGGCCGGCTTCAGCCCCTTCGAGCGCAGACGACGTATGAGCACGTCCGCGGCGGCGTCGAGTCCGGGGTTTCCGAAGCCCGCCCCGCCGCATATGACCGCGCGCGGCTGTCCCTTCGCGAACAGCGCCGCGGCCTCGCGATAGACCGCGACCGTCCGCTCGGCCGACGCTGCCGCCGAGTGGTGACGTATGATGAACTCGCGTCCCGCCTGACCGAGCCGTCGCCGCTCGTCCGCGGGCAGGCGTGCGAGACGGCAGATGTCGTCAAACAGTGACTCGGCCAGCGACCCCGCGGACCCGCGCGCGCAGAGATTGGTCGGATCGACGGCGTCGCCGGGGCTGAAAATGCCGCCGTAGCCCTCGTCCCCGGCGAGTATGACGGGCAGGCCACAGGCCGCCGCTTCCATCGCCGCGCGCGACACGCCGACGAAAATGTCGGCCCGGCGCAGCAGTATCCCGACGTCGCTCCGCGCGCCCGTCAGCCGCACGACCTCGTCGCCGCAGGCCGTGTTCATAAGCTCGGCGAGCGTAGAGAGCTCGCCGTAGCGGTCGCCGCCGCCCACGATGGTAACGGTCAGCCCCGGAAATTCGCCGCGCAACCGCCCCGCCAGACGGCAAAGCGCCGCCGCCGCGGATGAGCAGTCGTGGTCGAGTCGGCTGACGAAAATTATGTGCGGGGAGGGGCTGGACGACGCGGGATCCTCGGAATTCCCGGATTCCCCGGACCCCTCGTTTTTCGCGTATTCATCGGACTCTTTGAACTCCTCGGTTTTCGCGGATTTCCCGAACTCTTCGGCGGCCTCGGTTTCCCCGGATTCCTCATAAATTTCAGCGCCCGCGCTGAGGTAATCCCGCGCGGCCGACCGCATTTCCGGCCGTATTTCCGACTCGCCCGTCACGCCGACCTCGTCCGCGCAGGCCACTTCGGCCATACCGAACTCCTCGCTTTCCGTGGTTGCCGGGCTGAAACGGACGGTGTCGATGCCGTTGGGGATGACGGTGACGTTGTCCGCCCACACGCCGCCGCGGCTGACGAGCAACTGTTTGATGTCCTCGCTGACGGCGATTGTCCGGTCTCCCCAGCGCGACAGGCGACGGCGCAGCGGGGTCATGCGGAACATGGCGTGCGCCGTGACGACGAGGGGAATGCGCCGCCGTCGTGCGATGCCGCAAAGCAGAAGTGCGGGGAGCCGCGCGTGGGCATGCATGACGTCGAAGCCGCGCCGGGCGAGCGAGGCGAGGCGACGGCGCACGCGGAGCAGGCGGATAAGCCCGAGGGAGCCGGGCAGTCGGGGCGCTGTGCGCTGCGAGCCGTGGAACGCCGGGAGCGGGAAGAAGGTGACGGAATCGGGCAGCTCGCGTTCGAGCTCCCCGTGCGGTGCGGCGACGGTGACGCTGTGACCCATGGCGTCGAGCTCGCCGGCGAGCGCGAGGACGTGGGTTTCCGCGCCGCCGTATCCTAAGGCGTCGGTGCATATGAGGATTTTCATACTGACCTCCGATTTGCGGTACCGGCAGGGGGAGGGGATGCGCCCTGCCGGGCGCGGTGTGCGCTGGTATTATTTTATGCCGGAAACGGAGGGATTAATCAGGGGGAGGGAGGCATATTGCATATGCCTATGAACACCAAGACTGCCCTTGACAAAAGCCCCTGCGTATGGTACAATAACCTCAGGGGAACCTACAAAAATTGA
This sequence comes from uncultured Eubacteriales bacterium, assembly GCA_934401725.1. GTDB lineage: Bacteria > Bacillota > Clostridia > Oscillospirales > CAG-272 > UMGS1002. The sequence goes on along the minus strand of CAKRSS010000097.1, from coordinate 1,494 downwards.
CAATAAGAAAGGCATTAAAGTTATGAACGAACAACCCAAAAAACCGAGAGCAAAAAAGATTTTACGCTGGATAGTGATTGCAATTGTACTGCTGAGCGCCATATTTCCAGTCCTTGTGCGGACGTTTCCAGATGCTAGCGAACAATTATTTGCAAATATCTTTTATGAGAAACTGCCCAAGAGTCGCCTGAAGGAGATATGCCCCGGATCAAATTATACTGCCATTGTAATCGTTGATAATAACGATATATGCACAAATCTTATACTTGAAGTCATTCCGGATACCTTAGTTGCGCAATATGCAGATGAAAATAACAACGTAAGCATGCTGGATTTTGAGATTTTGGTGTATGTTTACAACGTCAGTGAAGATGAAACATACTACAAAATGGCATTGCGTCACATAGAAAGCGGTGACATTCTGTATGAAACTTTTATTGACAAGGATTATAGATACGAAACATATACAAGCAGTTACCGCGTTGCAAAATACGGTGAAACTGCAATTGAAGCAGTGAAGGGGATGCCTAAAGCGAAATTTATAGCCTATCCTTACGAAGACAAATATGACTTTGAATATTCCCGAAAGGATAAAAAAGATCGCGATTACACAATTTTTTACGGCATAACGTTCTCCGATGATGGAAGTCTCGACACCGTCTATTACTCAAGGGAAAAACTCGTTATAAACGTTGTATTCGGAGAGCAGGCTAAATTCCAGCTGACCGATGTCGGCACAACGCGTGCGCCGCTTGTTCCACAATAAGTCTCGGACGGATAATGATGGGTTGTTAGGATTTTACCAATCAAGTCATACCACTTCTCGCATTCACTCACTTTAGTTTGACCACCGCTCTAAACCGCCGCGAATTTTCAAAAAAGCCTTGACAAAATCGCTCCGATATGATATACTAACCGGGTATCAGCGAGATCGGGGTGTGGCTCAGATTGGTAGAGCGCTTGGTTCGGGACCAAGAGGTCGCAAGTTCAAATCTTGTCACTCCGACCAAAATCGAAAAGGAAGGGTTTATCCCTTCCTTTTTGATTTTCATCGAAATTCCACCGTTTTGACCTTCGCAAACGCGCAGCGTTTGTTGCTTTGCGCCAGGCGGGCTGCCGGTTCAACTGAACATCGGCGCAAAGCGTAGTTCAAAATCTTGTCACTCCGACCAAAAAACGAGTGGATCGGCTTGCCCGGTCCGCTCGTTTTTTCGTTGCAGTGCTGTTTGTGCTTCGCAAACGCTTCGCGTTTGCTGCTTTGCGCCAGGCGGGCTGCCGGTTCAACTGAACATCAGCGCAAAGCGTAGTTCAAAATCTTGTCACTCCGACCAAAATCGAAAAGGAAGGGATAAACCCTTCCTTTTTGATTTTCATCGAAATTCCACCGTTTTGACCTTCGCAAACGCTTCGCGTTTGCTGCTTTGCGCCAGGCGGGCTGCCGGTTCAACTGAACATCGGCGCAAAGCGTAGTTCAAAATCTTGTCACTCCGACCA
>CAKRSS010000096.1 GCA_934401725.1 uncultured Eubacteriales bacterium | reverse complement strand
CGCATCCCCACGGGAGTGGGGGGATCCCCAAGGGGGGCGAATCCGTAGGTTCGCCCCCGCTTGGGTGCATTCTTTTGAATTTGATTATGCCTTCGGCATAATCAAATTGTTCTTTCTCTGTTGCATAACAGAAAAGTACACTTCTCCACCGTCGGTGGCCTCCACGGCGTGTCCCCGCCAAGGGTAAAGAACTTATTTGTTAAAACCGTTTTCCGCCGACACTCGGCGAGTACACTTCTCCACCGTCGGTGGCCTCCACGGCGTGTCCCCACCAAGGGTAAAGAACTTATTTGTTAAAACCGTTTTCCGCCGAACGTTCCGGCGTGCGCCCTTGAGGGCAAAGAACTTATTTATAAAAAATCGGCTCCCTCAGGCTTCCCTGCGAGAACCGACATTGTCAAATCACCTTACTTATTTATAAAAATCATGATTCCCTATCGACATCACCGGCACACAACTGCGCACAATCCAGAAGCTGGTCGCGATGCGCGGGTTGAGGAAGTAGAGTATCTCGTCCGAGAGCGAGTAGCCCTCGAGGCATACCTTCGCCGCCGCAATGCTCTCGGCGGACGGCGTCCGGTAGACCGTTCCGTTCGCGGCGGGCGTGAACTGCCAGCCGTAGCGGTGATCGAATATCACTCCCCAGATGCAGTCGGGGTAGGACGGGCTCGCCACGCGGTTGAGTACCACGTTTCCGACCGCTATCTTGCCGAGAAAAGGCTCGCCGCCCGACTCGGCGTTGATAATGCGCGACAGCCAGTAGACCTCGTCGCCGTAGTAGACCTCGGACGCCCACGCGCAGTAGTCGCGCCCTGTGCCGTAAAGGCAGGCGCCCCACGACGCGTAGACGACCTCAAGCCCGAACGCGCGCGCTACCGGCTCGACCGGCACGTAAACCACACCGTCCGGGTCGATTACAGGCTCGCCGGTGAAGAAGCAGCGCTCGTTCGCCGTTATGTACAGACTGCCCGGCACAGCGGTCAGATACAGCCCGTCGGCGTCGACGTAGGCACAGCCGCCCGAAAAGCTCCAGCCGTAAACCGTGCCGCCGATGGCATCGGCGGTTGCGTAGAGCGGCACGTAAAGCTCGCCGTCGCGCCAGAGCCCGGCGAGTGTCGTGTCCGATACCTCGATGTGCACCCACGCGCCGTCGCTTGGCACACGCGCCGCCGCGGCTGTCGTCAGCCCTGCCGTCATCACCAATGCGGCAAGCAGCAAGACGACGATGCTCTTACATCGTTTTTTGAGTTTGTTTTTCATGTTCCTGTCCTCCTTTGATCTGAGGCGCCACTGCGCTGCTGCACCATCGGTATTACGCGGTGAAGCCTCGAACCTTACGCAAAAATTGTATCATATGCACCCGGCCGCCACAAGTCAAAATGTTTTCCTGTGCCTCCATCGGACGGAAACGCATCCGCTTTTTATGATAAAATCGCCCCGAAATCGCCACAAAACGCGCTCCAAGGGTAATTTTCCCTCGGAACTTTTGCGCGGCTCGTGCGTATGGTGCGCGCCGCGAAAAAATTTTTTGACCAAATTCTTGACAAAACCGGGCGGATATGATACAATCATAGTCGCATAGGGGAGTAGTTCGCGTGAAAACGCGCTCCGGGTCAACATCGTGGCGGTGCCGCTTTGAGTACCGTCTGGCACGGAGATTGCCGCCCCCGCGGCTTCTGAACGAGACTTGTGCGCGGTTTTCCGTGCATTTTGTCCCGTTATTTTTTTACCCCCCGCAAAATTTTATAAGGAGAAAGACTGTGAAACATTATTTTCAGTCTGTCCGGCAGGTGCTGGAGCAAACAGGCTCCACCGAGTCCGGACTAAGCTCGGCTGAGGCTGCGTCAAGGCTTGAGCAAAACGGCAAAAACCGACTTGAAGAGGGCAAAAAAACCTCGCTCATCAAGCGGATTCTGTCGCAGGTTGCCGACCCGATGGTGCTGATTCTGATCGCGGCGGCCGTCATTTCGGGCGTTACATCGTGGCTTCAGGGCGAGTCGTTTACCGACGTTTTCATCATTCTGTTCGTCGTCGTGCTCAACACCGTGCTCGGCGTGGTGCAGGAGAGCAAGGCCGAGAAGGCCATCGACGCACTTAAAGAAATGGCCGCCGCGACCTCAAAGGTCATCCGCGACGGCAAGCTGATTCACATAAAGAGCGAGGAGCTGGTCGTGGGCGACGTTGTCATGCTCGAGGCCGGCGACGCCATCCCCGCCGACGGACGCCTTATTGAGTGCGTCTCGCTCAAGGGTGAGGAGGCCGCGCTGACGGGCGAGTCGGTTCCTGTCGAGAAGACTGCCGACGTGCTTGACGACAGCAAGGGCGACATCACGCTCGGCGACCGCGTCAACATGGTATACATGGGCAGCTGCGCTGTTTACGGGCGCGGCAAAATGGTGGTTTGCTCCACCGGTATGGACACCGAGATGGGCAAAATCGCCTCCGCAATCGCCTCCGCCGAGGAGGGCGAGACGCCGCTTCAGCAGAAGCTGTCGCAGCTGAGCAAGATTCTGACCTGGCTTGTGCTCGGCATATGCGTGATTATGTTCGCGGTAAGCCTGATTAAGGACGGTGTGGCGTTCGAGACCATACTTTCATCCTTCATGCTGGCGGTCAGCCTTGCCGTCGCGGCCATTCCCGAGGGGCTTGCCGCCGTGGTGACCATCGTGCTTTCCATCGGCGTGACCAAAATGTCCAAGCGCAACGCCATCATCCGCAAGCTGACGGCGGTTGAGACGCTGGGCTGCACCCAGATCATCTGCTCCGACAAGACGGGCACGCTGACGCAGAACAAAATGACCGTTGTCGAGCATTCGGGCGACGACGAGAAGCTGCTTGCAACCTCGCTTGCGCTGTGCTCCGACTCCGAACTTGACGAGAACGGCATGGCGAACGGCGACCCGACGCAGGCTGCCGTCGTCAACTACGCCAAGTCGGTCGGGCTGCCGAAATACGAGCTGACCGCGGCCTATCCGCGCGTGGCCGAGATACCCTTTGACTCCGAGCGCAAACTCATGACGACGCTGCACAGCCGTCCCGAGGGCGGATTCATTCAGCACACGACGGGCGCGCCGGACGTTGTCATTTCAAAGTGCGACCGTTATCTCGAGGGAGGCAAGATTCTGCCCATGACGGACGAGCGCCGCGCGTATTACGTCGCCGAGAACAAAAAGCTGGCCGACAAGGCGCTGCGTGTGCTGGCGGCTTCCTACCGCGTTTACGACGCACAGCCTGCCGAGCTGACGCCTGCCGCCGAGGACGGACTTATAATGATAGGACTTGTCGGCATGATTGACCCTGTGCGCGATGAGGTTCCGGCGGCCATCGAGCGCTGCCGCGAGGCGGGCATACGACCGATTATGATAACGGGCGACCACCGCGACACTGCCGCTGCGATTGCAATGCAGCTGGGAATTATCAACGACCCGTCGCAGGCCATCACGGGAGCCATGCTTGACGAGATTTCGGACGAGGATTTCGCCCGCGACGTTGAGCTTTACGGCGTTTACGCCCGCGTCAAGCCCGAGCACAAGACGAGAATTGTCAACGCATGGCGTGCGCGCGGCATGGTCACGGCCATGACGGGCGACGGCGTCAACGACGCGCCGTCCATCAAGAACGCCGACATCGGCATCGGCATGGGCATCACGGGCACGGACGTCACCAAGAACGTTGCCGACATGATACTTGCGGATGACAACTTTGCAACCATTGTCTCGGCTGTCGAGGAGGGTCGTCGGATTTACGACAACATCCGCAAGGCGATACAGTTCTTACTGTCGTCCAACCTGTCCGAGGTCATAAGCATATTCGTCGCGACGCTGTGTGGCTGTGTCATACTTGAAGCGCCGCACCTGCTGTTCATCAACCTCATCACCGACTCTCTGCCGGCGCTTGCGCTGGGCATGGAGAAGGGCGAGCCGGACATTATGAAGCGCAAGCCGCGTGACTCCAAGTCGGGAATTTTCTCGAACGGTGTCGGCATAAGCGTGTTCTATCAGGGACTTACAGTTTCGATACTGACGCTTATTGCCTTCTACGTTGGCGAGTGGATGGAGCTTGCCGACAAGTCGGCCTTCAGCTTCTTCAACATTGCGGACGCCCACGACGGCATGACCATGGCGTTCCTGACCATGTCGATGTGCGAGATATTCCACTCTCTCAACATGCACTCGCAGAAGGGTTCGATCTTCAAGCTGCGCAACATCAACTGGTGGTTGATCGGCTCGATGGGTGCCGCGCTCGTGCTGACGACCGCCGTCATCTACGTGCCCTTCCTCAAGGAGCTGTTCCACTTCACCAGCATCAGTCTCACCGAATACGCCGTTGCAATGGGACTCGCTCTGCTCGTCATCCCCATTGTCGAAATCGCAAAAGCCATCCAACGCGCCGCCGACAAGCGCAAACAATAACCAAAACCCCCGCCACACGGCGGGGGTTTTTGATGCGGAGGAGAGTCCCGCCGCCTGCGGGCGGTGGAAAGCGTTTTTTAAAATAAGTTCTTTGGCCTTGGCGGGTTCTCGCCGTGGAGGCCACCGACGGTGGAGAAGTGTACTCGCCGAACGTCGGTGGAAAGCGTTTTTGAAAAATAAGTTCTTTGGCCTTGGCAGGCTGCCGCCGTGAAGGCCACCGACGGTGGAGAAGTGTACTTTTCTGCCGCGAGCAGAAAAGTACCAAAAGAGTCGCCCCAAAGGGGGCTA
>CAKRSS010000095.1 GCA_934401725.1 uncultured Eubacteriales bacterium | reverse complement strand
ATTGGACGCCCCGCCCCGGCGGCCTGAAGTACGTCCCGGTGGGAGCGTCTGCGGTACAAATGGTTCTCGGGATGAAGTTTTCGAAGAGTGCTTCACCGCTCGGATGAGGTTCGATAGAACCGATAGCTCACGCCGCACGACCCGCGCCATCATATTGCGGCTCCGCCGCTCATGAAGGCTAATTAGGCGGAGGTGTGGGAGGAAACAGCGCACCAATCAAGGCTAAGCTAACTCCTTCAAACCTGCCGCACCAAAGCCTCACCCCTATAAGCTGCCATCCGCATGCACGCACTGGTCGGCCTCGAAAAACGTCACGCTAAGTTTAGAACAAACGCTTTTAGAACCCTTCACGGCGAGTCCGAGCGGGGACAGGGCGTGCGTCACTGAAAGGCGTGATGCCGGATGCGTGCGTGCAATGAGGGTGACGCACGCCACCACCAATCCATCAAGGGAGTTGGGGGTGTCCAGAGGGGAAGAACCGTAGGTTCTTCCCCGTTGGTGCATTCTTTTGGTACTTTTCTGTTGCATAACAGAAAAGTACACTTCGAACACGTCGGAATTCGCCACGGCGGCAGCCTGCCAAAGCCAAAGAACTCATTTATAAAAAAGCAGTCCCCGCAGGCATCCACCTGCGAGAACCGCAAAAACATTATTCCTTCATCAACTCCGCCATCAGCTTCCGTATGTCGGCGTCGCTCATGAACGGCAGGTATTCGCCGAGCGCACCGAGGCCGTCGCGCTTGCAGACGAGCCGCGCTAAGCGGGCAACCTCGGGTTCCTCGAGGAAGGGGAGCAATACGGACGGATCGCGCCCCTGCGCGAGGTACTTGTCGAACGCGAGCCCCGTGAGGTCGCTGCTTTCCATGAACGGCAGCAGCGGCTCGATGTCGCGGCCGTTTTCGATGTAGAGCTCTGCTACCTCGGCGAGTTGGTGGAAGTCGTTCATGAAGGGCAACAGCGGCTCGATTGAGCGCCCCGCGCGGACGTATTCGGCCACGCAGTCGTCGATTGTGCCGTCGGTGGCGAAGGGCAGCAGCGGCTCGATGTCATCGCCGCGCTGCGCGGCAGCCTTGAGTATGTCGTCGATTGCGCCGTCGCTCATGAAGGGCAGATAAGCCTCGAGCGATTCCGTTCCGCTCTCCTCAAATGCCTTTTTGGCCAACTTGTTGACGTCTTTCTCGTACATGAAGGGCAGATAGGCCTCGATCGCGCGCGCTCCGCCCTTCTCAAAGGCCTTTTGCGCCAGCACGTTGACACTCTCCTCGTCGAGGAACGGGAGAAAAACATCCATATTTTTACCTGTGGACGCCGCCTCACGGGCGAGCCGGTTGATCTCTTCGTCGCTAAGAAAGGGCAGGAGCGTGTTGAGTATGTCGTATGCATTGTAGCGCTTTTGGTTGGGTTCTGCGTCGCTTGCTTCGTCGGATTTAGCGTCGGGGGTTGCGTCAGAATCCGTGCTGGCCTTGTCGCCGTCCTCGGCACCGTCCTCGGTTCCGCCCGCGGTGTCGGACTTGGATTCGGCCTCGCCGCCGTCCCCGGTACCGCTCGCGGTGTCGGCCTTTTCCTCCGGCTCGGATGCCGCGGCGCTGACAAGGCTTTCAAGGTTGTCCTCTACTATTTTCTCGAGCTGGCGCGGCTTTGCAAGCGCCGCCGCTTCCTCAATTTCCGCGGGCGTTACGGTGCGTGTGTCGATTGTCTCGTCGCGCGCCAGTCGCTCGACGACGGGGTTCTTTTTGCCGAGTATCTCGTCGATTGTCACGCCGAAAAGGTCGGCAAGGTCGGGAAACTTGGATATGTCGGGCATTGACGCGCCGCGTTCCCAGTTCGAGACCGCCTGAAAGCTGATGCCGAGCGCGTCGGCAAGCTCAAATTGTGTCATGTTGCGCGCCTTGCGCAGTCTTGCAATGTTTTTTCCTACTTTCACTGTGTCAAACATTTTGATTCATCCTTTCCGCAGGCTTCCGACCTGCGATGCCATTGTACCGCTTACAGATATATAATAACAGCAAGTGCCGCTTGAGTCAAGCATTAATTGAGTGGAAAACAGCGACGCCCGGCCGCGCTCCCAGTCGACGCCCGACTGTGGGACGTCTTCGGGCGCGTCGGAGCACGCGGGTTTGGTTGCGTCGTAGCGTGTGGGGACTCCTTCGTCGTGGCATCGGCGGAGGTGTGGGAGCTTGTTGCGTATTTTTATCGAGGCGAACATTCTGATGTATCCTTTCCGCAGACTTCCGGCCTGCGACGTCATTTTACCACGTCCGCGCCGCGAAAAAAAGCAAGCGGCGCTTGAATCAAGCACCGCTTGAGGAGAAACGGATTTATTTGTCGGTCGGCAGATACATTTCGGCGTTGTCTATGCCGAGCCGACGAAAAATTTCGGCTGCCTCCGCCGCGTCGTCAAGCCTGTCGACCCACATGTAGCTCGAGTAGGCGTTTGCGGCCGGTGTCAGCGTGATTTTGTCCGACGGTATTTCGTACTTCTTTATCAGCCCGCCCATCTGCTCGAGGCTGTATGACTTGACCTCGGGAATAGGCTTTTCGCTCCACTTCCGACTTTCGGCGGGGAAGATGGTGCAGCAGTAGCCGGACTTCGACATTTTCCAGACCAGTATCACAGCGCCCTCCGAAAAGCTCTCCTTCGTGTAATCGGTGGACGGGTTGACTGCGGGCTTATCCGTCGTGATGATAAGGATGTCGTTGAGTAATACCAAGGGCTCGGAAGTGGCGGGGGTGTCGGGTGAGGCGCGCCGGTCGGAAGGATTGGTCAGCAGGCAGACAGCCGCCGCAATGCAGACCACAACGGCGACACCGACGATTAGGCTCATGTTGAGCACAGTGATAAAAACGCGGTTTGTGTCAGTTCTTCCCCCTGGTGTTTTTCGTTCCATGACTGCTCCTTTCCGGTTTATAGTTTGTAAACTAACGTCATTTTACGCCATGTAGACCGGTTTGTCAAGGACTTCCCAAAAATTTTTTCGCTATTGACACGCCCCGCGCGGAGTCGTATAATATAATGTAGAAAAAATACAGAAAACTAGGCGGAAGCCGAAGGGGAGGAGACATGCGGGACGGAATATACGCGGATTGGAACCCGTGGCACGGCTGCACCAAGATAAGTCCGGGGTGCAGATATTGCTATGTCTACCGCCAGGACGCCATGTACGGCGCTGACCGCTCGAGTAGCGAGTGCCGCAAGACGGGCAACTTCGCCCTCCCGGTCAAAAAATCGCGGGACGGCAGTTACAAAATACCGTCCGGACGGGTGGTTTTCACCTGCTTCACCTCGGATTTTCTGCTCTCGGACGCCGATGAGTGGCGTCCGGAGTGCTGGCGCATGATGCGCGAGCGGTCGGACTGCCGGTTTTATTTTTTCACCAAGCGCATTGACAGGCTCGAGTCATGTCTGCCGCCCGATTGGGGCGACGGCTATGAAAACGTGCTCATCGGGTGCACGGTCGAAAACCAGCAGATGGCCGATTACCGTCTGCCCATCTTCCGGAGGCTGCCGATACGGCACAAGTCCATTATCGTCGCACCCATGCTGACGGCGGTCGACCTCTCGCCCTACCTCGACGCGAGCATCGATGAGGTGTCGGCGGGCGGCGAGTCGGGCGTGTTCGCGCGTCCCTGCTATTTCGACTGGATACTTGAGCTGCGCGCGCAATGCGTCGCGAAAAATGTGCCGTTCTGCTTCCACCAGACGGGCGCAAATTTTGTCAAGGACGGCCGGACATACAGCATAAAGCGCTGCTATCAGCGCTCACAGGCGCAGCGCGCGGGCGTGGATTTCCGCATCGGTGGGAATTCCGTGCCGCTCACTGCTTCATACCGCGAGGAGGACGACAAATGAAAACGCGCACTAAGGTGTTTTTGATTCTGCTGGCTGCGTACGGCTTAGCGTTTGTGATGTTTGGAGTGAATATAATCGTGTTCACGCGGGCGCATGACAGTATATTTTTCCTCACGCCGAAGCTCAGCTCGTTCAACAATATCGAGGGCAGGCTGGTTATGCTCGGACTGCTGCTTCTGGCGGTGGGGGTTGCGTTTTGCGCTTTTTTCATGAGGCTTAATGGTTGGATTCGGGCGCTGAGCGTGGTGCTTATAGTGCTGTTGCTGTTCGCGGGTGTGGTCGATATGCTCCGGATGACGGTCGATAGGCGGCTTTACCACGAGTATTCGCCCGACGGGGAGCGGAGGATCTTGATAGTTAACTGGCAGTTTCTGGTCGCCGGAGGCGCGGACGTCTATGTGCGAATCGGAAACTGTCAGTTCCGCAAGCTGGCCTGCGATGAAAACGACCGCATAGATTGGGTGTACGACGACTACACCGTCGAATGGAGCGATACCGGTTTTGCCCTGCGCCCATCCGGCATCGCGGAGCAGCACTTTTTTACCTACCCGAAACCGAGCACATCGCGGTGATTTTCAGATTTTTGCGGAAATTACGAAATTGTACTTGAATTTTCCCGCGCAATGTGATATACTATACGGGTCAGACATCTGCCCGTGGCGCAGCTGGATAGCGCGCAAGACTCCGACTCTTGAGGCCGCAGGTTCGAATCCTGTCGGGCAGGCCACAAAAAAGCACCCCCATGGGGGTGCTTTTTTGCGGCCTCCCGCCTACGGATTCGCTCCTCGCAGTTTTGCTTCGCAAAACTGTTGTTTTGGCGGAGGTTTAAGTGGGTGAACGGTTCAGGCAGACGAGAGC
>CAKRSS010000094.1 GCA_934401725.1 uncultured Eubacteriales bacterium | reverse complement strand
GCGAATCCGTAGGTTCGCCCCCGCTTGGGTGCGTTCTCTTTGGTACTTTTCTGCCGCATAGCAGAAAAGTACACTTCTCCACCGTCGGTGGCCTTCACGGCGTGCCTTGCCAAGGCCAAAGAACTTTCTTAGCATATAGGCATATGCCAATACGCCTCACCTCGGCCTGCCAGCACAAAAGAACTTTCTCCAAAAAGGATATTTTATGAAAAAATTAATCCTCCTGACCCTGACGGTGTTAACCGTCATAATCCTCACCTCCTGCTCGTCGGCCCCGGCGGCGGAGGAGCTCGAGCCGCGGCTGCGCGAGCTCGTGGAGGCGTCGTATGACGTCAACGAAATATTCTTCGGCGCGGGTCTGCCGACCTACCCGCGCGTCGAAAAGCTGACCGACAGGCCGTTCAGCTACGACGCCGACACGGGGGTCTATTACCTCTTCTTCACCGACGAAAAGCTCGGAGAGATGCTCATGTATTACGACCGGGCAACCTCGGAGTACAAATTCATGCGCGTACTGCCCGCGGGCTCGGAATCGCACGGCACCGACGACTACGTCGCGCCCGACGGCCGCGTGTTTGTCCCGGCGAACGATTATGTCGAGCCGGAGGTCGAGTACGTCTACACCGACGAAGACGTGCCGAACTACGACGTGGTGCGCGTCGACTGCGGCTACACCTCGATTGACGACCTGAAGCGCGCGGCGGAGAAGGTCTACACCGCGGATTTTCTGAAGCAGATTTACGAGGGCGCGTTCGACGGCGTCGCCTACGCCGAGACGGGCTATTCCGGCGTGCGGTCGGCGCGGTTTATTGAGCAGAGCATGCTGTTGCGCCAGTACAACGAGCTCGGGAGTCACGAGCTGACGCGCCGCATTTACGATTATTCGACCATAAAGATCATCCGCCCGTCGAACGCGCAGCGGGTAAACCTGACCATCGACACCCATCTCGAGGGCGAGGACGAGATACTGACCGTCCGGCTGACGCTCATCCTCGCGGAGGATGGGGAGTGGTATCTGGATTCACCGACGTACTGAGGAGAGGTGGGCGTATTGCATATGCCCATGCGCTTTTAGAAAGAGTTCTTTGGCCTTGGCAGGCGCGCGACGGGGTGAGGCATATTGCATATGCCTGTATGCGGAAAAGTTAGTTTTAGCCTTGGCAGGCTGCCGCCACAACGTCGGCGGGACGTGTTCTAACTGTACTTTTCTGCCGCGAGCAGAGAAAGAACAAGATAATTATGCCGAAGGCATAATTATCTTCAAAAGAGTCGCCCCAAAGGGGACGAACCTACGGTTCGCCCCCTCTGGACTCCCCCACTCCCGTGATGCTTCATGGGGACGGGCTCACCCTTGCCGAAGTCTGCATCCGGCGGAAAGACGCCTTTCGGGAAGTGCACTGCGTCCGCGTTCATACTCGCCATGCAGTGTACCGCAATTCTTTTCTGGGCAGGCTAACCATTGACGCCCCGCCCCGGCGGCCTGAAGCACGTCCCGGCGGGAGCGTCTGCGGTACAAATGGTTCTCGGGATGAGGTCTCTGGAGAGCGCTTCACCGCTCGGATGAGGTTCGATAGAACCGATAGCTCACGCCGCACGACCCGCGCCATCATATTGCGGCTCCGCCGCTCATGAAGGCTATTTAAGCGGAAGGGTGGGCGGAAGTGCCCCACTATGCGCGCCGTCATATTGCGGCTTCGCCGCTCATGAAGGCTAATTAGACGGAAAAATGGGCGGAAACAGCGCACTAATCAGAGCAAAACTAACTTTTTCAAACCTGCTACACCAAAGCCTCACCCCTATAAGCTGCCATCCGCATGCACGCACCGGTCGACCTCAAAAGACGTCACGCTAAGTTTAGAACAAACGCCTTCAGAACCCCTCCGGCGAGTCCGAGCGGGGACAAAGCCGTGCGTCACCAAAAGGCGTGATGCCGGCACCGTGCGCCAATGAGGCCACTGCCCGCCACCACTAATCCATGACGGGAGTGGGGGAGTCCAGAGGGGGCGAACCGTAGGTTCGGCCCCTTTGGGGCGATTCTTTTGGTACTTTTCTGCTCGCGGCAGAAAAGTACAGTTAAATCACGTCCTGCGGACGTTATGGCGTGCCTTTCCAAGGCCAAAGAACTTTTTTATAAAACCCGCTTCCGCCGGACGTTCCGGCGAGCCTTCCCAAAAAAAATTTTAATAAAAAACCCCTACCTAAGGAGCATCACATGAACATTCCCGAAATATTCGGAAGCATGGTCTTCTCGGAAGACGTAATGCGCGAGCGACTCCCCGCGGAGGTCTACGCCTCGCTTACCCAGACAATCGCCGACGGTAAAACTATCGACCCCTCTATCGCCGATTGCGTCGCTGAGGCTATGAAAAAATGGGCAATAGAGAAGGGAGCTACCCACTATACCCATTGGTTCCAGCCGCTCACCGGCGTCACCGCCGAGAAGCACGAGGCCTTCATCGCGCCGACGGGTCACTGCCGCGTCGTCATGGAGTTCTCGGGCAAGGAGCTTATACGCGGCGAGACCGATTCGTCCTCCTTCCCGACCGGCGGGCTGCGCGCGACCTTCGAGGCCCGCGGCTATACCGCCTGGGACCCCGCCTCCTATGCCTTCGTCAAGGACGGCTCACTGTTCATTCCTACGGCGTTCTGCTCCTACGTCGGCGACGCGCTCGACACCAAAACGCCGCTGCTGCGCTCGCTCGACGCGCTCTCGACACAGGGACTGCGCGTCCTGCGCCTGTTCGGCGACAACGAGACGACCCGCGTCACCGCCGAGATCGGCGCGGAGCAGGAGTATTTCCTCATCGATAAGAAAATGTTCGAGCGCCGCAAGGATCTGTTCTATACCGGCCGCACGCTGTTCGGCGCGCGCGCGCCCAAGGGTCAGGAGCTTGACGACCACTACTTCGGCGCGATCAAGCCCCGCGTCCGCGAGTTCATGCAGGAGCTCGACCTCGAGCTCTGGAAGCTGGGAATCAACGCCAAAACCCGGCATAATGAGGCCGCGCCGTCCCAGCACGAGCTGGCGCCCGTCTACACGACCACCAACCTCGGCGTCGACCACAACCTGCTCATAATGGAGCTCATGAAGAAAATCGCCGACCGCCACGGCCTGACCTGCCTGCTCCACGAGAAGCCCTTCGAGGGCGTCAACGGCTCGGGCAAGCACAACAACTGGTCAATCTCGGCGGGCGGCAAGAGCCTGTTCAACCCCGGCAAGACGCCCGCGGAGAACGGTCGGTTCCTGCTCATGCTCGCCGCCGTCATCAAGGCCGTCGACGACTACCAGGACCTGCTTCGTCTGTCGGTCGCCTCGGCGGGCAACGACCACCGTCTCGGCGGCTTCGAAGCGCCGCCCGCCATCGTTTCCATGTTCGTAGGCGACGAGCTGGAGGGCATCATCGACTCGATAGTCGAGGGTCGCCACTACAACGACGCCGGCAAGCGCTACATGAACCTCGGCATACCGTCCATCCCCGTCTTCCGCAAGGACAACACCGACCGCAACCGCACCTCGCCCTTCGCGTTTACGGGCAAGAAATTCGAATTCCGCATGCCGGGCTCGTCGCAGAACATGGCAATGCCGAATATCGTGCTCAACACGGCGGTGGCGGAGTCGTTCCGCGTCTTTGCCGACGAGCTCGAGGCCGCCGACGAGCCCGAGGCCGCCCTTGCCGACCTGCTTCGCCGCACCTTCACCGAGCATCGGCGCATAATCTACTCGGGCAACGGCTACAGCGAGGAGTGGGTACGCGAGGCCGAGCGCCGCGGGCTGCTCAACGTTGCAAGCTCGCCCGCCATTTTCCCGGCCATGACGGCGCAGAAGAACGTCGGGCTGTTCACGCGGCACGGCGTTATGAGCGAGACCGAGCTGCGCTCACGGCAGGAAATATTGTTTGAAAATTACGCAAAAATAGTAAATATAGAGGCTCTGACCATGATAGAAATGGCGAGTCGGGACATAATACCGGCGGTGAGCCAATACAGCGGCAAGCTGGCGGCGTCAGCGAACGCGGTGCAGGCGTTCGACGCAGGCATCGACTGCACGCTCGAGCACGAGCTTGTCGCAAAGCTGGCGGGACTGAACCGTCAGGCGTCGATATGTCTGCGGCGGCTGAAGGAAGCGGAGTCCCGCGCGGCGAGCATCAAGCCGGCGCGCGCGCTGGCGGAGCACTACCGCGACGAGGTCATCCCGGCGATGGAAGACCTGCGCGAGTACGTCGACGCCATGGAGACGCTGACCGACGCGGAGGACTGGCCGTATCCGAGTTATGGGGATGTGATGTTGAGGGTGTGAGGGCTATTGCATATGCTCCTACGCTTTTAAGAAGAGTTCTTTGGCCCGAGGGGGCGGGGGCACTCGCCATAACGTCCGCGGGACGTGATTTAACTGTACTTTTCTGCCGCGAGCAGAGAAAGAACAAGATAATTATGCCGAAGGCATAATTATCTTCAAAAGAGTCGCCCCAAAGGGGCCGAACCTACGGTTCGCCCCCTCTGGACTCCCCCACTCCCGTGATGCGTGAGGGGGACGTGCCCACCCTTGCCGAAGTCAGCATCCGGCGGAAAGACGCCTTTCGGGAAGCTCACTGCGTCCGCGTTTGTACTCGCCATGAGGCGCACTGTAACCCGCTCTGGGCAGGCTTAACCATTGGACGCCCCGCCCCGGCGGCCTTAAGTGCGTCCCGGCGGGAGCGTCTGCGGTACAAATGGCTGTTGGAATGAAGTTTTCAGAGAGCGCTTCACCGCTGGGATGAGGTTTGATAGAACCGATAGCTCACGCCGCACGACCCGCGCCATCATATTGCGGCTCCGCCGCTCATGAGGGCTAATTAGGCGGAGATTCTTTCGGAAAAGGCCAAGCCGAGCGGGCACGGCGGCGGTTTAGTTGCTGTCGGGCTGAATTGCAAGCCTGCGCCCCTCTATGCGCGCCATCATATTGCGGCTCCGCCGCTCATGAAGGCTATTTAGGCGGAGATTCTTTCGGAAAAGGCC
>CAKRSS010000093.1 GCA_934401725.1 uncultured Eubacteriales bacterium | reverse complement strand
ACTCCCCCACTCCCGTCATGGATTGGCGGTGGCGGGCGACACCCTCATTGCACGCACGGTGCCGGCATCACGCCTTTCGGTGACGCACTCCCTGTCCCCGCTCGGACTCGCCGAAAGGGTTCTAAAAGCGTTTTTTCTAAACTTATAGGGACGTCTTTTGGGGTCGACCAGTGCGTGCGTGCGGATGGCAGCTTATAGGGGTGAGGTTTGGGCAAGGCAGGCTTGAAAAAGTTAGTTTTGCTCTGATTGGTGCGCCACTTCCGAAAGAATTTCCGCCTAAATAGCCTTCATGAGCGGCGGAGCCGCAATATGATAGCGCGGGTCGTGCAGCGTGAGCTATCGGTTCTATCGAACCTCATTCGAGCGGTGAAGCGTTCTCCGGAGACTTCATTCCGAGAACCATTTGTACCGCAGACGCCCCCACCGGGACGCACGGAGGGCCGCCGGGGCGGGGCGTCCAATGGTTAGCCTGCCCAGCTCGGGTTTCAGTGCACTTTCCGGCGAGTATGAACGCGGATGCAGTGCGCTTCCCGAAAGGCGTCTTTCCGCCGGATGCAGACTTCGGCAAGGGTGAGCACGTCCCCATAAAGCATCCCACGGGAGTGGGGGAGTCCAGAGGGGGGCGAACCGTAGGTTCGTCCCCTTTGGTGCACTCTTTTGGTACTTTTCTGTTGCATAACAGAAAAGTACACTTCTTAACGTCCCGCGGACGTTATGGCGAGTGCCCCCATGGGCAAAGAACTTTCTTAGCACACAGGCATATGCCAATACGCCTCACCCCGGCCGTGCATGCCTAAAAATTATCCTTTATATTTTAACAAACATCACTCAAAATTGCAACACTTTTTTGTAAAACTATCACAATTCAATTCTTATCAGTCACCAATCTCGTTGACTACCGTCACTTTGGTGTAAAATTCCTTGCCGTCGCGCATCATTTCGAGGGCCTCGGGAGCGTGCTCGAGCGGGACGCGGTGCGTGATGAGCTCCTCGTACTTGACAAGTCCCGTCGACATGGCCTCGACCGTCGCCGTCCAGTCGTTGACGCGGCGGTTGAAGGACGAGTTCCAGGTGCCCGTCAGCTGTATCTCGCGGCGCAGTATCTGCGAGTAGTTCGACTGCGAAATGGTCATGTCGCGCGCCGGGTTGCCCATCAGCACCATGCGGCCGTGGTCCTTGAGCGCGAGAATCGCGTTGTTCAGCGCGCCCGACGCGCCCGTGCCCTCAAGCACGCAGTCGGCGCGGCCGTCGCGCTCGGCGTCGTAGGCCTCAAAGCCGAAGGAGGCCGCGAACGCCAGCTTTTTTTCGTTTATGTCCACCACGCGGACGCGCGACGCGCCCGCAACGCGCGCCCACTGCGCCGCGATAAGGCCGATGGGGCCCGCGCCGAACACCACGACGGTGTCCCCGAGCTGTACGTCGAGACGACGGATGGCAGCGCGCGCGACCGAGCCCGGCTCGCAGAGCGAACCGCAGGCGTAGGAAATGTTGTCTGGCAGCAGCACAAGGTTCTCGCGCCTGACCGACACGTACTCGGCAAATCCGCCGTCGCGGCGGGAGCCGTAATAGTCGTAATGCTCGCAGTTGACGTACTCGCCCACCTCGCAGGCGGCGCACTTGTGGCAGGGAATGAGCGGGAAAATCGCAGCTTTGCGCCCGACGAGCGCCGGGTCGTCCGCCTCGACGATCTTTCCGGCGAACTCATGGCCGGGGATGGTCGGGAAATGGTAGGTTCCCTTGGTGAAAACGCGCGGGATGTCCGAGCCGCAGACGCCACACGCGCCCACCTGTATCATTACCTCGCCCGGCTCGCGCACGGGCATGGGAACCTCTTCGTAACGGAAATCTGCCACGGCGTGAAGCACGGCGGCCTTCATTGTCTTGTTGTTCATGGTTTTATATTCCTTTCAAATTGCTTTTTAATGGTTGAAAATCAAGTTAAAACTGTCCAAAATCAGGCTGAAACTGCCTCAAATCAAGCCAAAATTGCCTGAAATCAAGCTGAAACTGCCTCAAATCAAGCCAAAATTGCCTGAAATCAAGCTGAAACTGCCTGAAATCAAGCTGAAACTGCCTCAAATCAAGCCGAAACGGCCGGAAATCAGTCTTTTTTGCCTCTTGCCGTCTCGGATGCGGCGGGGGCGCTCAGCACGCGGCGGAAATTTGAGACGTCGAACTTAGGGCGGCGGTCGTAGGTGTAAAGGCCGTTGACCTCCTGCTCAACGTCGGTCAGCTGGGTGTAGCACAGGCCGGTGATGCAGGGGTTCTCGAGCAGGGCGCGGGTCAGTCCCTCGAAGCGCGCGAGGAACTCCTCGGGCGTGGTCGGCGCGTCGCCGTAGCCCCAGCCATTGCCCTCGGGTGCCCAGCGGATGCCGCCGTACTCGCTGACGAAAACGGGACGTATGTCCGCGGCGTTGCGCGACGAGTGTATCGCCTGCCCGCGCGCGACGTTTTCGTACCGCTCGCGGAAGGTGACGGGGTTCTGATCGTAGTCGTGCCAGTCCATGATGTCGGACTCGGAGGCCGAGACGTGGCACCAGCCCGAGGCGTCGATGACGGGGCGGGCGGGGTCGTAGGCGCGGGTCAGCGCCATGAGCGCGCGGACGAAGTCGGGATTCTGGTTGCGCTGTGTCTCGTTGAGCGGGCACCAGCCGATGATAGCGGGGTGGTTGACGTCGCGCTCGAGCGCCTCAAGCCACTCGGGCATAAAGCCGCCGTAGGCCTCGGGACGCGAGACGTCGAGCCCCCAGTTCGCGTGCTCGCCCCAGACAATGTAGCCGAGGCGGTCGCAGTGGTAGAGGAAGCGGGGCTCGAATATTTTCTGGTGCAGGCGCGCGCCGTTGAAGCCGCAGGCGAGCGAGCGCTCGATGTCGGCGACGAGCTCGGCGTCGGTGGGCGCGGTGTAGATGCCGTCGGGGTAGAAGCCCTGGTCGAGCACGAGGCGCTGGAAGACGGGGCGGTCGTTGATATACAGCATACCGTCGCGCACGGCGAGCGAGCGCATGCCGAAATAGCTGTCGACGGTGTCCTCGCCGAGCGTCAGGCGCAGGTCGTACAGCCGTCCTTCTCCGACGTTCCAGAGGTGCAGCTCGGAGAGCGGGAGGGTGAGCGTGCAGAAGCCGCCCGTGACCGTGGTCGACGCCGCGCCGACGGGGCGTCCCTCATAGCAGGCCTCGGCGGAAAAGGTGAGGCCGCCCGAAAGGTCAGCCGCGGCGGTCGCTTCGACGGTCGCCTCGATTGTCGAAGCGACTGTCGCCTCGACTGTCAGCGTACCGGCCTTGACGTCGGTGAGGTAGCGGACATTTTTTATGTAGGCAGCGGGCACGGACTCGAGCCAGACCGACTGCCAGATGCCGGTGGTGCGGGTATAGAAGCAGCCATGCGAGCCGTAGCTCTGTGACTGTTTGCCGGAGGGCTGCTCGCAGGAGCGGAGCGTATCCTCGGCGCATATCGTCACGACTGCGGAGGCGGACGCGGGGTCGAGCGCCGCTGTTATGTCATATGTAGCGGGGGTATAGCCGCCGACGTGCGTGCCGACGGATTTACCGTTGACCCAGACCTCGCTGCGCCAGTCGCAGGCGTCGACGTGCAGCAGCACGCGGCGTCCGTCGGCGAGCCATCCGGCGGGCAGGCTGATTTCGCGGCGGTACCAGACGGCGTCGCAGAAGTCGGTCTCGCCGATGCCGGAGAGGGAGCTTTCCATGCAGAACGGGACGTTTATCTCGCGCGGCAGTGCGGAGTCAGGCTTTGCGAGGCCGCGCGCGCGGCCGGAGCGTGCGGGGTCGGTAACGAACTGCCATTGGCCGTTGAGGCAGAGCCACGTGTCGCGGCGCAGCTGCGGCCGCGGATACTCAGGGCGGGGGAGTGACATGCTTTTTACCTCCGGTAGGGGTTAGAATTTTTCATTATAATTATAAACCTTTTTTGTGAGATTGTAAATAGGGTGGGGGGTGTTTTTTGCCGGGGGAAGCGGGGGGTGAGGCGTATTGGCATATGCCTGTATGCGGGAGTGCCTGCGCCCGTGGGGGCGCGCGCCGGGACGTTCGGCAAAAATGTTTTTTATAAAAGGAGTTCTTTGGCCTTGGCAGGCGCACGCCACAACGTCTGCGGGACGTTAAGAAGTGTACTTTTCTGTTATGCAACAGAGAAAGAACAATTTGATTATGCCGAAGGCATAATCAAATTCAAAAGAGTGCACCAACGTTTGGACAACCCCCAACTCCCGTTGGGATGCGTGGCGGGGACGGACTCACCCTTGCCGAAGTCAGCATCCGGCGGAAAGACGCCTTTTGGGAAGCTCACTGCGTCCGCGCTCATACGCGCCGGAACATGCAGTGAAACTTTTTGCTGGGCAGGCTAACCATTGGACGCCCCGCCCCGGCGGCCTGAAGTGCGTCCCGGTGGGAGCGTCTGCGGTACAAATGGTTCTCGGGATGAAGTTTTCGGAGAGCGCTTCACCGCTCGGATGAGGTTTGATGAAAGCGATAGCTCACGCCGCACGACCCGCGCCATCATATTGCGGCTCCGCCGCTCATGAAGGCTAATTAGGCGGAAGGGTGGCGGGCATGCGCCCACTATGCGCGCCGTCATATTGCGGCTTCGCCGCTCATGAGGGCTAATTAGGCGGAATAATGGGGTATGGCTGGCGGGAAATAGGGCTTGCGGGCGAAAAAATGAGACTTGCGAGCGGGAAAGTGGGGCTTGCGGGTGGAAAATGAGGCTTTCGGGGCTCGGCGTGCGCTCAATTTTAGCCGCTTTTCTGCCAAAAACTAACCTTTTCAAGCCTGTCGCACCAAAACCTCATCACTATAAGCTGCCATCCGCATGCACGCACTGGTCGACCCCAAAAACGTCACGCTAAGTTTAGAACAAACGCTTTCAGAACCCCTCCGGCGAGTCCGAGCGGGGACAGGGCGTGCGTCACCGAAAGGCGTGATGCCGGATGCGTGCGCCAATGAGGGTGACGCCCGCCACCACCAATCCATGACGGGAGTGGGGGAGTCCAGAGGGGGCG
>CAKRSS010000092.1 GCA_934401725.1 uncultured Eubacteriales bacterium | reverse complement strand
TGCGCGCCATCATATTGCGGCTCCGCCGCTCATGAAGGCTAATTAGGCGGAATAATGGGGTATGGCGGGCGGAAAATGAGGCTTTCGGGCGGAAAAATGAGTCTTGCGGGGCTCGGAGAGCGTGCGCTTCAAGCCGTTTTCCTGCCCAAAACTAACCCCTTCAAGCATTTCCCGCCCGGCCTCACCCCTATAAGCTGCCATCCGCACGCACGCACTGGTCGACCCCAAAAGACGTCCCTATAAGTTTAGAGCGATGGTCTAAAGCGGCCTTCACGGCGAGTCCGAGCGGGGACAGGGCGTGCGTCACCTAAAGGCGTGATGCCGGATGCGTGCGTGCAATGAGGCCACTGCACGCCACCTCCCATCCATGACGGGAGTGGGGGAGTCCAGAGGGGGCGAACCGTAGGTTCGTCCCCTTTGGTGCACTCTTTTGGTACTTTTCTGTTGCATAACAGAAAAGTACACTTCTCCACCGTCGGTGGCCTTCACGGCGGCAGCCCGTCAAGGCTAAAGAACCCTTTTTTCAAAAAAACTCTTTTCGCCGACGTCCCGGCGAGTGCCCCCTCGGGCCAAAGAACTCTTTTTCAAAAACGTCTTTGCCGCGCACCCCGGCGTGCCTTGCCAAAGGTGCAGAACTTATTCTGCATACAGGCATATGCCAATACGCCTTACTCCTCCCCGTCCTCGGGCACCAGCGGAGTAACTATCTTCTCGCTCTCATCCAGAGAATTTGTTTCTTCCCCGACGCCGGAGGTGTCATGAGCCTCCGCCGACGCTGCGGCGGACTCCGCGGCCTCCGCGGCGTTGACCGCCGCTTGCTCTTCCTCGGCGCTCGCGACTTTGGTGAAGTTCACGATGCTCTGTCCCTCGCCGAGACGCATTACGATAACGCCCGACGCACCGCGCGAGTAGACGGGTATGTCCTTCACGGGCGTGCGGATTATCGTGCCGCTGTTGGTGATTATCATGATGTCGTCGTTCTCGTCGACGGTGCTGATGCCCGCCAGACGACCTGTCTTTTCGTTAAGATTGTGGCAGATGACGCCGAAGCCGCCGCGGTTCTTCATGGCGCGGAAATCGTCGAACCCGCTTCTCTTGCCGTAGCCGTTTTCGGTGACCGTTATCAGCTGCTTGCCCTCCGTCACGACCGCGACGCCCTTGACCTCGTCGTCCTCACGCAGCGAAATTCCGCGCACGCCGCGCGCAGTTCTGCCCATCGCGCGGACGTTGGACTCCGAAAAGCGTACCGCGTTGCCGTCGCCCGTCGCGATGATGAGGTCGCACTCGCCGTGCGTCAGCATGACAAACACCAGCTCGTCGCCCTCGTCAAGCGACAGCGCAATCTTGCCGCCCTTGCGCTGGTACTCGTATTCGCCGAGCAGCGTCCGCTTGATGACACCCTTCTTGGTCACCATGGTCAGGTACTCGCCGTCGCCGAAGCCGTCGATGCTGATGACTGCCGTCACCTTCTCGTCCGGCGCCAGCTCGAGTATGTTGACAAGGTTCGAGCCCTTGGCCGTGCGCGACGACTCGGGTATCTGGTAGGCCTTGCGCATGTGCACCTTGCCCGTGTTTGTGAACATCATGAGGTAGGAGTGCGAGTTGACCGCGATCACCTTCTCGATGAAGTCCTCCTCCTTGGTCGACATGCCGATGATTCCGCGACCGCCGCGGTGCTGCGCCGAGTAGGTGTCGGCCGGCTGGCGCTTGATGTAGCCCGCGTGCGTCAGCGTGATGACGCAGCTGTGCCGCTCGATGAGGTCCTCGAGAATAATCTCGTCCTCGACGGGCACTATCTCGGTGCGGCGCGGGTCGTTGTAGCGGTTCTTTATCTCGGTCATTTCGTCCTTGATTATCTGCTTGATTTTGTTGATGTCGGCCAGAATTCCCTCCAGCTCGACTATGAGAGCGTGCAGTCTGTGCAGCTCTTCCTCAATCTTCTGGCGCTCCATGCCGGTCAGCTTGCCGAGCGTCATGTCGACGATGGCCTGCGCCTGCGCGTCGGTCAGCTGGCGCGGGATGTCGTTGTCGATGCCGTGCAGCCGCGCGTACTCGTCCGAATAATTGACGGTGAAAAACTCGCTCATGAGGCGTTCCTTGGCCTCGGGGATGGTCGCCGACGTCTTCATTATCTCGATGACGCGGTCGATGTTGTCGAGCGCGATGTGGTAGCCCTCGAAAATGTGGGCGCGTGCGAGCGCGCGGTCGAGGTCGTACTTTGTGCGGTTGGTGATGACGCTCTCCTGGTGCGCGATGTAGATGTCGAGAATGTCGGCGAGCGGCAGGATTTTGGGCTCGTTGTTGACGACGGCCAGCATGTTGACCGCGCAGGTGTCCTGAAGCTGTGTATATTTATACAGCTGATTGAGTATTACCTGCGGGTTTGCGTCGCGGCGGTACTCGACCACAATGCGCATTCCGGCGCGGCCGGACTCGTCGCGCAGGCCGGTGATGCCGTCGATGCGCTTCTCCTTGACCAGCCCCGCGATGGCCTCGCAGAGCATGCTCTTGTTGACCATGTAGGGTATCTCGGTAATGATTATGCGGCGGTGATCCTCCTCAATCCGCGCCTTTGCGCGGACGGAAATGCGGCCGCGGCCAGTGGTGTAGGCCTCGAGGATGCCGTTCATGCCGTAGATGGTGGCGGCGGTCGGGAAGTCGGGACCCTTGATGTACTGCATCAGCTCCGGCACGGTGCAGTCGGGGTGATCCATGCGGTAGATGGTCGCATCGATGACCTCGCCGAGGTTGTGCGGCGGGATGTTGGTCGCCATACCGACGGCGATGCCGACGCTGCCGTTTACCAGAAGATTTGGAAATCTTGAGGGAAGAACGGTAGGTTCGCGCAGGCGATTGTCGAAGTTCGGCGTGAATTTGACGACTTCTTTTTCAATATCGCGCATCATTTCGTCCGAAATGCGCGCCAGACGCGCCTCGGTGTAACGGTAAGCGGCGGGCGGGTCGCCGTCGACGGAGCCGAAGTTTCCGTGCCCCTCGACCAGCGGATAGCGGTAGGAGAAGTCCTGCGCCATGCGCACCATGGTGCCGTAAACGGCGGAGTCGCCGTGCGGATGGTAGCGGCCGAGCACGATACCGACCGTCGTCGCCGACTTGCGGAAGGGCTTGTCGTGCGTTAAGTGATCCTCGTACATGGCGTAGAGAATGCGCCGCTGGCCGGGCTTCATACCGTCGCGCACGTCGGGCAGTGCGCGCGAAATTATGACCGACATTGAGTACTCAATGAAGGATTTCTTGACCTCCTTCTCGATATTGACGTCGGTTATCCTCTGGTTTTCAAAGACAATATTTTCGTTATCGTGATTGTTGTTGTCCAATTTGTTGCACTGCCTTTCATGTATTTTTTATGAATAATTTTTCAGTTTTAATGTATGGGAGCAGCTCCTCGGCGCGGCGCGGAGTGGGCAGCTCGGTGCCCTCCAGCTCGACCTTGGCGCCCGCGGCGGCCGCGGCGTAGGCCAGCGACTGCGGGGTCGGGTCGCCGAGCAGACGGCGGTGGAGGTAGGAGGCGAGGAAGGTGTCGCCCGCGCCCGAGAACCCGCGCAGCCGCACCGGCGCGGCGCTGACGCGCCACATTTCCGCAGTGTCCGCAGTGTCCACAGTGTACGAAGTGTACGAAGTGTCCGCCGCGCCGGGCCCGCTGCAACCTGCCGGATTGCTGCAACCTGCCTTTTCCCGGCCTGACTGCCCGCGGCTGTCAATCCTCCCCGCCCCGCAAAGCCCGACCGCCCCGCGGCTGTCGAGGGTGCAGATTACATCGCAGCCGAAGCGCGCGCGGGTGGCGAGCATGGCGTCGGCGAGGCGGTCCGGGCTGTCGAGCTCGCGCTCGTCACAGCCGACGATGCCGGAAAGCTCGCGCACGTTCGGTTTTATTAGGCGCGGTCGGGCGTCGAGGCCGTGGCGCATGGCGTCGCCGTCGGCGTCGAGGACTGTGTACGCGCCCATTTCGTTGAATTTTGCGACGAGTCTGCCGTAAATATCGGGAGGGACGCCCTGCGGCAGGCTGCCGTTTATGACGACGAGGTCGGGTCGGTAGTCAAGCGCCGCGGTGACAAGCGCCGAAAGCTCGTCCGCCGCGACAGGGCCGCCGCGTTCGTTGAACTCGGTGCACACGCCGTCGGAATCTATAATTTTGACGTTCATTCTTACGCCGCAGGCGGCCTCGGTGAAGCGTCCGTCGACACCCTCGCGATCGGTGAACGACTCGGAGAGCCCGCCGAGCGCGCCGCCGGTGAAGGTGAAATAGGCGGGCCCGTGCCCGAGTCGGCGCAGCATGATAGCGACGTTCGCGCCCTTACTGCCCTGACTGACGACGATTCGCCCGGCGCGGTTAAGCGTGCCGAGCCGCGCGGGGGACGGCAGGTAGACGATGCGGTCGACGCCGGGGTTGAGGGTTATGACTGAAATTTTCATGTTTATCCTTTGTTCTCTGAATATGTTATTCTCGGAATATATCTTACAGCGTCTCGCCGTCGGGGTCGAAATTCACGCCCGCGGGGTAGCGGGTACGGTTGATTTGCTCCTTGAGCGGTATCCATTTTTCGATGTCGACACCCTCATCGGCTGCGAAGAGCAGCAGGTAGTAGAGCACGTCGTAGATTTCCTCCTCGACGGAGCCCTTGAGGTCGTCCGCACCCGTAGCGTGGCGCGGCGTGCGCACGACGTGCCGGGCGAGCTCGCCGAGCTCCTCCATGAGTTTGACGAAGGTATCGCGCGGGCTATGCTCCGGGTCGTCGCGGGAGTGATCCTTGGCGGCGATATAGCGTTGGAGATAACGCAGGGTTATGCGGCCTTTAGAAATTTCGTTTTCGGAATTATGTGTCATAGGTAGTCCCTCAAAATTGGTTTTTTATAAAGGGTTTTTGAAAAATAGTTCTTTGGCCACGGGAGCACTCGCCGAACGTCGGCGGGAAGCGGTTTTTTGAAAAAAGAGTTCTTTGGCCTTGGCGGGGACTCGCCAAACGTCCGCGGGACGTTAAGAACTGTACTTTTCTGCCGCGAGCAGAAAAGTACCAAAAGAGTCGCCCCAAAGGCGGCGAACCTACGGTTCGCCCCCTCTGGACTCCACCACTCCCTTGATGGATTGGTGGTGGCGGACAGTGGCCTCATTGCACGCACGCATCCGGCATCACGCCTTTTGGTGACGCACGCCCTGTCCCCGCTCGGACTCGCCGGAAGGGTTCTGAAGGCGTTTGTTCTAAACTTA
>CAKRSS010000091.1 GCA_934401725.1 uncultured Eubacteriales bacterium | reverse complement strand
TTACTTCCGTTTATCTTCGGTGCGCTGTATTTACGGAAGTGTTGCAAAAAGCAAAAAACGTGGTTTTATGTACTCGGACTCCTGCTTCCTGCCGTTGCCGAGAAACTGACGCTGTATTTCCTCGGCGCATATCTGTGCGGGATCAGCCCCTTACGCGTTACGGCGGTTATGGAAGCAATCGGGAGGATTGAGCCGTATACGGTACTCTTTACACGGATGCCGATGCGGTATGCAGTCAACCTGCTGTTCTTCAACCTGATATACATTCTTTGCGGAGTAGCCTTTGCCGCTCTCTGTGCATTTGGCTTATCCATTTTGCAAAAACGAGAGACCGACTGAATCCGACACCGTTTTTCTTTCGGAAAGCCACGCAGGGTCTTGATCCTGGGCTATACACCGGAATAAGTCCCGCAGGATACAAGCCAAGGCATGGGCGGGATGTAAGCGGAAGCGGTTGAAAAATGGGAAGATTTATGGTATAATAAGATATCGACAAGTCGGAATTTGAGGAGGTAAAAATGAGCGATTTAGAATATTTAGAGTATTCTGCAAAAGAGCCAATGGCGTTGCTCAGAAAAAAGTTCAATAACGGGGAGGATATATATAAAACTACACCAACAACGCTAACGGCAGAAGATGCATCGGCGGATGTTATGTACCTCAAATATGTTTTTGAAAATGCCTATAGCGGATTTTCCTATTACGACAAGTCCCTTTTTGATACTGCTTTTGCGTCAATTGTCAAATCATTGAAGAACTCTGCGCAAATAACTCCAGATCAGCTGATAGATGTGATTTGCTCGAATCTGTCTTTTATTTCGGATGGTCACCTGGCATTAACAACTGCGGATTATGGGAACGGCTTCTATAAGGAGCTGCAAACCTATGTTTCCGATATGCCGGTTTATAAAGTCGGGGATGCTTATTATGATGCGAAAACAAAAAAGCAGGTGCTTTTTGATGATGCAGTGCGTGCTTTTCCAACGCTTAATAACAGCATTGCAGATAGCTATCTGATTGGCATTCGTTCTAAGAATCCGACAGAAAAAATATCTGTAAAATCAGACGGCAAGGATGAAATTCTCCCACTACACAGAATCATGAGCAAAGAGCAAACCGAAGAATCGTTGGTGGAAGAACGCTACAAAGAAAACACAGCAATTATCACTTGTTCCAGTTTCGTCGGCGATTCCGAAGAAGCCATGAAAAAGCTATATGAGATCGGGAAAAAATGCAGAAAATATCGCCATGTGGTTTGGGATCTATCCAATAATCTCGGCGGAAATTCGGAATTTCCAAAACACTTTTTGAAGGGTTTGTATGGCGATGTTGCCGATACAGTAAAAGTACTTGAATTACAATCGTCACTTGTTCACGCAAAGGAAACTGGAGAAATAAAAGATATCCCATATCATTTTGAAGAATCCCCGCACACGCCGACTGAGAACGGGGATTTGTTTACAGGAGAACTCCATATTATCATCAATGATATGGTCGCCTCATCCACAGAGTTAGCCCTCCGCTGGGCTGCTTCGTACCCACGGGTAACATTCTATGGATGCAATTCGCTCGGTATCGGTCACTTTGGCGACTTGTGTATCTACTACCTCCCAAATTCTCAAATTGTATTGTGGTGTCCGCAAAAGGTATTTGATGCAGGAATTCAAGAGACTGTCGGATTCGAGCCGGATTTTTGGATTGACAGTCATGATGTTGTTTCCACAGTTTTGAATCATATATCTTCTAAATAGTTCATGCACAGCCACCCGACCGTAAAAAGTCGGGTGGCTTTTTCTGTGCAAAAAAATAATTTCAAAAAATTTCTGCTACCAGGAACATTTTGCGTTTCTGACCTTAGGGCATCAATGAGGGGGAATTACAATATGCTCGTCCCGCCGCAATTGCGGTGACAATTGAATACTCCTGCCCCGGGAAGATACGGAATACGGACGACTCTGAGTAAGTTACTCAGATTCACAGCGCCTTTCGCAAAACTAAAAGGACGAACAGCCGAAACTGTTCGTCCTTCCCGCCCGATTGCTTCTGTTTCTCATAATTCATCTTTATGAGAAAGAAGCGCTCCGACTCCCCTTTTGTTTTGATTGAGACGTTGGCTACGAGAACCCCCGGCGTTTTGCACCGCAAAACGCCTGCTTTGGCGAGAGCCCTGCCGCACAATCGCTTTCCACCGTCCGAGGGCCGAAGCGTGGTTCAGAGCACCCCATCCCCCACCAAAAACACCAAATACGCCACGTGATTTGTTATATTAGTCCGTATAAAAGGCAGATTTTTTGACAAAACGCACATTGCTCTTGCAAAGCGCGGAGATTTGTTATATAATAGTACAAATATTATTGATAAAGTGGAGGAGACTATGGCTTTCTATTATTCCGAACCGTCGCATACCTTCAGTGAATATCTGCTTATTCCCGGCTATACCTCGGAGGACTGCACCCCTGCGAATGTTTCACTGCGCACGCCGCTGGTGAAGTTCAATGCGGGCGAGGGGTCGTCTATTTGCCTCAATATACCCATGGTATCGGCTATTATGCAGTCGGTTTCCGACGATAAGCTGGCAGTCGCTCTGGCGCGCGAGGGCGGACTGTCCTTTATTTATGGCTCGCAGTCCATCGAGGCGGAGGCCGCTATGGTGGCGCGCGTCAAGGCGTACAAGGCCGGGTTCGTCGTCAGCGATTCCAACCTTCGCCCCAACAACACGCTTGCCGACGTGCTCGAGCTGGTCGAGCGCACGGGACACAATACCGTCGCCATCACCGACGACGGCAGCAGCAACGGTAAGCTGCTCGGTATCGTCACCGGGCGCGACTACCGCGTCTCGCGTATGCCGCAGGAGCTCAGAATCAGCGAATTCATGACACCCCTCGAGCGCCTCATCACCGCGCCGGAGGGCACCACACTTAAGGAAGCCAACGATATAATCTGGGAGCACAAGCTCAACCAGCTGCCCATCGTGAGCGCCGACGGACACCTCGTTCATCTTGTGTTCCGCAAGGACTACTCACAGCATAAGGAAAACCCGCAGGAAATGCTCGACGCGCAGAAGCGCTACATGGTCGGCGCGGGCATCAACACCAAGGACTACGCCGAGCGCGTCCCGGCGCTGGTCGAGGCGGGCGCGGACGTGCTGTGCATCGACTCGTCCGAGGGCTACACCTGCTGGCAGGCAAAGACGCTGGCCTTCATCCGCGAAAAGTACGGCGACAGCGTCAAGGTGGGCGCAGGAAACGTCGTTGACCGCGACGGCTTCCTCTTCCTTGCACGCGCAGGCGCGGATTTCGTCAAGGTCGGCATCGGCGGCGGCTCTATCTGCATCACACGTGAGCAGAAGGGAATAGGCCGCGGACAGGCTACCGCGCTGATCGAGGTCGCAGCGGCACGCGACGAATACTTCCGCGATACCGGCATTTACGTCCCGATCTGCTCGGACGGCGGCATAGTTCACGACTACCACATGACGTTGGCGCTCGCAATGGGTGCCGACTTCATGATGCTCGGCCGCTACTTCGCCCGCTTCGACGAGAGCCCGACAAACAAGCTGTTTGTCAACGGCACCTACGTCAAGGAGTACTGGGGCGAGGGCTCAAACCGTGCGCGCAACTGGCAGCGCTACGACCTCGGCGGCAAGAACGGCCTTTCCTTTGAGGAGGGCGTCGACTCTTACGTCGTTTACGCCGGCTCGCTGCGTGACAACGTCGCGCGCAGCCTGCACAAGGTCAAGTCCACAATGTGCAATTGCGGCGTGACCAACATCCCCGACCTGCAAAAGAACGCCCGCATGACGCTGGTGTCCTCCACGAGCATTGTCGAGGGCGGCTATCACGACGTTATTCTGAAATCCACCAACACCAATATGAGATAAACAGGAGCTTACTATGGAAAACAAAAAATGGGTCGCCGGCTGGGGCGCGTCGATTTCTTACATCTGCCAGAACCACGCCGACTATATCAAGGATCAGACATTCCGCTATGTTATTTTCCCCACGATGGACGGCGAGGCGCTCCGCCTTCACTTTTCCAACCAGTACGGCACCGAGGATGCCGTTATCGACAAGGTTTACGTCGCGCGCAGAACGTCGGGCGAGTACATTGATCCCGAGACCAACGTCGCCGTTACCTTCGGCGGCAAGGCCGACGTGACCGTCCCCGCGGGCGGCACGGTCGTGTCCGACCCGGTGGCGTACAGCGTCAAGGCCGGTGAGGAGTTTGACGTCAGCATGTACTTCGGCCACCTGACGCAGCTGGTCACGGGACATTCCAACAACGGCTACTACATCAAGAAGTATTACGGAAAGGGCGACTGGGCGGCCGACGCCTGCGTCCCGCTCGAGGAGTACGGCGAGAACGGCCCCTACGTCATGCTTCACACCATAGATTTTCTTGCAGAAGAGGACTGCCGTGCGATTATTGCGTTCGGCGACTCAATCACGGCGCAGCCGTGGCCGGATTGTCTGGCGCACCGCATTTACGACATGGGAATACGCAACCGCGCCGTCATCCGCAAGGGCATCGGCGGCGGGCGCATACTGCGCGATTACAGATTCCGCATCAAAAAGCACTGGGGCGAGGCGGGCATCAAGCGCTTTGAGCGCGACATCTGCCAGGCGGGAGCCGACCGTGTTTTTGTGCTGCACGGCATTAACGACCTGATTCACCCCGGTGAGAAGAACCGTCTGTGTCCGATGAGCGAGCTGCCGACGGCGCGCGAGATGATCGAGCAGGGCTACATGAAGTACATTGAGACCGCGCACAAGCACGGCATGAAGATATATCTTGCGACGATACTGCCGTGTCCCCGCTGCATGAACGACGACGGCATTCGCGAGGAGCATCGCTGCGAGGTCAACGAGTGGATTCGTACCGCAGCGCCCTGCGACGGAGTCATCGACTTCGAGTCCGCCGTCTGGAACGAGGCGGATCACAAGCAGCTTCAGCCCGAATACGACAGCGGCGACCACCTGCACCCGAGTCTTGCCGGTGCGCAGCACATGGCGGATAGCATACCGGAGGAGTATTTCAGAGGCTGATGTGAGGGCTATTGCATATGCCTGTATGCTGAATTAATTGAATTGATTTTGCGGTTCTCGCCGGGATGCCCGGCGAGGACTGCTTTTTTTGTGAATAAGTTCTTTGACCTTGGAAGGGTACTCCGGAACGTCGGCGGGACGTGATTTAAGGCTTCACCGCGTAATTCCGATGGTGCAATCGCGCGGTCAGATTTTTCGTCAGATGAAACAAAAATCCGCAGGCTGTAGCAGCGCTACAGACAAGGATTTTTGTGAAATATGA
>CAKRSS010000090.1 GCA_934401725.1 uncultured Eubacteriales bacterium | reverse complement strand
TTGGTGCACTCTTTTGGTACTTTTCTGTTGCATAACAGAAAAGTACACTTCTCCACCGTCGGTGGCCTCCACGGCGGCAGCCCGTCAAGACTAAAGAACTCTTTTTTCAAAAAAACGCTTTCCGCCGACGTTTCGGCGAGTACACTTCTCCACCGTCGGTGGCCTCCACGGCGAGAGCCTGCCAAGGCTAAAGAACTTATTTTTCAAAAATCGCTTCCCGCCGACGTTCGGCGAGTACACTTCTCCACCGTCGGTGGCCTCCACGGCGTGCGCCTGCCAAGGCTAAAGAACTTATTTTAAAAAACGCTTCCCGCCGACGTTCGGCGAGTACACTTCTCCACCGTCGGTGGCCTCCACGGCGAGTCCTGCCAATGGTGCAGAACTTATCTGAAAAAGCGTATGGGCATATGCAATACGCCCATTCCATCACACACATACATATAAATCTACAAGAGGAAAAATATTTAATGCAAAAAAAAGAAAAAACCATCCATCATTTTGCCCCGAAGAGGGGCTTCGCGCCGCAGAAGAGCGCTTCGGTCGCAAATTCCGCAGCAAATACGGTAGCCGAGTCCGTCGTGAATCCCGTCGTAACCGATGCTGCCGCGACCCCTACACCGCAGAACAGCGCACAGACCGCGCACAAAAAACCCGGCCGCAAGCCGGGTCCCGGTAAAAAGGCGGACAAAATCTCCGCCCGCGCGCTGAAGAACGCAACGCAGAGCACCGCGCAAGGCTCCGCGCAGAATACCGCGAAAAACACACCCAAAAACACATCCAAAAACACATCCAAAAAACAGGGCAAGACGGCGTCACAGAATAAGCAGTCCGAGCCCACGCCCCCGAACATCACGCGCGGCGAGAGCGCCCGCGCCAAAAACAGCCGCAAGAATAATCTCGGCGGCCCCGTCGGCGGACCCAAGCTGCGCATAATCCCGCTCGGCGGCCTCAACGAGATAGGCAAGAACATGACCGTCATCGAGTACGGCGACGACATCATCGTCATCGACTGCGGCCTCGGCTTTCCCGAGGAGGACATGCTCGGCATCGACCTCGTCATCCCCGACATCACCTACCTCGAGAACAACCGCGACAAAATCCGCGGCATCTTCCTCACGCACGGCCATGAGGACCACATCGGCGCCATTCCCTACGTCCTGCGCTCGATAAATCCGCCCATCTACGGCACCAAGCTGACGCTCGGCATAATCAAAAACAAGCTCACCGAGTTCCGCCTCCCCTGGGAGCCCGACCTCAATGTCGTCAGCGCCGGGGACGTCGTCAAGGCGGGCGTATTCTCGGTCGAATTCATACGCGTCAACCACTCCATCGCCGATGCCTGCTGCCTCGCCATCAACACGCCGCGCGGCATGCTCGTCCACACCGGCGACTTCAAGCTCGACCTCACCCCCATCGACGGCGAGATGATGGACATCCCGCGTCTCGGCGAGATAGGCAACCGCGGCGTGCTGCTGCTCATGTGCGAGTCGACAAACGCCGAGCGCCCCGGCTACACGCCCTCCGAGCGCAAGGTCGGCCGCTCGCTCGAGTATATCTTCACGACGAACGCCGACAAGCGCATCGTCATCGCCACCTTCTCGTCCAACGTCCACCGCGTCAAGCAGATAATCGACATCAGCGCGCGCCACGGCCGCCGCGTCGCCGTTACGGGACGCAGCATGCTCAACATCGTCAGCGCGGCGCAGGAGCTGGGGTATATGGATGTCCCGCCCGGAGTGCTGATAGACATCAACGAAATCAAGCGCTACAAACCCGAGCAGCTGACGCTCATCACCACCGGCAGCCAGGGCGAGCCCATGTCGGCGCTCTACCGCATGGCCTTCTCGGATCACAGCCAGGTGACGCTCGGCTCGAACGACCTCGTGGTGCTGTCCTCGAGCGCAATTCCCGGCAACGAGAAGACGGTCAGCCGCGTCATAAACGAGCTGTGCCGCGGGGGCGTGCACGTGCTGCACGACACCTCCATGGAGGTGCATGTCTCGGGTCACGCCTGCCAGGAGGAGCTCAAGCTCATGCAGGCGCTGACAAAGCCGCGCTACTTCATGCCCGTCCACGGCGAGTACCGTCACATGACGGCAAACCGGGAGCTTGCAATGTCGCTCGGCATCGAGAGCAGCAACATTTTCATCTCCGAAATCGGCCGCGTGCTTGAGATTGACCGTAAGGGCGCGCGCTTTGCCGAGACGGTGCCGTCCGGCAACGTGCTTGTCGACGGCGACAGCGTCGGCGACATCGGAAACATCGTCCTGCGCGACCGCAAGCACCTCTCCGAGGACGGACTGGTGGTTGTCGTCGCCTCCGTCGACCTCTCGGATAAGGTGCTGGTCTCCGGCCCCGAGGTGGTCTCGCGCGGATTTGTCTACGTGCGCGAGTCGGAGGAGCTGATGGACGAGGTGCGCGAGGTCGCGCTGAACACGCTGTTCGAGGGCATCAGCGTCCGCGGCAAGGTGGACAGAGTGCAGCTCAAGAACCGCGTGCGCGACGACGTTTCCAGATTCCTCACCTCCAAAACCAAGCGCAAGCCGATGGTTTTGCCGATAATTATGTACGTTTGACCGCGCAGAGCGCGAAAAATCATAAATTATGACATATCAATGAAAAATGTTTAGACTTTGTTCATAATATGTTCATATCATTATCATGTAAGCGCGCTATAATAGTGCTATCTGTCAACCCGTCGCTCTGCGGGCGGGTTGACGGCAACTAAAACACAAAAGGAAATTCATATCATGGGAAAAGGCAACAGAGTCAGACTGGCAAAGGCACAGCAGGCTGCCAGCACCGAGAGCGTTTTCAGCTCCAACAACAAAAATAAAAATCAGACCCCTGCGTGGGTCGGCACAGTTGCGATAATACTCGTCGCAGTATTGCTGCTCAGCTGTGTTGCCCTCTCTGTCATTTCTGAGGGTGGATACTTACTTCGCTGGACCACGGTCGCCGAGAGTGAGCACTATTCCGTAACCGGCACCATGCTTTCATATTACTTCTATCAGAGCTACCGCTACTTCCTCGGCTCCTACGGCAGCCTTGTGCAGTATCTCGGACTCAACACCGGCGCGTCGCTGAAGAACCAGACCATGCAGAACAGTGGGCAGACATGGTTTGACTACTTCATGAGCAGCGTCAAGAGCGAGATCGAGCAGATGCTCGTCTACTGTGAGGAAGCCCGCGCACGCGGCATAAAGCTCGACGACGCGGACTACGCCGATATCGACAAGGCACTGAAGTCTCTCGAGGAGGCCGCTGCTGAGAGCGGTTACTCCGTCAGCGGCTACATCACCGGCATGTACGGCACCGGCGTCAAGAAGTCGGATATCCGTCGCGCGCTTGAGATGTCTCAGCTGGCCTCCAAGGCCTCCGAGGCTGTCAGCAAGGAATTCAAGAACGGCGTCACCGACGATGAGATCACCAAATACTTCGATGAGCACCCCGCCAGCTTCCTGACCGCGGGCATTCTCACCTACACCTTCTCCGTTACCAAGCCCGATAAGGACGAGGACAAAACCGAGTACAACGCCAAGGTTGAGGAGCTCAACAAGCGTGCAAACGAGCTCAAGACCTGCAAGACAGTCGACGAGTTCAAGGCTTTCGTCGCAAACTACGTCGCAGAGACCGAGTTTGACGGCATCTACGCCGACCAGACCGAGAAGGTCGACCCCGAAAAGCTGCCCTCCGGCGACGCGCTGACCGAGCGCAAGAACGCCATCATCAAGAGTGCCGTCGAGCTCGCGCTCGCCGGCAAGGACGCCACCCTCACCACCGATAAGGACGACGCCGCTGTCGCTCTGTCCAACGTTGAGGTCGAGCTGACAAAGAAGGTCGCCTCCGCCCTCACCGCCATGGTCAACGATTCCTTCGCATGGACCGACGACAAGGACAACAACGAGGGTCTGTGGGTCTCCGACGAGTCCCGCAAGGCCGGCGACACCTACCTCTTCAACAACGATTCCGACGAGGATGCCACCAGCTACACCGTGACTGTCGACATGTTCACCGAGGCTATGCACCGTGATGACAGCGCCTCCCGCAACGTCGGCCACATACTGTTCAGCACCTCCGACTATGCCGACAAGGATTCCGCCAAGGCCAAGGCCGAGGAAATTCTCGCGCAGATAAAGGACGGCCTGACCAAGGAGTCCTTCGAGAAGGCCGCCAACGAGTACACCTCCGACTCCTCCGTCTTCTACGACAACGTGGTCCCCGGCCAGATGGTCACCAACTTCAACGACTGGCTGTTTGACGACGAGCGCAAGGTGGGCGACACCGGCGTGGTCGAGACCAACTACGGCTACCACATCATGTATTACCTCGGCGAGGACACCGAGCAGCCCGTCTGGAGGGTCAACGCCCGCGGTTACGTTGCGAACGAAAAACTCGAGGAGTGGTTCAAGAGCGCCACCGAGAGCTACAAGGTCACCATCAACGACGCCAAGCTGACCAAGGTCAACGCCTGAATCAGTGTCTGAGAATCAGTGCCCGAATAATCGGGAGCTGACCTTCACATCATAATCACAGCGGCAGGGTATTTGTCCTGCCGCTTTGATGTACAGGTATCCCCTCGCTATCGGACGTTGCGCCGTGATACCTGCAATACTTGATAGCAAAACGGCATCGCTGACATATACTGATAAGGGTGCCATCTTTCAAAGAAAGGATTTTTGATGCCATATGGTTCTTGATTCCAAGCAAACCACGGTGGCTTACCGTTGTCCGCACTGCGGTGCGGGCGTGCTGAGTGCTGTGGGACTGTTTTCGCTGTCGGCGGACATGGTCAGGCTGAAGTGCGACTGCGGGCACAGTGAGATGACCGTAGTGCGCAGCCGTGACGGCAAGATACGACTGACAGTGCCGTGCATTTTCTGTCCCAACCCGCACGTTTTCACGCTGAGCAGCACGCTGTTTTACGAGAGGGAGCTGTTTGTTCTTCCCTGCCCC
This sequence comes from uncultured Eubacteriales bacterium, assembly GCA_934401725.1. Classification (GTDB taxonomy): domain Bacteria; phylum Bacillota; class Clostridia; order Oscillospirales; family CAG-272; genus UMGS1002. The sequence goes on along the minus strand of CAKRSS010000090.1, from coordinate 820 downwards.
TATTCCGACGTCAACATTTGTTTCATAGGGGACACCAACCTTGTCAAGGCGGAGCTGGCGCGCACCGAGCTCGAGCTGCTCGACATAATGGAGGAGAACGGCATCACTGACTTTTCCGTCCTCCACGAGGACACGCAGAACGTCCTGACCGACCCGCAGATATTTGACATTGTGATGTTTGTGATACACGACCTCGAAGCGGAGGGCAAGATCACCTGTCACTGTCCGGACGGCGACGGCGAATACGAAGCGGAGGTGCTTGACGACGCAATTCGCGTCCGCTGCACCCGCTGCGGCGCCGAGCGCCTCATCCCGACCGACTCCTGCCTCGGCGCGCACGCGTTTTTGAATTGTGACAGTCTGCATCTGGAGTAAGTGCGGCTATTGCAATCAATGAAGTGCGGCAGCACTTCGTTGATGTTGCCCCTACGCTATAATTAAAATGTTTTTTGCGGTTCTCGCAGGGAAGCCTGCGGGGACTGCTTTTTTATAAATAGTTCTTTGGCCTTGGCGGGCGCACGCCGGGGTGAGGCGTATTGGCATATGCCTGTATGCGGAAAAGTTAGTTTTAGCCTTGGCAAGCTGCCGCCGTGAAGGCCTCCGACGGTGGAGAAGTGTACTCGCCGAACGTCGGCGGAAAGCGTTTTTTAAAATAAGTTCTTTAGCCTTGGCAGGCTCTCGCCGTGGAGGCCACCGACGGTGGAGAAGTGTACTCGCCGAGCGTCGGCGGGACGAGTTTTAACTGTTCTTTTCTGCCGCGAGCAGAAAAGAACCAAAAGAGTCGCCCCAAAGGGGCCGAACCTACGGTTCGCCCCCTCTG
>CAKRSS010000089.1 GCA_934401725.1 uncultured Eubacteriales bacterium | reverse complement strand
GCAGTTTTCCGCCGAACGCCCCGGCGCGCACCGCAAAAAACATTTTAATCCGCATACAGGCATATGCAATACGCCTCACCCACCCCCCTACCCCCCTATTTTACCACAGAGGTCTCGATCTTTCAATAAAATTTATCAAAAATGAAGAAAATCTCAAAAAACTATTGCAATCCGGCGCGAGGTGTGATATACTGTATGTGTATTGAGAAGATTACGATTGAGAGTGGGTCATGAGACCCACTCTTAATTTCTGAAAGGAGAAGTCTGTGGCAAACCATAAGAACGTTACCGCGACAGTCCGCGAGCTTATCGCGCCCGTCGCCGGGAGAATGGGTTATACTGTCTGGGACGTCGAATTCGTCCGCGAGGGCGCACGGCGAGTGCTGCGCGTTACGCTCGATAAGCCCGAGGGTATCAATATCGACGACTGCGAGGCCTTCCACCGCGCCATCGACCCGCTGCTCGATGAGGCCGACCCCATCGACGTCTCCTATTACCTCGAGGTCAGCTCGCCCGGAGCCGAGCGCGAGCTCAAATATGACTTTCACTTCGACACCTGTATGGGCGAGAAGGTCGAGGTCAGACTGTTCGCACCCGATGAGTCGGGGCATAAGTCCGTCACGGGCCCGCTCGAGGGCTATGATGCCGAAAGCGTTACCGTCGGCGGCCACCGGATACCGCGCGCGGCTGTGTCGAAAATGCACGTCGTGTTTGATTTCGACAACTAAATCCAAGATAATTAAAACATCAGGATAATAACTAGTGAAAGGAATTTGATCCGCCATGAACAAGGAGTTTTTTGCGGCATTGGACCTGCTCGAGAAGGAAAAGGGTATCCCGAGAGAGTACCTGCTCGAGAAAATTGAAGCCGCCCTCGTCTCCGCCTACAAAAAGGAATACGGTGCAAACACCAAGGTCCGCGTCGTCATCGACCCGGTGAAGGAGGACGTCAGGGTCTACCAGCAGAAGGATGTCGTCGAGGAGGTCACCGATCCCGAAACTGAAATTTCACTTGAGGACGCCCGCGCTATCAGCAAGAGATACACTGTCGGTAAGGTCGTCGAGACCGAGGTCAAGCCCAAAAACTTCCGCCGCCTGTCGGCCGGCGCTGCCAAGAGCGTCATTATTCAGGGCATCCGCGAGGGTGAGCGCCGCGTAATGCAGGAGGCCTACGAGAGCAAACGCGAGGAAATCATCACCGCCACCGTCAGCAAGGTCGATAATACCACAGGAAACATAGTGCTTGAGACCGGCACAAGCTACGCTGTCCTGCTCAAGAGCGAGCAGATTCCAGGCGAAACCTTCGCCGTCGGCGACAAGATAAAGGTGTTCATCTCCGAGGTCAATAAGGAGTCACGCGGTCCGCTGGTCACGCTCTCGCGTATACACCCGGGCCTGGTGCGCCGTATGTTCGAGCTTGAGGTTCCCGAGATTGCGGACGGTATCGTCGTGGTCAAGGGCGTCGCGCGCGAGGCCGGCTCGAGAACAAAAATCGCCGTCATGTCCCGCGAGCCCGACGTCGATCCCGTCGGCGCATGCATAGGCGCGCACGGTATGCGTATCGCCAGCATCGTCAACGAGCTGCGCGGCGAGAAGATTGACATCGTCAAGTACAGCGAGGTGCCCGAGGAGTACGTCGCAGCGGCGCTCGCTCCCGCAACGGTCAACAGCGTTGAAATGATAGCCGAGCGCGCCTGCCGCGTCATCGTCGACGCGGATCAGCTGTCGCTGGCCATCGGTAAGGAGGGGCAGAACGCCCGCCTCGCCGCAAGACTTACAGGCATCAAGATCGACATCAAAGCGTAACGTTTTGTTACAAAATTCATAAAGGAGCGCAGAGCCATGGAACAGCCGGTCAGAATAAAGAAAATACCCGAGCGGCAGTGCCTCGGCTGCAACGCCCGCCGCCCCAAACGCGAGCTTATCCGCGTCGTCCGCGCGCCGGACGGCACGGTGTCGCTTGACTTCAACGGCCGCGCGTCGGGGCGCGGGGCGTATATCTGCCCCGATGTCCGCTGCTTCTCCCGCGCCCGCAAGTCGCGCCGCATCGAGCATAACCTCGACTGCAAAATCAGCGACGAACTGTACGACGAGCTGGAGCGTGAGATACAGTGCCATGCACAGCGTGAGACGCAGCGTGAAACACAGAGCACGGCGCCAAACAAGCCGCAGTCAGGTGACGCAAAATGAGTGACGCAAACAACAACGCCGCTGGCGTCAACGCCACGGGCGCAGATGCCGCGCGCGAGCGGAGCATCTCCGCTCTGCTCGGCATGCTCGGACTGTGCGCCAAAGCGGGCGCGCTCGTCACGGGCACCGACCGCGTGTGCGAGGCGCTGCGCGCCGCGCCCGGCCGGGCACCGTTGCTGGTGCTCGAGGCTATGGGTACGTCGGCGAACACGCACAAAAAGCTGACAGACAAATGCACATACTATAAAACAAGACACAGAACCATTCCGGTCGACGCCGCGACGCTCGCGAGGGCGCTCGGTCGCGACCGTGAGCTGGCCGCCGTGGGGATAATTGACGGAAATCTCTGCCGGGCAGTGGAAAAAAAGCTGGACGCCGTCTGCTGAAGGCGTCGCAAGACATGATTATGGAGGGTTATATGGCAATTACACCGCAGTTCAAAGTAAATCAATTGGCAAAGGATCTCGGCATGAAGGGCAAGGAGCTCAACGATTTTCTCACCGAGAAGGGGGTTGAGATCAAGACTCAGAGAAATCTGGAGGCTGAGGAGTTCAACTATATTTTCGACGAGCTCACAAAGGCAAACCAGATCACCAATATCGAGGACTACATTGACGGTATAACATATATACCTTCCACCGCACGCCCTCCCAAAGCCGATACCGAAAAGGCCGCAGCTGAAAAAGCCGCAGCCGAAAAAGCCGCAGCCGAAAAAGCCGCAGCCGAGAAAGCAGCCGCCGATAAGGCCGCCGCTGAAAAAGCAGTTGCCGAAAAGGCTGCCGCCGACAAAGCCGCTGCCGAAAAGGCCGCAAAAGCCGCCGCGCCCAAGGATGCTCCCAAGTCCGACGCGCCCCGCGCGCCGCGTCAGGACAATCGTCAGGACAGCCGCCCCGACAACCGTCAGTCGGGAGGCAATAACCGTCCCGGCCAGACCGCTCAGCAGGGTCAGCCGCGCAGAGACGGACAATCCGGACAGTCCGGACAGAACAACAGCCAGAACGGACAGCGCTCCGACCGTCCCTACGGTCAGGGTCAGCGTCCCGCCGGTGCGCAGGGTCAGCGCCAGCCCTATTCCCAGGGCGGTCAGCGCCCCGCAGGCGCTCAGGGCGGCCGTCCGGACGGCAGACAGGATCGTCCGTCCGGCCAATCCGACAGACCGTATGGCGGACAGGGCGGCCAGGGACAGAGACCCGGTCAGGGCGGCAAGCGCCCCGAGCGCCAGGGTCAGCCCCGCGACACCTTCCAGGCGCAGCCTATCGTGCGCGGTCAGGGTCCCCGGAAGGAGGGCACCGGCCCCCGTGTTGTCGACACGCGCGGCACGACCGTCGACCTCTCCAAATACGACGATAAGCTGGATAACATCGTTCCCGAGTCCATCCGCGACATGCGCGGCGGAAGCGAGAGGGTCAAGAAAAAGAACACGGATCAGCAGTCCTCCCGCCAGAACCAGAACCGCGGCCGCTTCGGACAGAAGAAGCAGGTAATTATAAAGAAACAGCCCGTCAAGGTGTCCATTCCCGACGAAATCAGCGTCGGCGAGCTGGCATCGCGCCTCAAGGTGACGGCGGGCGAGGTGGTCAAGCGCCTCATGCTTATGGGCATGATGGTCACTGTCAACGAGTTTGTCGACTTTGACACCGCCTACCTCATCGCTGACGAGCTCGGCGCAGAGGTGACGCGCGAGGTCACGGTCACAATCGAGGAGAAGCTGTTCGACGAGCAGACCGACGACGAGGCGTCTCTGGTCGAGCGCGCGCCTGTCGTCTGCGTCATGGGTCACGTCGACCACGGCAAGACCTCACTACTCGACGCCATCCGTCACACCAACGTGACCTCCGGCGAGGCGGGCGGTATCACACAGCACATCGGCGCTTACCGTGTCAAGGTCAAGGGCAAGGACATCACCTTCCTCGACACCCCCGGTCACGAGGCGTTCACTGCCATGCGTGCCCGCGGTGCACAGGCTACCGATATAGCTATTCTGGTCGTCGCCGCCGACGACGGCATCATGCCGCAGACGGTCGAGGCCATCAACCACGCCAAGGCGGCGGGCGTCGACATCATCGTCGCCATCAACAAGATGGATAAGCCGTCGGCAAATCCCGACCACGTCATGCAGGAGCTGACAAAGTACGAGCTGGTTCCCGAGGCATGGGGCGGCGACGTCATCTGCGTTCCCGTTTCGGCGCTGACAGGGCAGGGCATTGACGACCTGCTCGAGAGCGTTCTGCTCGTGGCCGAGGTCAAGGAGCTCAAGGCCAACCCCAACCGCCGCGCCAAGGGTATCGTAATTGAGGCAAAGCTGGACAAGGGCCGTGGCCCGGTCGCGACGGTGCTGGTTCAGAACGGCACGCTGCGCGCGGGCGACGTGGTCATTGCAGGCACGGCAGTCGGTCGTGTCCGCGCCATGACGGACTACAACGGCCGCACCGTCAAGGCGGCGACGCCGTCGGTGCCGGTTGAGATCACGGGACTTGCCGAGGTTCCGACCTCGGGCGACGAGTTCAACGCCGTTGAGGACGAGAAGATGGCCCGCACGCTGGCCGATCAGCGCCGCGACAAGGCGAAGGAGGAGGTCTTCAAGGCCAACGCCCGCGCCAACCTCAACGATCTGTTCGCGCAGATTTCGGAGGGCGTCAAGGTGCTCAACATTATTGTCAAGGCAGACGTCGGCGGCTCGGCCGAGGCGGTCAAGGCCTCGCTCGAGAAGATCTCCAATGAGGAGGTCAAGGTCAAGGTTATTCACGCCGCGGCGGGTGGTATCACGGAGGGCGACGTTATGTTTGCCGCTGCGTCCAACGCCATCATCGTCGGCTTCAACGTGCGTCCTGACAAGAGCGCGCTCGACAGCGCGGAGCGTCAGAACGTCGAGATACGCACCTATCGTGTCATTTACAGCTGCATCGAGGAGATAACGGCCGCCATGAAGGGCATGCTCGCGCCCAAGTACCGCGAGAACCTGCTCGGCCACGCCGAGGTGCGCCAGACCATTCACGTGCCGAACGTCGGAACCATTGCGGGCTCCTACGTCCAGGACGGCAAGGTCACGCGCGCGTCGCTCATCCGCGTTGTCCGTGCTGGCGTAGTTGTCTTCGAGGACAAGATTTCCTCGCTGCGCCGCTTCAAGGACGACGTCCGCGAGGTTGCGGCGGGCTACGAGTGCGGCATCGGCCTCGAGCGCTTCAGCGACCTCAAGATCGGGGACGTCCTCGAGGCGTATGTGATGGAGGAGATAGAGCAGTAACGGAGACCCTGCGGGGTGGACGTATTGCATATGTCCGTGTGCTGGTTTTAATTGAATTTTGAGTTTGCGGTTCTCACCGGGACGTCCGGTGGGGACCGCTTTTTTGTTAAGAAAAGTTCTTTGGCTTTGGCGTGCGCGCCGGACGGGGTGAGGCGTATTGCATATGCCTGTACGAAAAATAAGTTCTTTAGCCTTGGCAGGCGCACGCCGTGAAGGCCACCAACGGTGGAGAAGTGTACTCGCCGAACGTCGGCGGAAAGCGTTTTTTAAAAAAGAGTTCTTTTGCCTCGGCAGGTTCTCGCCGTGGAGGCCACCGACGGTGGGGAAGTGTACTTTTCTGCCGCGAGCAGAGAAAGAGCAAGATAATTATGCCGAAGGCATAATTATCTTCAAAAGAATCG
>CAKRSS010000088.1 GCA_934401725.1 uncultured Eubacteriales bacterium | reverse complement strand
AAAAACGCTTTCCGCCGACGTTCGGCGAGTACACTTCTCCACCGTCGGTGGCCTCCACGGCGAGAGCCCGCCAAGGCAAAAGAACTCTTTTTTAAAAAACGCTTTCCGCCGACGTTATGGCGTGCGCCTACCAAGGCCGCAGAACTTATCCTGCATACAGTCATGTGCAATATGCCTCACCCCCTACACGTTTAACCCAAACAAACTAAAAAGGAGACCCCACAGGTCTCCTTTTTTCACTTGTTTACTTCTTCCCGCAGCCGCGAGAGCTCGCGCTCGAGCTCTTCTATGCGGGCGCTCATGCGGCACAGCTCCTGCGAGACGGGGTCGGGGATGTGCACCTGGTCCATTTCCTGACGCGGCGCGCTGCCCTTTTTGCAGACTATCCGCGCCGGGATGCCGACCGCCGTTGTCCCTGCGGGCACCTCGGACAGCACAACTGCGCCCGACGCAATCTTCGCGCCGTCGCCCACCTTGAAGGGACCCAGTATGCGCGCGCCCGCTCCGACCATGACGTGGTTGCCGAGCGTCGGGTGACGCTTGCCCTCGTCCTTGCCGGTGCCGCCGAGCGTCGCGCCCTGGTAAATGGTGCAGTAATCGCCGATTTCGGTCGTCTCGCCGATGACAACGCCCATGCCGTGGTCAATGAAAAGGCACTTGCCGATCTTCGCGCCGGGGTGTATTTCAACGCCCGTCCAGAAACGGCCGCGCTGCGACACCCACCGGGCAATAAAATACCAGTGTATCCGGTAGAAAAAATGAGCTATCCGGTAGAAAATCAGGGCGTGAACGCCGGAGTAAAGCAAAATTATCTGCGCGGCGTTCTTCGCCGCCGGGTCGCGCTCCTTGATGGAACGGACAAATTCACGTAAACCTTTGAACATGTTTTGATCCTTCGATAGAGTTGTTACACTATTATTATATAACTTTATCACACGAATGTCAATAATTAACCCGTCCTGTCCCAAAAAATCGGGCGGACACTTGAATTTTCGTGCCGTCTGTGATAAAATGACTGTACTTTCAAAGGAGAATTTTATGAAAAGGATAATTTGCATTATGCTTAGCGGATTGATGTTACTCTCTATGTCCGCCTGCACTGATGGCGGAAATGGTACCGGAACCACCACCCCTGATACCCTGAACATCCCAAGCTCCTCTCAACCTGCCTCCGACTCGACATCGGACACCGGTGCGGACACCACGTCCGAAACTGCGATCGAAACCACAACCGAGACCACAACCGAGACCACCGCGCCCGAGATTACGACACCCGAGCCTCTCGTCGCGCGCGACACGTCAAAGACCTATCGCGTCCTGCTCATCGGCAACAGCTTCACCTACTACAACGACATGAACAAGCCGAACGGCATTTTCTACAAGATTGCCACCAACGCAGGCTACAACGTCACTGTCGACTCGGTCTACAAGGGCGGCTACTATTTGCACCAGTATCTCGACGAGAACGACGAGTACGGCAAGCAGGTGCTTCAGCGCCTGACCTCCGGCATAAGGTATGATATAGTTGTGTTGCAGGATCAGAGCGCCGTGCCGATCTCCAATCCCGCCGACTTTTACGACGCCTGCCGTCGCTTCAAGACTCTCATCGACGCAAACGGCGCCGAGATGTGGCTGTACGAGACGTGGGGCTACAAGGCCGGTCACAAGAACCTTTCGAACTTCGGCAGCGACACTTTTGACATGGAAATGAAGCTGCGCGCCGCCTACACCGCCATCGGTGAGGAGCTTGGCGTGCCGGTCGCCTACGTCGGCGCGGCCTTCTCGCGCATGTACGCCGACCACCCCGAGATTGAGATATACCACTCCGACCTCAAGCATCCCGGCGCGATGGGAAGCTACCTCATCGCCTGGACGCTGTTCGGCACAATATTCGGCGTCGACCCCGCGACGCTGGAGTTCGGCGGCATTCTCCCGAAGAGCTACGCCGACCCGCTCCGCGCGGCTGCTTCCGAGATAGTCCGCAACGGCGCGCCCGTGCCCGAGTCCTACCGCAAAACGTCGGCAGGCGTCGGAACGAAATAAGACAGACACAAAAATCGCCCTCATCGAGGGCGATTTTTGTGTTTGCCAGGTGCAAAGCCCCCCGGTGAGGGGCTTTTTGCTTTTTTCTTGGCGCAACGCCACCTTGAGTGGTGATTTTGCGTTTTAATCCAGCTCAACAACCGCGCCGACCGGGTGGTGGTCGGAGATGTAGACGCCGTCGACGCCCTCGTCGGGGACGATGAAGGAATCGTCCGGGTTGCAGGCGAGGTTGGTGAATATGTAGTCGATCTTGATTTTGTTGTCCTTGCGCTGACCGAAGCCGTGGAAGGTTCCGCCGAGCCCTGACGTGGCATCCGTTATCGGGAAGCCAGGCACCTCGGTGAGCACCTTTATCTCGCGCGACTCGGGCAGGGCATTGAAGTCACCGGTCAGCACGAAGCGGTAGGGCTGCGAGGACAGGAACTGCACCAGCTGGCAGGAGCCGAGCAGGCGTGCCGTCTCGCCCTTATGGTCGAGGTGGGTGTTGCAGAAGACGAACGGCGTCGCGCAGTCCTTATGCTTGAGGCAGACGGCCGTTGTGACGCGGGGGCATTTGCTCTGGTCGAGGCCGAAGCGCGAGCCGGGAACGTCGGGCGTCATGGACAGCCAGAAATTGCGGCTCCACAGTTCCTCGAACACGTTCTTGCGGTACGCCAGCACCACCGACTCGCCGCGGTAGTCCGCCTCGCGGCCGCAGCCGACTATGACGTATTCCGAAAGCTCCTCGCGCAGCCACTCGCGCATACCGTCCTTGGCTTCCTGGAAGCCGATGAGGTCAGGCGCGTAGGTGCGGATGGTCTCGAGTATGCGGCCGCGACGGTAGGGGAACGCGTTCCCGCCGTCAACCGGAGTATCGGTGCGGAGATTGAAAGTAAAGACCTTTAATTTCATAACTAATTATGACCATTCCTTTCCGCTGTGCGAATTCGCATAAGGCGCAGAAAGGCCTCGTTTCTCGGCACAGCATAAAAAATCTTTTTTGTGTACGGGTTTTATTACTCAGAATTCCTGCTCATATCCGTCATGAGCGAGCCTTATCGGCTTCGAATGCACGCCTGCCTTCAGCACGTCCTCGAGATACGGCTTGCCGGGCGTCTGGTCGAAGTAGTGATTCACGATAATCTGCCGGGCCTGGCAGGCCTCGAAGCGCGGCATTATGACCTCCGGCTTGAAGTGCACCAGCTCTGACACCAGCATTGTCGAGGGCTCCGTCATGATTATCTCCGGGAAGTCGGCTGCGTCGGACTGATGCATATCTCCCGTGAAGACAACTCTTTTTCCGCGGTCCTCGCCCGCGCCCTCGCCGTCGGCGTCAATCACGAACGCATACGAGGGATGCACGCCGTTCATATGGTTTGTCGGTATCGCGCGAACGGTCACGGTGTCGTCCGAGTACACCTTGCCTGCGCCGAACACGTGCATTCTGACGCGGTCGTCGGCACTTCCGTCAAGCGAGGCTTTTATCATCATATGTATTGCGTCGATGCATATCTGCTCGGGCAGGAAGATGTCGTAATTTGCCGACTTATAAAACCAGGTTGTGATATTTACAAGCATGGGCAGTCCGAACGTATGGTCGCTGTGCCGGTGTGTGACGAACACTGCCGTGAGGCCGTCCACCGGAATTCCGCTTGCGCGCATTATATCGACCACCGGCGCGCCGGCGTCGATAAGGTATCTTTTTTCGCCAACCGTAAGCAGAGTGGCAGAGCAATGACGGTCCGGCGACGGCACGCCGTGACCCGAGCCCAAGAATGTTATTTTCATATTTTTCAGCCTTTCTGCGGCGAGGACGGCCGCACACCATTCTATACGCGTCCATTATACACCACGCGCGGCGTTTTGGCAAGTAGAATATTGTGCAAAATCCGCGCCGGCGCTTGACAAGCCACTCCGATTGAAATATAATATACTTGAAAAATTTTTTATCCGGAGGCATTATGACTAAGAAGAAAAACAAGGTTATCGTCCTGTCCGTGGACGCTATGGTGTACGAGGACGTCAAGTATCTCCGTACCAAGCCCAATTTCGGTATGCTGTACGAGGGCGGCTCGTCGGTTGACAAGTGCCGCACGATTTATCCGTCTGTGACATACCCCTGCCACGTTTCCATGTCATCGGGTACATACCCGAACAAGCACGGCGTGACCAACAACTCCGCGTTCATTCCCGGCCAGCTCAAGGACATTCCGTGGAACTGGTTTGCGGACATCATCAAGGTGCCCGACATTTTCTCCGCCGCCAAGGCCGCGGGGCTGACCACCGCGTCGGTGTTCTGGCCTGTCACGGGCAATCACAAGGACATTGACTACCTCATCGACGAGTACTGGCCGCAGTCTGCGACCGACACACAGGAGGCCTGCTTCCTGCGTTCCGGCTCCACCCGCGAGGTGTGGGAGAAGTGCATAAAGCCGTTTGTTGATGGTGTCAAGATACGCAAGCACCCTGTCACCGACTGGTTCAACATTCAGTCGGCCTGCGCCATGATACGCAACTTCAAACCCGACCTGCTGCTCATCCACCCCGGCAACATCGACTCCTACCGTCATGCGACGGGAATATTCTCCGAGCGCGTCACCATGGGACTCGACGAGGTCGAGACGTTTGTCGGCATGCTGATTCAGGCGACCCGCGACGCCGGTGTATTTGAGGAGACCAACTTCTTCATCGTTTCCGACCACGGCCAGATGGACATAGTCCGTTCCATCAAGCCGAATGTAATATTCGCCGATCATGGTCTCATTGAGGTCAACGAGGACGGCACCATGAAGGACTGGAAGGCATACTGCCATTCGACCGGCATGTCGGCGCAGATTCGTCTCAAGGATCCAACCGACCGCGAGACCTGGCAGAAGACCTATGACTTGCTCAAGTGGATGCGAGACGAGGGCATTTACGGCATCAGCGAGGTGCTGACCGCCGAGGAGGCCGACGCGCGCGACCATCTGAACGGCGAGTTTTCGTTTGTCATCGAGACCGACGGCTACACCTCGTTCGCCGAGGACTGGAAGCGTCCGATGATAAAGAATCTCGACATATCCGACTACCGTTTCGGCAAAGCGACTCACGGTTACCACCCGGACAAGGGGCCGCAGCCGACGCTCATCGCGTACGGCCCTGCCATCAAGAAGGGCGTGCGTCTCGAGCGCCGTCCGACCGTCGACCAGGCGCCCACCTACGCCCGCATTCTCGGCGCCGAAATGCCGTGGGCAGACGGCCACGCAATTGAGGAGATACTGAAATAAGGGGACACGACTCTCGGGGCGCTGCCCCGAACCCCACCAAGGGGGCGCGCCTCGGGGCTTTGCCCCGAACCCCACCAAGGGAGCTTTTTGAAAAAAGCTCCCTTGGAACCCGCAAAAACTTTTGGAAAAGGGAAGGGCGGACGGGATGAAGAAAGCAAGAACCGATTGCTCTCGGGGCTTTGCCCCGAACCCCACTTATGGAGCTTTTTTCAAAAAGCTCCATAAGAACCCGCAAAAACTTTCGAAAAAGGGCGGGTCAGAGTCTGTGAGACGCCGGGACGGGTGGTTTTGGGCGTTTAAGTGCAGATGTTGCGGCATCACGCGATAGACCAGCACCGCCCTGCTTCGCGTCCGGTGCGCTGTCGCAAAGGAGATACCCCGCCTACGGCGTGCCGCGCGGGCGGTTGGCCGTTATGGCAGCATGCTCCCGGACGCGCTAAACCCGAGGCTCTCTCCGTGAGGGAGCAGTCACGGCTTGCCGTGACTGAGGGAGAGTGCGGGGGTGAGGGGGAATCTGAACCACGGTCTGCGACGGACGTTTCCACAAACCGCTCATCCACTTACGCAGACCAACAAATTGCTGCGCAATTTGCGGGGTGCGATTTTGTGCCAACGCCAAAGAAGAA
>CAKRSS010000087.1 GCA_934401725.1 uncultured Eubacteriales bacterium | reverse complement strand
GTGGTGCCTCCGGTCGGAATTGAACCAACGACACGGGGATTTTCAGTCCCCTGCTCTACCAACTGAGCTACAGAGGCGTACAGCAAGGGCTGCTGTGGCGACCCGGATGGGGCTCGAACCCACGACCTCCAGCGTGACAGGCTGGCGCTCTAACCAACTGAGCTACCGGGCCGGATCTTTGGTGGGAACAGCAGGGCTCGAACCTACGACCCCCTGCTTGTAAGGCAGGTGCTCTCCCAGCTGAGCTATGCTCCCGACGTGCCGACTCATATCAGCGACGTGATAGATTATATCATAAAGGTCCTGCTTTGTCAACACTTTTTTCGAAATTTTTCAAAAAAAATTTCAACGCCGCAAGACCCCCGAAAAAGCCGCTCCGCACGTTTTCAAGTATAGCGCAACTGACACTTGAACATTTGCGCTGAAAGTGGTATAATTATGGTAGTTTACGTTTGTGAGGTGTCACATGAAGAACACACAGCTTGCCGACCTGCTTCGGCCGAAGGATTTCTGCGACCTTGTGGGTCAGCCGCATCTTTTCGGCGAACGCGGCGTCATCCGTCGCATGATAGAGGGCGGACGACTGACAAATATGATATTTTTCGGCCCTCCCGGCACGGGCAAGACGACGGCGGCCTCCATCATCGCGGCCAAGACCGACATGGCATTCTACCGTCTCAACGCCACGACGGCCTCGCTGTCCGACGTCAAGGACATAATGAGCCAGACCAACAATCTGTTCGGCGCGGGCGGGATTCTGCTCTACCTTGACGAGATACAGTATTTCAACCGCAAGCAGCAACAGTCGCTACTCGAGTACATTGAGGACGGGCGGGTCACTCTCATCGCCTCGACGACGGAAAACCCGCATTTTTACGTTTACAACGCCATAATTTCGCGCTCGAGTCTGTTCGAGTTCAAGCCGGTGAGCCCCGAGGAGATCGCGCGGGCGCTGGGTCGGGCGCTCGGGTACATGAACGAGTCGTCGGCGCAGAGCAAGACCGCCGACGAGGAGACGCTGCGCTACATCGGCCGCATGGCGGGCGGGGACGTGCGTCGTTCGATCAACCTGCTCGAGAACGCCTATTACGCCTCTGACGAGGTCATCACGCGAGAGAGCATTGACAGCTTCTGCACCGGCGTCGGCAATTTCAACGACGACACGCACTACGACCTGCTGTCGGCGCTTCAGAAGTCCATTCGCGGCTCCGACCCGGACGCGGCGGTGTTTTACATGGTCAAGCTGCTGGAGTTAGGCGAGCTTTTGTCGGTTTGCCGACGGCTCCAGGTCATCGCGAGCGAGGACATAGGGCTGGCCTACCCGCTGGCGGCGTCGGTGACGTACGCCTGCTGCATGTCGGCGCGCGAGCTTGGCATGCCGGAGGCGCAGATACCGCTTGCCAACGCGACGGTCATGCTGGCGACCTCGCCCAAATCCAACTCGGCCTACAAGGCCGCAGCGGCGGCGCACGAGGACATTCAGCGCGGGCTCGGGACTGCCATCCCCGAACACCTGCAAAGCCCGCTTTTCAAGGGCTACAAGTACCCGCACGACTATCCCGGGCACTATGTAAAGCAGCAATACCTGCCGAACGATTTAGTCGGCCGTCACTACTACGTCCCGGCGGACAACAAGACCGAGACCGCGGCGGCGGAGTATGCCAAAAAGGTTAAGGGGTAAGAGTGGGCGTATTGCATATGCCCCTGCGCTTGAAAATCAGATAATTTTTTTGCAGTTCTCGTCGGAAAGCCCGGCGGGGACTGCTTTTTTACGAATAAGTTCTTTGGCCTTGGCGGGCGACCGATGGGGTGAGGCGTATTGCACATGCCTGTATGCAGAATAAGTTCTGAGCCCCCAAGGGCGCACGCCGTGGCCAAAGAACTTTTCTAAAGGCGCACGTGCATATGCAATAGCCCACACCCGCTCCTCCGCCAAAAAAGCGCTCTCCGCAGACTCTACACAAGTCCGCGGAAAGCGCTTTTCATTTCAAAATCCCCCACCTGGCCGTGTCACCAAGCATTTTGAAACCCTGCTATAAGCAAGGCGGTGTCCTATCCTCGGCTTTACTGCTCCCAGCATCCCGCATACCCAGCCGAGACAAGTCAATCGGGGAGGTTGCGGGGAGGTCTGCAAACCACGTCGGAATTTTTTCGGACTCCTTTTTCGTGTTGTGGGTCTTAACACCCGGCAATCACGCACCACGCAGGAAGCCTTTTACTTCTTGTCGTCCTCGGTCGCGTCGTAGTCGATCTCCTCGGAGAAAAGATCGTCGAAATAGTCCGCAACGTCGTCGAACTCGTCGTCATCGTCGATCGAGACCCACTCGGTCTCGCCGTTCTCGTTGACAACCTCTTTGAGAATGGTGTACTCACAGAAACCGTCCTCATCCTCGTCACCCTCGGCGGGCGCAAAGGCGTAATACACGGTCCCGTTCAGCTCGCAATGACCTATCAGCTCAAATTTGTACTCGTTGCCGTCTTCATCGGTCAATGTATAGAATTCCTCACCAAGCTCCATTATATTCACCCAAACCTTTCATCGGCGTTTTGTTTTACTAGTATTATTGTACCCTATGCCGCCGCTAAAGTCAATACACAATTGCAACTAAATTGTAAAGAATTTATTGCCAAACGCCTCTCACAGGTCAAGAATGTCGGCAAGGATCGAATTGCTGACCAGCATGCCGCGCCGCGTCAGCGCGAAGCCCTCGGCGCTCTCATTTACCAGCCCCGCGGAGACATACCTTGCCAGACGCGCGGAATACTTTTCCGCCGCGGAAGTACCGAACCGCACCGCATAGTCGTCGTACCGCACGCCCTTGCACAGCCGCAGCGCCAACATGACGTACTCGACCTCGCGGTCGGAGGGTGTCAGAACCGTCTTCTCGGAGAGTTGACCCGCCGCGTACCCCGCCATGTCGCGCGCCGCCGTAAAGCGGACGCCGCCCAAGCATGAGCTCGCCGCCGGGCCGAAGCCGAGGTATTCGTCGCAGTGCCAGTATTTGAGGTTGTGGCGCGACTCGCGTCCGGCGCGGGCGAAGTTGCTTATCTCGTACTGTGAAATGCCCGCCGACCCGAGCGTGTCGCAGACGTCGAGATACATGTCCGCGACGTCGTCCTCGCAGGGGAGCGAAAGCCGGTCGCCCATGCGGCCGAACGGTGTGTCCGGCTCGACGCGCAGGCCGTACGCCGAGACGTGCTCGGGCGCCATGTCGAGCACGCCTTGCAGCGTCGACGCGAGGCTGTCCCGCGTCTGGAGCGGGATGCCGTACATCAGGTCAAGGCTTATGTTGTCAAAGCCCGCACGCCGCGCCGCGCCGACCGTATCGCCGATTGCCGCCGCGTCGTGAAGTCTGCCGAGAACGCGCAGCTCCGCGTCGTTAAGACTCTGCGCGCCGATGCTCAGGCGATTTACGCCCGCGCGCCTTATCTCGCGCAGCGCCGTCTCGGACGCCGTCGCGGGGTTGCATTCGAGCGTTATTTCGGCGTCCCGGGCGACGCTCACCGAGCGCGCGAGTGCGCCGAGGATGTCCCCGACCTGCCCCGGCGTCAGCAGCGACGGCGTGCCGCCGCCGAAATAGACGGTGTCCGCCGTATATGACGCCATCCTGTCACGCCACGACCCGATGTCGGCGCAAAGCTTTTCGACGTAGTCCGCAATCTCGCCGTCCACGGGCGGGTGCGAGCAAAAATCGCAATAGCGGCACTTGGCGCGGCAGAACGGAATGTGGATATATATACCGAGCGGCCTCATAAAGCTTTAATCGTCGTCGGACAGCTTGAGCACCGCCATGAACGCCTCGGGCGACACCTGCACCGACCCGAGCTGGCGCATCTTTTTCTTACCCTCCTTCTGCTTCTCGAGCAGCTTCTTTTTACGGGTAATATCGCCGCCGTAGCACTTGGCCAGCACGTCCTTACGCATAGCCTTGACCGTCTCGCGCGCGATTATGCGCCCGCCGATGGCCGCCTGAATGGGTATCTCAAACAGCTGGCGCGGGATGTTGTCTTTGAGCTTTTCGGCGATACGGCGCGCGCGCGGGTAGGCCTTATCCTCGTGAACGATGAAGGACAGCGCGTCGACCTGCTCGCCGTTGAGCAGAAAGTCGAGCTTGACCAGTTTGCTCGGCTCGTAGCCCTTGAGCTCGTAGTCAAGCGAGGCGTAGCCGCGCGAACGGCTCTTGAGCACGTCGAAAAAGTCGTAGATTATCTCGTTGAGCGGCAGCTCGTAGTGCAGCTCGACGCGGATGGTGTCGAGGTATTTCATGTCTATGAACGTGCCGCGTCTGTCCTGGCACAGATCCATCAGCCCGCCGACGTACTCGGTCGGCGTGATTATGCTCGCCTTGACGATGGGCTCGTACGCCTCCTCAATTTCGTCGGCAGACGGGAAGTTTGAGGGATTATCAATCTTTACTATTTCGCCGCCGCGGCGCCTGACCTCGTAAATAACGCTCGGGGCGGTGGTGATGAGGTCGAGGTTGAACTCGCGCTCGAGCCGCTCCTCGATTATCTCCATGTGCAATAGGCCCAGAAAGCCGCAGCGGAAGCCGAAGCCGAGCGCGATTGACGTCTCGGGCTCGAAAATGAGCGCGGCGTCGTTGAGCTCCAGCTTTTCGAGCGCGTCGCGCAAATCTCCGTATCGCGCGCCGTCGGCCGGGTAGATACCGGCGTAGACCATGGGCTGAACCGCCTTGAAACCGGGCAGCGGCGTCTCAGCGGGGCGCTCGGCGAGCGTCACCGTGTCGCCGACCCGCGTATCGCCGACGCTCTTGATGGACGCGGTGATGTATCCGACGTCGCCCGCCATGAGGCAGTCGCCCTTCTTGAGTCCGAACGCCTCCATTGTGCCGACGTCGACGACGTCGAACTCCTTGCCGTTCGACATGAGCTTTATGCGCTGACCGGCGCGCAGGCTGCCGTCCATAACGCGGACGTAGACGACGACGCCGAGGTAGCTGTCATAGTAGGAATCGAAGATGAGGCAGCGCAGCGGCGCGTTCTCGTCGCCGACGGGCGCGGGAATGTCGGTGATTATGTGCTCGAGCACCTGCTCGATGTTGAGTCCGACCTTGGCCGAGACGGCGGGGCAGTCCTCGGCGGGGATGCCGATGATGTCCTCAATCTCGCGTCGCACGCCGTCGACATCGGCGGACGGCAGGTCGATTTTGTTGATTACGGGCAGTATCTCGAGCCCGGCGTCGACGGCGAGGTAGGCGTTTGCCAGCGTCTGCGCCTCGATGCCCTGCGTGGCATCGACGACAAGCAGCGCGCCCTCGCAGGCGTTGAGCGAGCGTGAGACCTCGTAGTTGAAGTCAACGTGGCCGGGGGTGTCGATGAGGTTGAGCTCATACGTCTCTCCGTCGGGAGCCTTATAATTCAGCTTGACGGCGCGCGCCTTGATTGTGATACCGCGCTCGCGCTCGATGTCCATATTGTCGAGTATCTGCTCCTCCATATCGCGCTTGGCGACGGCCGAGGTTTTCTCGAGCAATCGGTCGGCGAGCGTGGACTTGCCGTGATCTATATGTGCGATTATTGAAAAATTACGGATATGCTGTTGTCTTGGTGTCCTATCCATTTGACCTCCCATGGCGGACGCGGCCGCCCTTTTTATTTTCCACCTATAATTATATAACAAAAATCTTCTGCGCACAACAGTTTTTTGAGTATTCAGAGCAAAATTGTTGCCGTGGGCGGCGGGAAACTCAAAAAATCAAGCAGGGGCGTCATCTGCACGCCCCCGCCGGATACCGATGGGAATTAACCGCCGCAGCAGCAGCTGAGCACCAGCAGCGCGATTATGATGAGCCAGATAACATTGTTGTTATCGAAAAGATTGCACAGGCAGTTCATGTTGTTCCTCCCTTCCGTCCCGCCGAAGCGAGCCTGCTTCAGAGCCGGATTTCTCCGTCGCTCACTACCATATTATGCAGGTGTGTGGAGTTTGTGCATGAATTTTAGGGGGGGATGTCGAAAATGTGAGGGAGGCGTATTGCATATGCCTGTATGCAAGAGAGTTTCTGCCCACTTGGCAGGTGCGCGCCGGACGTTCGGCAAAAACGTTTTTGAAAAATAAGTTCTTTAGCCTTGGCAGGCACTCGCCATAACGTCGGCAAAAACGTTTTTTGAAAAAGAGTTCTTTGGCCTTGGCGGGCACTCGCCGTGGAGGCCACCGACGGTGGAGAAGTGTACTTTTCTGTTATGCAACAGAAAAGTACCAAAAGAATGCACCCAA
>CAKRSS010000086.1 GCA_934401725.1 uncultured Eubacteriales bacterium | reverse complement strand
GTTCATACTCGCCATGCAGTGCACCGGTATTATGGGGCTGGGCAGGCTAACCATTGGACGCCCCGCCCCGGCGGCCCCCCGTGCGTCCCGGCGGGAGCGTCTGTGGTACAAATGGCTGCTGTTATTTCAATTGCACAAACCTAACGAGCGGAACCGCCCGCCATCAACCAAACTACTTTGTCAGCAGAAAACCGATTTAAGCTGAACCCCCGGAAAACGTAAAATCGGGGACAAAGCCGTACTTCAGCAAAGGCGCGGTAGAGCGATTCTGACCGAGCCGCGCCGGATGCGTACGCCAATGAGGCGGATTCCGTCCACCCTAAGCCATCCCCACGGGAGTGGGGGAGTCCAGAGGGGGCGAACCGTAGGTTCGGCCCCTTTGGGGCGACTCTTTTGGTACTTTTCTGCTCGCGGCAGAAAAGTACAGTTAAATCTCGTCCCGCCGACGTTCGGCGAGTACACTTCTCCACCGTCGGTGGCCTCCACGGCGTGCACCCTCAGGGACTAAAGAACTTATTTGTTAAAACCGTTTTCCGCCGACGTCCCGGCGTGCACCGAAAAAACACTTTAATCAGCGTAGGAGCATATGCAATAGCACACACTCAAATATCCAGATTCTCTGCAAACTTCGCATTCTTCTCAATAAACTCCCGCCGCGGGTCGACTTTGTCGCCCATCAGCAGCGAGAACATCTCGTCGCAGGCGATGGCGTCGTCAAGCGTCACGCGCAGAAGCGTCCGCTTCTCGGGATCCATGGTCGTGTCCCACAGCTGGTCCGCGTCCATCTCACCAAGACCTTTGTACCGGTCTGCCTCGACGTTCTTGCCGTCGAGCAGCTCGATGTATTTGTCCCTCTCGGCGTCCGTGAATGCGTAGTACTCCGGGCCCTTGCCGTTGGCCTTGTGAACCTTGTAGAGCGGCGGCTGTGCTAAAAATATGTGCCCGTCGTCGATAAGCTGGCGCATGTGACGAAAGAAAAACGTCAGCAGCAGTATGCGGATGTGCGAACCGTCGACATCGGCATCGGCCATGATGATTATCTTGCCGTAACGCAGCTTGGTTATGTCGAAATCGTCGCCGATGGAGCAGCCGAGCGCCTGAATTATCGGCGTCAGCGACTGGTTGGAATAGACCTTGTCGAGTCGGCTCTTCTCGACGTTCAGCACCTTACCGCGCAGCGGCAGTATGGCCTGGAATTTGGAGTTGCGCCCCTTCTTGGCCGAGCCTCCTGCCGAGTCGCCCTCGACGATATACAGCTCGGTCAGCTCCACGTTGCGCTCCTGACAGTCGGCCAGCTTGCCGGGCATCGTCAGGCCGTCGAGCAGACCCTTGCGGCGGGTGTGCTCGCGGGCGATTCTCGCCGCCTCACGCGCGCGGGACGCCGCCAGCGCCTTGTCGAGTATTGCCTTGCCCGTCTGCGGGTGCTCCTCTAGATACTCGGCGAGCTTGGCGCTTACGGTGTTCTCGACCAGCGTGCGGATGTCCGAGTTGCCGAGCTTTGCCTTGGTCTGGCTCTCGAACTGCGCGTCCTCGAGCTTGACGGATATGACGGCGCAGATGCCCTCGCGGACGTCCTCGCCGGTGAGGTTTTTGTCGCTGTCCTTAAGCACGCCGATTTTGCGCGCGTAGTCGTTCATGACCTTGGTCAGCGCCGACTTGAAGCCGGTCTCATGCGTGCCGCCCTCGATTGTGTTCATGTTGTTGGCGAAGGTGAGCATGTTTTCGTAGTAGGAGCAGTTGTACTGCATAGCGATCTCGGCGACGCTGGTTCCCTTCTCGCCGCGCATGTAGATGACGTCGGGGTGGACGACCTCCTCATGTCTCTGCACGTTGAGATAGGAGACGAAGCTGCGTATACCGCCCTCAAAGCAGAGGTCGTTTTCGATGGTATCCTCGCCGCGGGTGTCGACAAGCACTATTCGCACGCCCGCGTTGAGGAACGCCTGCTCGCGCATACGGTTGAGCAGCGTGTCGTAATCAAAGACGGTCTCCTCGAATATCTCGGGGTCGGGCTTGAATGTGACCTTGACGCCGTGTCTCTTTTCGCCCGCGGGGCCGACGTGGCAGAAGGCGCGCGCGACGTGACCGCGCTCGAAGCGTTCGGTATAGACCTCGCCCTCGTAAATGTCCTCGAGCTCGAGCCACTCCGAGAGTGCGTTGACGACCGACGCGCCGACTCCGTGCAGACCACCTGCGATTTTGTACCCGCCGCCGCCGAATTTACCGCCTGCGTGCAGGATGGTATAGACGACCTCGGGGGTTGGTATACCCTGAGTTGGGTGGATAGCGGAGGGAATGCCGCGACCGTTATCCTCGACGGTGATGCTGTTATCGGGGTTTATTGTGACGGTTATCTTGTCGCAGAACCCGGCCAGCGCCTCGTCTATGGAGTTATCGACTATTTCATACACAAGGTGGTGCAGTCCGCGCACTGACGTCGTGCCGATGTACATACCGGGGCGCTTACGCACGGCCTCGAGGCCTTCGA
Organism: uncultured Eubacteriales bacterium; assembly: GCA_934401725.1. Lineage (GTDB taxonomy): Bacteria > Bacillota > Clostridia > Oscillospirales > CAG-272 > UMGS1002. Next base: position 3,763 of record CAKRSS010000086.1, on the reverse strand, counting down.
GCACCTGTATTTGGTTTTCGTTATACGTTTCCTTGACTATGTTTTCATAGTTGTCCATATTTTAGCTTCCGTTTCTTTGAATTTACGTTTTTTGGTACACAATCATACCATTTAAGTTACTGTTTTTTTTCGGAACATTCTGATTCCGATTTCACTTAAGTCTCCCCTCAAGCGTCTGAGCTGACAGCGGCGAGAAGCAGACTCCGAATCCGTCCTCACTCCTATAAAGCACGAACGATTTCGGCAGCTCCTCGGCGGCGCTCCAGACCCTCCCGCCGCGCTCGGCGTCGCTCAGAAACTTTCTCGAGACAGGCGACCGTGTCGCGTTATCGGCGTCGAATATCCCGATAATGTCCTTGACTCGCAGCGTCCTGTTATTTCCTACATGCAGATACATACTTCTTCCTCTACGTGCTCAATTTTATCCCCCCGCCCAGTGCCAAAAGGTGTCACCAAGTGACGTGGAGTGCCACTTTTTTGGGGGATTTCGCCGCCTGCGGGCGGCGACCAGCGTGGGGGGATTTCGCCGCCTGCGGGCAGCGGCCAGCGTGGGGGGATTTCGCGCTCTGCGGAGCGCGACCAGCGCTGCGCGGCGCTGGACCCGCGCCGCCTTTTGAAAAAGGCGGGCGAAAACTTTGAAAAAAGGGCGGGTTAAAGTCTGCGAGACGCCGGGATGTGTGGTTTTAGGCGTTTAAGTGCGTGCGGTGCGGCATCCCGCAATGGTTCAGCACCGCCCTGCTTCGCGTCCGGTGCCCATCCGGAATGGCGGAAGGACGTTTGTGAGTGCGTCCGGTGCGCTGCCGCGAACAAAATACACCGCCCGCGGCGGCCAATGTGCGATGGGGTACGCCATGCGCCTTAGGGGCGACCACTGGTCGCCCGCCAGTTTCGGCTTTGGTGTTTATTCGGAAAGAGCACAAATCGTTTGCCAACCGCGTTATGATTCAGCGGCAAATCGCTGCGCTGTTGTCGCCCTGACGGGGAAGAGTAACTTTATTGGTGTAGATAAAGCGTCACCCGAAACTCTGCCTCCCTCCGGGAGGGAGGTGGCACGCGTAGCGTGACCCATCGTATGTTGGCCGCCGCAGGCGGAGTACATTGCCCGCGGTAGCGCACCGGACGCGAAGCAGGGCGGTGCTGGTCTATCGTGTGATACCGCAACGCCCGCACTTAAACGCCCAAAACGGTACATCACGTCCGTTTGCAGACTCCGACCCGTCCTTTTTGAAAGTTTTTGCGGGTTCTTAGGGAGCTTTTTTCAAAAAGCTCCCTAAGTGGGGTTCGGGGCAAAGCCCCGAGAGCAATCGGTCTATGCCTACTCCTCATACTCCCCGCCCTTAACGCGAATTATGCGCGCGCCGGTGAGTGGGATGCCCTCGCAGCAGGTCATAATGACCTGTCGGCCGGAAATTTCGTTGATAAGGTAGCTGCGCCGCCGCGAATCGAGCTCGCTTAGCACGTCGTCAAGCAGAAATACGGGGTACTCGCCCCGCTCGGCGCGGCTGATTTCGCCCTCAGACAGCTTCATGGCCAGCGCAATCGACCGCTGCTGCCCCTGTGAGGCGAATACACGCGCCGGGTGGCCGTTTAACAGTATCGTTATATCATCCTTGTGGACGCCCCATAAAGTGCTTCCTGCGCCAATCTCGCGGGCGTGGTTGTCGTTCAGGAGCGATAGATAGCGCGCCTCGGTCGCCGCGATGTCGTCGTACATGTCTTCCTCGTCGTGCGACGAGCCCGCATAGCGCAGCTCGGGTACCTCAAGCCCCCCCGTCATGTCCCGGAAGAAGGAGGCAACCAGCTCTCGCGCACGCCGGATGTAGCTCAGCCGCATGCGGCTGATCCGCGCCGCCTCGGCGGCAAGCTGCGCCGACCAGAAATCTATCGTCGCGTCGAACGTGCGACGGTCAGCCTCCGCGTCGCGTATCAGCTTGTTGCGCTGCTTGAGTATCTTTGAATATTTCTGAAGCGATGCCATGTACATCGGCCGCAGCTGCGATATCGCAACGTCAAGATAGCTCCGCCGTTCGGCAGGCCCGTTCTTAACGACCGACAGATGCTCCGGACAGAACAGCACCGCCGAAAGACACCCCACCATGTCCGACATGCGCCCGACCTTGACCCGGTTGTGCTCGACCTGCCGCCGCAGCTCGCGCGACATGCGTATTTCAATGCTCTGCCGCCGCACCGCGTCAGAATACTCGACCGCGACACGAGCCTCGCTCTCGCCGAATTTTATCATCTCGCCCTCATCCGCCCCGCGGAACGACTTTCCGATGGAACAGAGATAGAGCGCCTCGAGCAGGTTGGTCTTTCCCTGCCCGTTGTCTCCGATGAGAATGTTGACGCCGTCCGAAAAGCCGACCGCCGACGCCCCGACGTTGCGAAAGCAGGACAGCCGGCATTCGTGGACTATCATTCCTTCATTCTGACGGGCAGCAGCATGAATATCTCGTCTGTGTTCTCGGGCTGGGTGACGGGCTCTATGTTCATGCTGGTCAAGGGGCTTGAAAGCGACAGACATATCTCGTCGCCGTCGCAGGCGCGGACGCTGTCGATAAGGTAGCGGTTGTTGAAGGCGATGAGAATGTCCTCGCCCTCGTGGTCGATGGGCAGCTCGTCGTAGGTCGCGCCCGCGGAGGAACTGGTCGAAATCTTGAGCACAGGGCCCGAGAACTCGAGCTTGACGTTAGCTCTCACGCTGCCCGCGATTCTCTCCTCGGTGACAAGAGCGGCGCGCTCAAGCGACGAGATAAGCGCGGCGCGCGGAAGCGTTGCGCGGATTTTGTGGTCGGTTACGATAATGCGGTTGTAGTCTATATACTCGCCGTCGACCAGACGCGAGAAGAAGGTGATGCCCTCGATAATAAAGACTATAAACCTGCGCGTGACAAAGACAGTGACCGTCTGCTCCTCGCCGTCGTCGAGCAGCTTCATGAGCTCGTTGACAGTCTTTGTGGGGACTATGAACTTGTAATCGAACACGCGGTCAGGGGCGCTTCTGTTCTCAAGCGCGATGTTGCGGATGCACTTTGCGAGCTTGAAGCTGTCGCAGGAGACGATAGTCAGTGACTCGGCGTTGACCTTGAAATAAGCGCCGTTGAGAATCTGTCTCGTGTCCTCGACGCCCATGGAGTGCGTGACCTGCGAGAGCATTTTCTTGAGCATGGCCTGCGGAATAACGAAGCCTCTGTCGCGCACGATGTCAGGCAGCGACGGGAAATCGGATGCCGGCAGCGCGGACATGCGGTGCGACGACTTGCCGCAGGAGATTTTGGCCGCCATCTTGTCATCGACGGACAGCTCTATCTCCTCGCCGTCCATGACACGGATGACCTGATAGAACTTCTGCGCATTGACAATGCAGCCGCCTGCGGAGTAGACCTTAGCGTCGACGGACAGCCGGATACCCTTTTCGGTATCGTAGGTAGTCATCATGCAGGTACCGTCCTCGTGAGCCTCGATGAGCACGCCCTCGACGGCGGACAGAGTTGAGCGCGTCGAGACGGCGCACATCAACGGAGGGAAAGCATTGCAAAGTAATTTGCGGTTAAATACTATTTTCATTGGAATGACTCCTTTAATAATTTTCGTAGTAATAAAAAATAAGTTCTTTGGCCTTGGCAGGCGCGCCGGACGGGGGGAGGCGTATTGGCATATGCCTGTATGCAAAATAAGTTCTTTTCCCCCGAGGGCGCACGCCGTGGCGAATTCCGACGATATCGAAGTGTACTTTTCTGCTATGCGGCAGAAAAGTACCAAA
>CAKRSS010000085.1 GCA_934401725.1 uncultured Eubacteriales bacterium | reverse complement strand
CCCCCGCTTGGGTGCGTTCTCTTTGGTACTTTTCTGCCGCATAGCAGAAAAGTACACTTCTCCACCGTCGGTGGCCTCCACGGCGAGGGCCCCCTCGGGCTAAAGAACTATTTTTCAAAAACCGTTTTCCGCCAAACACCCCGGCGTGCACCCGCCAAGGCCAAAGAACTCTTTTCAAAAACCGATTTCCAAAACACCCTCGGAGGTACCCAAATAATGAAATTATTAAAAAATAAATTCCTCCTGACGGTGTTGGGAATCGCCCTCGCCGTCGCCGTCAGCGCGACGGTGCTCGCCGTTATGGGCGTCGAGGATCCCGTCAAAAATCTGTTCGGAACCCTGACCGCACCCCTGCGCTGGTGCGCGTCCAAAATCGCCTACGGCATCGAGGGCTTCGGCGTCTATTTCTCGAGCGTCGAAAAGCTTTCCGAGGAAAACGCCGAGCTGCGGCGCGAGAACGCCGAGCTGCGCGCGCAGTTGTCCGACGCTCAGGCCTCCGCAAGACAGGACGAGTACCTGCGCGGCTACCTCGGCCTCGATTGGCTCGAAAATAACTGGTCGCTCTCCGACGCTACCGTCATCGGGCGCGAGTCGGGCAGCTACCGCACACTTTATACGCTCAACCGCGGCAGCCTGCACGGCATAAAACGCGGTATGCCCGTCGTCACGGCCGAGGGGCTGGTCGGGCGCGTCGAGCAGGTCGGACTCGGCTATTGCACCGTCACCTCGGTGCTCGAAACTACCTCCTCCGTCGGCGTCTACGACGCCCGCAGCGGCGCGTCCGGACTGCTCGTCGGCGACCTTAGCCTGCGCGAGCAGGGTAAGTGCAAGGTCACTTATGTCGATATTGACGCCGATATTGAACTCGGCGACCTCATCGTCACCGCCGGAACGGGCAGCATCTACCCCGCCGGGCTGACCGTCGGGCGCGTCACCGCGCTCGAGCCCGACCCCTACAGCCGCACCATGACCGTCATCGTCACCCCCATGGTCGACCTCGACCATATCTCCACCGTGCTTGTCATAACGGATTATTCCATCGTCGCCTACGACAAAAAGCCGTCCGACACTGAGAAATCAGACACGGATAAATCCGGTGCGGGCGCGGAATCCGGCACGAACGGCGGCGCGTCCGGAAGCGCAAGCGGCAGCGAGGGCGGCGGGGAGGTGTCCCCGTGAGGCGCGGCATACGCAAATATTTCACGCCGACGGCGTCGGTTTTGCGGCGCGTCGGGTTCTATGGCGCGTGGCTGCTCGCGCTGCTGGTGATACAGTCGACGCTCGCCGTCTCGGAGCGCATGGCGGGCGCGCTTCCGGCGCTGGTTCCGGTCGCCGTCGCGGCGCTCGGCTTCTTCGACTCCGAAAAAACAGGAGCCATCGCGGGCGTCGCCGCCGGTTGGGCGCTGGACGCATGGGGCGGCTCGCGGATTTTCCTCATGCCGCTGGTCTGCTTTGCCGTCGGTTACTTCTGCGGCTGGGCGGCAGGACGACTGCTCCCGCGCGGCGTGATACCGTTCGGTGTCTGTCTCGGCGGCGTTGCGGTGCTCATGGTGCCGCTGACCGCCCTCTATGCCGCCGTCAATTACAGCGGCCTGCGCGTCGGGACGCTGACCATCCACACGCTGCTGCCCGTGCTCGGGCGGACGCTGCTGTGGGGCATTCCGGTCGCGCTCACGACGCGGCTGATCGTCCGTCGCGTGCGGAGAGCAGATAAAGAGAAAGGTGAAAACGATGTTAATAAGGCGTAAAATTCACATGCCCAAGCCGTTTACCGACCGCGCACGCAGGTGCTTTTCGGTCATCGGCATCGCGTTGACTGCCATGATGCTGTTCTACATCGGCGCGCAGTACCTCGCGATGATAATAATGAGGCGTTACCTCGCGGACTATCTCAGCCCGCAGTGGATGGTCTGGATACTGTCCTTTGTGCCGCTGTATCTTATCGGCGTGCCGACGTTCGCGCTGATTGTGCGGCGGATTCCGGTCGAATTTCCGCCCGAGCGCAAAAAAATGAGCGTCGGGGCGTGGTTTGTGACGCTCATCATGTGCTTCGGCGTCATGTACATCGGGTCGTACGTCGGCAACATGGTCATGGCGCTTGTCAACGAGGCGACGGGCAACGACGCGCAGAATACGCTCAGCGAGCTGCTCCGGCAGTCGAGCCCTCTGATAAATCTCGCGGTGACGGTAGTCGTCGCGCCGATAGTGGAGGAGATGATTTTCCGCCGCGCCATCATCAACCGCACTCTGCCCTACGGCGAGCGGACGTCGATAATTTTCTCGGCGCTGATGTTCGGCCTGTTTCACGGCAACCTCTACCAGTTTTTCTACGCCTTCGGGCTCGGGATGCTGCTGGCCTTCATCTACGTGCGGACGGGCCGTGTGTGGTACACCATCCCGCTGCACATGGCCATCAATCTTGTCGGCGGCGTGATTGCGCCCTTCCTTCTCGGCAAGGTTGACCTTGACAAAATAAACTCGCTTGCCGAGCGCATGAGCGCGGCGGCGGGCAACGTCACCTCGTCAGTGCTTGAGGGCATGACACCGTCCGAGCTCGGATGGATAATGCTGCTTGGACTTTACAGTCTTTTCTACTCCGGCATCTCGATTGCGGGCGTGGTGCTGCTGATTGTCAAGCGCAAGAAGTTTTATCTCAAGCCGACCGGCGAGCGCGAGATTCCCCGCATGCACATCGGGTCGATTGTCTACTACAACGTAGGCGTTTTCGCGGCGATAGTGGGGGGATTGGTGTTGATGATACTTTCGCTGAGGTGAGGGCGTATTGCATATGCCCATGCGCTATAATTAAAATGTTTTTGCGGTTCTCGCAGGGTAGCCTGCGGGGACTGCTTTTTTGTATAAAGAGTTCTTTAGCCTTGGCGGGCGCGGGCTGGGGTGAGGCGTATTGGCATATGCCTGTATGCTAAGAAAGTTCTTTAGCCTTGGCGGGCTGTCGCCGTGGAGGCCACCGACGGTGGAGAAGTGTACTCGCCGAGCGTCGGCGGAAAGCGTTTTTTAAAAAAGTTCTTTAGCCTTGGCAGGCTCTCGCCGTGGAGGCCACCGACGGTGGAGAAGTGTACTCGCCGAACGTCGGCGGGAAGCGATTTTTGAAAAATAAGTTCTTTAGCCTTGGCAGGCGCACGCCGTGGCGAATTCCGACGATATCGAAGTGTACTTTTCTGCTATGCGGCAGAAAAGTACCAAAGAGAACGCACCCAAGCGGGGGCGAACCTACGGATTCGCCCCCCTTGGGGATCCCCCCACTCCCGTGGGGATGCGTGAGGGGTACGTGCCCACCCTTGCCGAAGTCTGCATCCGGCGGAAAGACGCCTTTTGGGAAGTGAACTGCGTCCGCGTTCATACTCGCCATGAGGCGCACTGTAACCCGCGCTGGGCAGGCTAACCATTGACGCCCCGCCCCGGCGGCCCCCCGTGCGTCCCGGTGGGAGCGTCTGCGGTACAAATGGTTCTCGGGATGAAAATTGCACAAGACCAACGAGCGGAACCGCCCGCCATCAACCAAACTACTTTGCCAGCAGAAAACCGATTTAAGCTGAACCCCCGATAGAGTACAACCGGGGACAGAGCCGTACTTCAGCAAAGGCGCGGTAGAGCGATTCTGACCGAGCCGCGCCGGTGCCGTGCGCCAATGAGGGGGAGAGCGTTCCCCTAAGCCATCCCCACGGGAGTGGGGGGATCCCCAAGGGGGGCGAATCCGTAGGTTCGCCCCCGCTTGGGTGCATTCTTTTGAATTTGATTATGCCTTCGGCATAATCAAATTGTTCTTTCTCTGTTGCATAACAGAAAAGTACACTTCGAACACGTCGGTGTTCGCCACGGCGGCAGCCCTTGGGGCTAAAGAACTTATTATGGAAAAGCGGCTTCCACCGGATTTACCGGCGGAAACCGCAAAAAACTCATTTTTAATTCAATTCTGCTTCTGCACCGACTTGTATTCGTTGTAAAACTTGTAATACGGACACGACGCGTTGGTGCCGGAGAGGAAGCGTATCATCTCGTCCTCGTCGAGGTCGACGCGGCAGACGTACTCGTCCCACTCCTCGTCGTAGTCGTAGTGCTCGCAGCTCTCACAGTTGGAACAAAGGCTCGCCCCGCCCGCGCCGCTCGCCCCGCCCGCGCCGGTCGCACGGTTCGCTGCGCCGCCCGCACGGCTTGCATGGCTCGCATGGCTCGCCCCGCCCGCGCCGCTCGCACGGTTCGCTGCGCCGGTCGCACGGTTCGCTGCGCCAATCGCACGGTTCGCACGGCTAGCGCCGCCCGCGCCGCCCGCGCTACCCGCGCCGAGCGGGCTCTTGCCGGGAACGCTCATATCTGTTCCTTGCCGGGGTCGATCAGCGGCAGGTCGATGCGGTACTCGGACGGTATGCGCGCCGCTTCCTCGTCGTGCCGCGCTTTGTGGTCCATCCAGCGCGTGCCGAAGTCGATGGGCATCTTCTTTTTCTTGCCGCCCGGCGTCGCGGGAGAGGCCACGTCGCTCTCGATGTAGGCGTCAAGACGCCGCCGCAGCTCGCGCTGGTGGGCGTCGTCCTCGTCGTATCTGTCGACGGCCTCGGGGAACTCGTTGAAGTAGTGATAGCTGCCCGTCGCCGCGTTGAAGACCAGCTTCTCGTCCGGACCCGCGATCATGTAAGCGCCGTTCGCGCGGCCGTTGTACTGCGAGAAAACGTAGTCGTGCCGCGCCGAGAAGAGGTCGACGCCGTCGTACCCGGCGGGGTCGTAGGGCACGCCCGCAAGGCTGAGAATCGTCGGCGCGAGGTCGACCAGAGACGCGACGTCGCCGCGCCGCTCGGGTGCGTGACCCGGCACCTTCATCATGAACGGAATGTGCGCCGCGTAGTCGAGCATGGAGCGCTTGCCCATGTTGCGGTAGTCGCCGAGGCACTCGCCGTGGTCGGCGGTGAAGACGATGAGAGTGTCGTCGTACATTCCGCGCTCGCGCAGCGCCGCGACAATGCGCCCGACCTGGTAATCGACGAACGAGGTACAGGCGTAGTAGTAATTCTTGAGCCGCTTGGCCGCGAGCAGGGAAATACCCAGCTTTTCACAGTCAAACCCGGTGTCGATGAGGGGCTTGAGCGCCATGTACCCCTCGGGCACGAAGGGCGCGGGGATGTCCTCGCGACGGAACAGCTTGTTCCACGGTGCGGGCGGGCAGAAGGGCGGATGCGGGTGAATGAAGGACGAGAACAGGAAAAACGGCTTGTCCTTGTCGTGATTCCGGATAAACTCGACGCTTCTGTCGCCTATCCACTGGGTGGGGTGCGCCTCGGCGGGCAACTGCGAGACCTGGGGGATGTAGTACATTTCGCTGCGCGTGCCGTTGTAGTCAAAGACGTTGCGGTAGGGCGAGTTCATGATGAACTGCGTGTACTCGTCGCGCGGGTTGGACATTTCCTCCTGGGTGTGGCGGGTGTTGAAGCCGAGCGAGCCGTACATATCGCGTGCGTAGTGCATCTTACCGACGTTGCAGGAATCGAACCCGGCGCGGGTAAGCTCGCCGTAGAAGCCGTCGCCGGTGTAGGCGAAGTTTTTATTGTTGTTATTGTTTCCCGTTCTGGCGGGGTACTGACCGGCCATCATAGAGAGCCGCGCGGGCACGCAGACTGGAGCAGGCGTTATCGCGCGCTCAAAGACGACAGACTCCGCCGCCAGCTCATCGATATGCGGCGTCTGCGCGTGTGGATTGCCGAGCGCGCCGACGGCGTCATAGCGGAGCTGATCGCAGAAGATGATAAGGATATTCTTCATAAAATAAGGATTCTCCTTTGTGAGGGTGTGTACTATTGCTATCAATGAAGTGCGGCAGCACTTCGTTGATGTTGCTCGTATGCAGAATAAGTTCTGAGCCCTTGAAAAGGCTCGCCGAACGTCGGCGGAAAGCGGTTTTAACAAATAAGTTCTTTAGCCTTGGCAGGCGCACGCCGTGGACGGTCTCCGACGGTGGAGAAGTGTACTCGCCGAACGTCGGCGGAAAGCGGTTTTAAAAAAGTTCTTTAGCCTTGGCGGGCTGCCGCCATGGAGGCCACCGACGGTGGAGAAGTGTACTCGCCGAGCGTCAGCGGAAAGCGTTTTTTTAAAAAGTTCTTTGGCCTTGGCAGGCGCTCGCCGTGAAGGCCACCGACGGTGGAGAAGTGTACTTTTCTGCCGCGAGCAGAAAAGTACCAAAAGAGTCGCCCCAGAGAGGGCTAACCTACGGTTCGCCCCCTCTGGACTCCCCCACTCCCGTGGGGATGGCTTAGGGGAGCGGAATCCGCCTCCATGAAA
>CAKRSS010000084.1 GCA_934401725.1 uncultured Eubacteriales bacterium | reverse complement strand
GGCTAACCATTGACGCCCCGCCCCGGCGGCCTTAAGTGCGTCCCGGTGGGAGCGTCTGCGGTACAAATGGTTCTCGGAATGAAGTTTTCGGAGGGCGCTTCACCGCTCGGATGAGGTTTGATAGAACCGCAAGCTCACGCCACACGACCCGCGCCATCATATTGCGGCTCCGCCGCTCATGAAGGCTAATTAGGCGGAGGGGTGGGCGGAAGTGTCCCACTATGCGCGCCGTCATATTGCGGCTCCGCCGCTCATGAAGGCTAATTAGGCGGAAGGGTGGGCGGAAGTGTCCCACTATGCGCGCCGTCATATTGCGGCTCCGCCGCTCATGAAGACTATTTAGACGGAATAACGGGGTGTGGCTGGCGGAAAATGAGGCTTGCGGCGGGGGAATGACCGCGGTTTAGCTGTTGTCAGGCGGACAAGTGGACTTTTTGTGCTCGGCATGCGCTCAATTTTTGCCGTTTTTCTGCAAAAAACTAACTTTTTCAAGCCTGCTTTGCCCATCTTCATCACTGTAAGCTGCCATCCGCACGCACGCACTGGTCGACCTCAAAAAACGTCACGCTAAGTTTAGAGCGATGGTTTAAACCCGCCTTCACGGCGAGTCCGAGCGGGGACAGGGCCGTGCGTCACCGAAAGGCGTGATGCCGGTGCCGTGCGTGCAATGAGGGTGATGCCCGCCACCACCAATCCATCAAGGGAGTTGGGGGTGTCCAGAGGGGAAGAACCGTAGGTTCTTCCCCGTTGGTGCATTCTTTTGGTACTTTTCTGTTGCATAACAGAAAAGTACACTTCTTAACGTCCCGCAGACATTGTGGCGAGCCCTCCGTGTGCAAAGAACTTTCTTAGCATATAGGCATATGCAATACGCCTCACCCCGCCCGGTGCGCCTGCCAAGGCCAAAGAACTCCTTTTTCAAAAAACGCTTTTTGCCGAGCTCCCCGTGCACCGCCGAGTGAAGGCACTCCTTCATAAAAAGCGGTTCCCGCAGGCTACCCTGCGAGAACCGCAAACCAATTAAATTCCTAAATTACTTCTTAATCTTAGCCTTTCTGACGATCATGAAGGCCATGAACGCCGTGGCGACGAGGAAGACAAGAACTGCCGAAACAATTATCGCAACCGATGCACCCTTTCCCTCGGTCTTGCCGGGGTCGGAGGTGTGGGGAGTCGTTGTCGACGGCTCTGCGGACTGCTTGTAGGTCGCAGTAAACTTCATGTTGCCGTTCACTGTCGTAGACTCGTTAAGCTCGGGCGTCCAGCCGGTGAACTCGTAACCCGACTTGGCGGGAGCCGCCGGAATCTCAATCTTGTCGCCGTAGCCGTACTCGGCCGTCTTGTAGACCACGCCGTCGTCGCCGAAGAAGGTGACGGTGTAGACGCGCTTGACCGATGTGTACTGCGCCCTGTACTCAGTGTCGCCCGTGACGCCGACTATCTCGTGATCCCATCCGGTGAAGGTGTACTCGTAAACGTCGTCGGCGGCCTTGGCGGTGTCGATGTCGGCGGAGGGCTTGGGAATGTCGCCGTAATGGCACTTCACCACCTCAAGCTCGCGGCCGTCGTCGCCGAGGAAGCGGACGGTGTAGTCGATGTACTCGCCCTTGAACTGCGCCGTGTAGGTCGTACTCTCGGTCACCATGCCGAGCGGCTTGTCCCAGTCGGTGAAGGTGTAGGTGTAAATCAGGTCGGGGGACTTGGTGGGCGTGGCCTCGGGCACCTTGACGAGGTCGCCGTAGCCGTACTCGGCCTCGGACATTATCTTGCCGTCGCCGTCAACGAATTTGACGGTGAAACGCGCCGCCTCGGCCTTGTAGAGCGCCGTGTAGGTCGCGTTGCCCTTGGCGTTGGCGGAGAACTCGGGCTCCCAGCCGTCGAACACGTAGTTGTACTGTCCCTCGATGACAGACGGCACCTCGGGGACCTTGACGAGGTCGCCGTAGTGGTAGGTCGCGGTGGAGATGACCGTTCCGCCGCGTCCCATAAAGGTTATGGTGTAGTCGATAAAGCGCTTGTTGAACACCGCGCGGCAGACTATGTCGTCGTTGGCCGTGACGCGGCCGTCGGGCGCGACGTCGACCTTGCCGTCATTGTCGGTGTCCCAACCGGCGAAGGTGTAGGTGTAGTAGTTGTCCGCGTCCTTGGTGGGGGCGGCGGGCAGTGTGACGAGCACGCCGTGCGGGTAGAACCCGGATTGCAGCATGACGTCGCCGCTGTAGAAGCTGATTTTGAACTCGCCGACCGACCAGACCGCGTAGAGCGTCGTGTCGCCGTCGATGTTGTAGGCGTCGCCGGGCAGGTACTCGGCGGTGGTGGCGTTCTTTGTGGTCGCCCAGCCGACGAAGTTGTAGCCTGCGCGCTCGGGCGTTGCCGAGGTCAGCGTCGCGGGACGGCCGTCAGCCTTGGGCTGTGTGGGGACGTCGGGCGAGCCGCCGTTTATGTCGAAGCTGATGGTGTAGCGAGAGGTGGGCATGTACTGAGCGTAGCCGAGATGAATCCAGCCGTCTCTGCCGCCGATGCGTATCCTGCCCCAGCCGTTGGCCGTGACCTCGCTGACAGTGACCTTGTCGCCGTAGCTGACGGAGCCGATTATGTCGTTGGCAGTGCCGGGCCCGGAGCGGACATTGAGGTCAGAGGAAGTGACGGTGATAAAATATGTACCGGGAATCTTTTTCGAGAAATCGACCGCGACCGACTTGTCGGTGGTGTAGGCGGGGACGCCGTAGCCGACTATGTAGGTGCTCGAGAGCTTGTAGTTTTTGACGCAGACGCGGTCGCCGAGGTTAGCGGCTCCCGAATTGTCGGTATTGCCCTCGACGGTGTAGACGGTGTCGCCGTCAACGTACATGACGATGCCTATGTGCGAGGCGGTGTACTCTGCGGCATCGTTGTTGGACTGGAAGAAGATGAGGTCTCCCGTCCGGGGCGTGTAGCCGCTTGAGCGCTTGTGGTATGTAGAGTTGGAGCGCAGCCAGGTGATGAGCCGCGTGCAGGAGATCTCAGTCTTGACGACGGCGGCAGACACGCCTGCCTGGCGGATGCACCAGGTTGCGAAAGCGCAGCACCAGTAATAGCCGTAGCTGACGCCGTTGCCCTGGTTGTTGTCAACCTTGCCGAAAAGGCGGTTGTACTCGACGAAGTCGCGCGTGCCGTTTGAGCCGCCGTGCATGTCGGCGTCGCTGTCGCCCTCGTGGTAGCCGAGCTGGGACAGCGCCACGAGCACGACGTCGGTGCGCTGGTCGCCCGTCAGCGTGACGGACTTGAGCTGCGCGTAGTACTGGCTGCCGCGGTAGGGCTCGGAGGGTGTGTACATTGGGTCAACCGCCGACGCCGTTATCGGAACGATGATAACTGACATCAGCAGCACAAGTGTGAATAGTAACAGTTTTTTACATAGCTTCATTTTCCGGTTCTCCGCATTATGTGTTAGTTTTGTTAAGGCGATACATATATATTGACAAATTGAGGTCCTCCTGTGTCAAAATTATACCACATGTGCCTCCCGGTTGTAAATAGATTTGCCAAAAAATCCGGGGTACATATTGAAACCAGAACGGGAATATGATATAATTTTGTGAAATGATTTCATCTCTCAGAGGCGAAATCAGGAGTTTTTGAGAAAAGCATGAATTCACGTTAAAACGGAGGAGAGATAAAATGAAGCGAGAGTACAAACGGTACACGTTTTTCCGGGCGCTGCCGGCGCTGATGCTGGCCGTGGCGGCGCTGCTTGCGGTCGTCTGCCTGCCGGTACCTGACGCCGTGGCGCAGGACAACACCGCGGATGACTACCGCGCGGTGCTGCGGGCACAGGGCTTTCCGGAGTCCTACATCGAGGGGCTGTACGAGCTTCACCTGCTCCATCCCGAGTGGAGCTTCGAGCCGCTCATGGTGACGGGACTCAACTCAAAGTACACCTGGGACTACTGCATACACATGGAGACCGACGACAATCCCAAGCGTTCGCTCGTCTCGGCAAGCGCACAGTTCAAGCCCTACCGCCACGCCACCAACACGACACCATATGACTCCGGCTGGTACCAGGCATCGGCGGACGCGGTGCGCTACTTCATGGATCCGCGCAATTTTCTCAACGAAAAGGACATTTTTCAGTTTGAGGACCTGCGCTTCCGCGACAGCGTGACAATATCGCAGGTCGGGACGGCGCTCGCGGGGACGTTCATGGAGGGCGCGCGCCTCGAGAACGGCAAGACATACGCCGAATATTTCTACGAGGTCGGCCGCGAGCTGGGGCTCAACCCCATACACCTGGCCTCCCGCGCGCGTCAGGAGCAGGGCGGCGGCCGCGGCGCGCAGATAAGCGGCGAGGCGGGCGAGCGGCTGTGGTACTACTACTCCAACCACATCCAGACCGAGAACGGCGGCATAGTCTACGCGCCCGCGACGGGGCACAGCGAGTCCGAGCTTAAGGGCTACAACGGGCTCTACAACTTCTACAACATAGGAGCCGCGGGCACGGGGCGCTTTGCGATACTGCTCGGGGCCATGAAGGAGGCCATGTCCGGCACACCGGAGATGGCGGAAAAATGGGGCGGCTCGCCCTCGTGGGACACGCGCTGGAAGTCAATCTACGGCGGCGCTTACAAGCTGGCCAAGTCCTACATAGGCAACTATCAGAACACGCTTTACCTTCAGAAGTGGAACGTCGACAACCGCTCGAAGTCGTCGGGCGGCGGCTCGCGCAACTTCTGGGGGCAGTACATGCAGAACATAGGCGCGGCGCTGTCCGAGGCGCGCAACAGCTACACGGCGCTCGCGGCGGGCGACTGCCTTGACTGCCCGTTTACGTTTGTTATTCCGGTTTACAGCGGCATGCCCGGGCGCTGCCCTGACCCGGCGGGCGGCGAGTGCGCGTATTACGCCGTCTCGACGTCGAAATACAGCAGCCGCAGCCGCCTCTCCATGTACACCGACGTCCCAGAGGCGGTGAACACCTACGTGCGCTCCGATTCCGTGCGGTGTGCGGTGGGCGGGACGCTGAATGTCAGCGGCACATCGCTGCACTCCGCCGTGCCCGAGGCGTTCGAGTACAGCATTGACGGCGGCGCGTGGGTCGCCCTGCGCGGGCGGCACGACGGCACGCTGAGCGCCGCCAAGCCGGAGTTTGCCGCCTGTCTTGCGGCGGACGTGCCCAACTTGTTCGACGCCGAGGTTCCGATAGGCGCGCTCGGCGAGGGCAGCTACACGCTGGCGATCCGCGGGCGCGTCCGCTTCGACGCCGCCGACACGGAGAACAACAACTGCCGCTATTATCTTGTCGCCGAGATTCCGGTGAGCGTCAGCGCGGGCGCGCTGCGCGTGACGGTGAATGACGGCACATCCGAGCGGCAGCTCGAGGCGGCGCCCGGCGTGGTGTTTACGCTCCCCGCGGCTCCCGCGTCGCGCCCCGACACTGCGCCCGGCATGACGCTTATGTTCGCCGGTTGGGCGGTTGGCGGCACGGGTGCGGACGAGCAGCTGCTTCCGGCGGGTGCGTCGCTGACGCTGACGTCCGACGCCGAGGTGCGGGCGGTTTTCGTCAGCATGGGCATGCGGTACGGCGCGTCGGCGAAGCTCGGCGAGGTTTCGGCGCTGCGGTTCAACGGCATTGTCGGTTACGACGGCTACGAGGAACTGCGCAGGCTGTCGGGCGGGCGTGTGAGCTGCGGACTTATCATATGTCAGACGCCCGAAGGGACGCCCGAGGGGACGCCCAAGGGCGGGCGGCTTACTACGCTCTCCCCGGCCGAGCTTGAGGCGCGTTCGGTGGCGTATCGCAAGACTGTTGCCGTCGCGTGGCGTCAATCGGCGGGCGCGGGCGGCTACTACGCCTTCAGCGGCGACACCGAGGCCATATCGCCCTCCGAGCACGGCGTGAGCTACTCCGCGACGGCGTATGTAAAGGTTGCCTACTCGAACGGCGAGTCGGCGGACATAGTTGCGCCCTACTCGCCGGACTTCTCCCGCCGGTCGGTGGGGGAGGTGCTGCGGAGAGCGGGAAAGTGAGGGCTATTGCATATGCCCGTATGCTGAAATAGTTCTTTGCCCACGGGGGCACTCGCCGAACATCGGCGGAAAGCGTTTTTATAAAAAGAGTTCTTTGCCCCGAGGGGCGCACGCCGTGGAGGCCACCGACGGTGGAGAAGTGTACTTTTCTGCCGCGAGCAGAAAAGTACCAAAAGAGTCGCCCCAGAGGGGGCTAACCTACGGTTCGCCCCCTCTGGACTCCCCCACTCCCGTGATGCGTGATGGGGACGTGCCCACCCTTGCCGAAGTCTGCATCCGGCGGAAAGACGCCTTTTGGGAAGCTCACTGCGTCCGCGTTCATACTCGCCGGGACATGTACTGCAACTCACACTGGGCAGGCTAACCATTGACGCCCCGCCCCGGCGGCCCTCCGTGCGTCCCGGTGGGAGCGTCTGCG
>CAKRSS010000083.1 GCA_934401725.1 uncultured Eubacteriales bacterium | reverse complement strand
CCGCCGTGGAGGCCACCGACGGTGGAGAAGTGTACTTTTCTGTTATGCAACAGAAAAGTACCAAAAGAGTGCACCAACGGGGAAGAACCTACGGTTCTTCCCCTCTGGACACCCCCAACTCCCTTGGATGCGTGAGGGGAACGTGCTCACCCTTGCCGAAGTCAGCATCCGGCGGAAAGACGCCTTTTGGGAAGCTCACTGCGTCCGCGTTCATACTCGCCGAGACAAGCACTGGAACTGTTTTCTGGGCAGGCTAACCATTGACGCCCCGCCCCGGCGGCCTTAAGTGCGTCCCGGTGGGAGCGTCTGCGGTACAAATGGTTCTCGGGATGAAGATTGCACAAGTTTAACGAGCGGAACCGCCCGCCATCAACAAACTACTTTGCCAGCAGAAAACCGATTTAAGCTGAACCCCCGATAGAGTACAACCGGGGACAAAGCCGTACTTTCGCAAAGGCGCGGTAGAGCGATTCTGACCGAGCCGCGCCGGATGCGAGCCTCATGGAGGCGGATTCCGTCCACCCTAAGCCATCCCCACGGGAGTGGGGGAGTCCAGAGGGGGCGAACCGTAGGTTCGGCCCCTTTGGTGCATTCTTTTGGTACTTTTCTGTTGCATAACAGAAAAGTACACTTCTCCACCGTCGGTGGCCTCCACGGCGAGAGCCTGCCAAGGCTAAAGAACTCTCTAAAAGCGCATGGGCATATGCAATACGCCCATTTGGCCGTTAATTCCCCTCGTCCCCCTTCTGCCTGATTATCAGCTTGATGGGCGTTCCGGAAAAGCCGAATGTCGCGCGCAGGCAGTTCTCGAGGTAGCGCTGGTAGGAAAAATGAAACAGCTCAACGTTGTTGCAGAATATCACAAACGTCGGCGGCGCGACGGAGGCCTGCGTCATGTAGTAGATTTTCAGACGCCGTCCCTTGTCCGTCGGGGGCTGGGTGCGCATGGTCGCCTCGGACAGTACGTCGTTTAACATTCCCGTCGAGACGCGCAGCTTGGCTTGTCCGTTTACATATACTATGCGCTCGAATATGTTGGTTATGCGCTGTCCCGTCTTGGCCGAGACGTATATTATCGGCGCGTAGGGCATGAAAGCAAGAGCTGTCGCGATGTCGTTGTTGAACTTTTTGACCGTGTCGTTGTCCTTCTCGATGAGGTCCCACTTGTTGACCACTATTATCGACGCGCGACCCGCCTCGTGGGCGATGCCCGCTATCTTGCTGTCCTGCTCGGTGATGCCCTCGGTCGCGTCTACCATGATGAGGCAGACGTCCGCGCGCTCGACCGCTGTCTTGGCGCGCAGCACGCTGTACTTCTCAATCACATCCCTGACCTTGGCCGAGCGGCGTATGCCCGCCGTGTCGATGAAGGTGAACTTGCCGTATTCGTTCTCGACCTGCGTGTCGATGGCGTCGCGCGTCGTGCCCGCGATGTCGGAGACGATGACCCGCTCCTGCCCCACCATGCGGTTGACAATCGAAGACTTGCCCGCGTTCGGCTTGCCGATGACGGCGACCTTAATGCTGTCGTCCTCCTCGGGCTCGTCCTCGTCGGGCGGCAGCGCCTCGAGCACGGCGTCGAGCAGGTCGCCCGTGCCGCTTCCGTGGACGGATGAGACGGCTATCGGGTCATGCGACAGTCCGAGCTCGAAGAATTCGTAGAACTCGAAGGGCAGCGCGCCTACGCTGTCGCACTTGTTGATGACGGGTATGACGGGCTTGCCCGACCGGCTGAGCATGACGGAAATCTCGCGGTCGTCGGCCACCAGACCGCAGCGCACGTCACAGACGAAAACTATAACGTCTGCCATATCGATGGCGATCTGCGCCTGCATGCGCATCTGACGCAGAATCACGTCGTTGGTCTTGGGCTCGATGCCGCCCGTGTCGACAAGCATCAGCCGCCGGCCGTTCCACTCGACGTCGCCGTAAATGCGGTCGCGCGTGACGCCGGGCGTGTCCTCGACTATCGAGCGGCGCTCGCCTATCAGCTTGTTGAAAAGTGTGCTTTTTCCCACGTTCGGGCGTCCCACTATCGCTACTATCGGTTTCATTTTTTGCTCCTTTCCTGATTCACAGCCCCAGAATGTTGTTCACAAAGCTCTCGCCGCTGTTCTCGGTCGGTATTATCGTGATGCCGCCGAGCGACCCGGACAGCCACTCGGGCGTTTTGTCGTCGAGAAAGACAGGCTCGCCGGAGCGCCGTAGCGCGACGGCGGGGATTAACAGCGCGTCGCCGAGGTCGGCGTCCTTCAGCTGTGCTGCGATGTCGGTCGCGGTAAGCAGCCCCGCGACGGTGACGGTCTCGCCGAAAAATTCGTTTTTGATGGCCACGACCTGCACCCACAGTCCCGGCACCGCCTCGCACAGGCGGCGCGCTATATATGAAATGGTAGAATAGGCCGCGGTTCCGGTCGCGATGGTGACGCGGCGGGTCGAGCTCTCGGGCAGCGGGGTGTCCTCGAGCGCGTAGACGAAGTCCTCGAGCAGCGCGGCTATGAGGCCGACGCCGTCCTCGAGCTGGTCGAAGCCCTCGTAAAAGTCGGCGTCCGGCAGCGGCAGACCGCCGCGGATGTATATCTCGTCGGCGCAGAAGAAAATGCGCCGTCCGTGCTCGCGCAGACACCGCTCGCCCATGCGGTTGACCTGCTCTATAAGCTCCCGGCACTCGCAGGGCGTGAAGAGCGAGAGCGGGTAGAGTTTGTCGCGGTATTTCGTCAGCCCCGCCGGGACGATTGACACGCTCTGAAGCGCGGGCAGGTAGGACACAAGGTCGCGCATGGTGCGCTCGAGCGCCGCGCCGTCGTTTATGCCGCGGCAGAGCACGATCTGCGCCGAGATGTCAAGCCCCGCGTCGGCTACGCGGCGCAGATACGACAGCACCTCGCCCGCGCGCGGGTTTTTCATCATGCTGACGCGCAGCCCGGGGTCGGTCGTGTGGACGGAGACGCGCAGCGGCGAGATGTGCATTTTGATAATGCGGTCGATGTCGTCGTCGGTGAGGTTGGTCAGCGTGACGTAGTTGCCGTGGAGGAATGAGAGGCGCGAATCGTCGTCCTTGAAATAGAGCGTCTCGCGCATGCCGGGCGGCAGCTGGTCGATGAAGCAGAATATGCATTTGTTGGCGCAGCGGTGCTTGTTGTCCATCAGCGGAGTGTCGAACTCGAGGCCGAGGTCGTCGTACTCGCCCTTGCGGACAGTGACGGAATAGGGCGCGCCGTCGCGCGTGAGCTCGAGAGTCAGGCGCGGCTCGGTCATATAAAAACGGTAATCGAGCACGTCGTGAATCTCGTGCCCGCCGAGCGACACAAGCACGTCGCCGGGTACAATCCCCGCGCGCGCGGCGTACGAACCGGGCTCGACCGCGGTTATCAACGTCAACAGAGCCACCTCCTCTCCTATAACTTATCAATTATATCACATATCTCACGCTTTGTCAAACGCGGAGCGAAATTTTGGCACGTCCACGCCGTCCCGCGCCGCGCGCGGCGCAGTTTTTGCGTGAAAAAAGGCCAAAGGACACCAAAGGTCGCAAATAGCCGCACAAATGCGCGAAAAAATCCGAAAAAACTTTTGACAAGGCCAAAAGTTCATGGCAACATATAAATGGTTATAAGGAGTTCTTCAGACGTCAGAAGACTCCTTGCTCATATTTGGCAAAACCGTCGTGAGGCGGAGACGCAAAGCCAAGGGGCTCGGGCTTCTCCTCCGGGTCAGCCGGTTGCAATTTTCAGCTTGAAATTGCGACCGGCTTTTCCCTTTTTGCGCGACAAATTTTTACCGGAGGAGCGATGTATGGGTATACTTGATGTTTATGCAACCCGCACTCCGGAGTGCGGCGTGGTGCCGATTGAGGTCGGTCTGCGCCCATGTACGACTGCTACTACTCCTGCGTCGTGGGCTGCCGCGGCCGGGCATACATAAACAGCATCCTCTACGGCATGCTTACCCCCGACGACTACGCCGCCGTCCTCGAGCATGGGGAGACGGGGCGGAGCCGGTCAAGAAAATGTGCCTCGGGTTCTCGGAGCGGGTGCTGCTCGGCGACACCGCGCCGCGTGATACCGGCTGTGAGCGGTGCTGTCGTCGTGCTGCCGTTATATTTGCATAATTTCGCTGCTGTTCAGCCGTTACGGTAGCTTTGCGGTCAAGGCCGGCGACATCCGCGGCCGCAATTGTTCGCTCTCGCTGTGCGAGAACGACTGCTTCCTCAACCCCGTCTCGCGGCTCAACTGCAAGGCGGTCAAGTACGTCACCACCATCGACGGAAACAGCCTGCCGGTGCCGCGTCTTCCGTTCACGCGCGTTGCGGGCGGACGTCCGGAACTTCCGGAACTTCGGGAGCTTCGGGAACTTCGGGAATGTCGGAAGCTTCGGAAGCGTCGGGATGCCGCCGCGGGCCGGGATTGTCTGGCGGATATCAGGCAGGCCCGGTCGCACCAAAAACAAGAGCAAGAGCAAAAACAGACATGAAAGCTGAAAATTCAAAGGCCCGCCGCGTGCGGGCGGCGATCCCGCAGGCTGTAGCGGAGCTGCAGACAAGAATTTTTGAGAAATATGACGGAAAAATGCCCGGCAAGTGTGCCACTCGGGCACTGCGCGGGGATGCCTTAATAAAAAGCGATCCCCGCAGGCCGCCCTGCGAGAACCGCAACTTCAATTTTCCTCAAACCTCATCAATAAACCTTATTACATGCTCCAACACCGGCACGGTGCCATCCTCCCGCGGCTTGACAAGCCCGCCGTGCGTGCAGCCCTCGATGTCGGCAAAATGTACCGGAGAGGCGTAGTCAAAACGCTTCAGTGCCGCGCGCAGAAGATAGTTCTGCTCCCGCCGACAGGCTATGTCGCCGTCGCAGGTCACAATCAGCACCGGCTCGCCGTCGCCGGAACGAACATGCCATAACGCCGCCGTGTCGTCGATTATTACGGCGCGCTTGTCAATCCCGCGGCTCTCGAGTACGCTGAAATGCGTCGTCGGCTGCCCGCTGATGAACAGCCACCCTGCAATCCGCGAACGGTCGACCCCGCGCTCGTCGAGATAGTGCCGGTCGAACGCCATCATCATGCTGAGATACGCCCCCGCCGAGTGCCCGCCGACGAAAATCCGGTCAATCCGGTCGGTGTACGTCCCGATGTCGCGCATGACCGCGCTCACCGCGTCGGCCGCGTCGTTGATGAAATCCGGGTAGGACACCTCGGGAATCAGCCGGTAGTCGGGTACCGCGACCGCGTATCCAGCACCGACGGCCGCCGCCGCGAATTTGTTGCCGCCCTTCGAGCCCTTCTTCAGACTCCCGCCGTAAAAGTAAATTATCAGCGGACAGGGCGCGTCGCCGTCCGGCAGGTAGAGATCGTACCGGCAGCGCGCCTCCCGCGCGTCGGTGTAGGGAATGTCGGGGATAAGTTTGTGGGTCACAGCTTGATTCCCTTCCGTGCGATGAATTCGTCTACCTCGGCCGCCGTCGGGAGCGAGGTGTAAGCGCCCGCGCGGCTGACCGTCAGCGCGCCGACCGCGTTGCCGTACTTGCCCGCGCGCTCGACGTCGCCCGAGCGCAGATATTCAAGCGTGAAGGCGGCAGTGAAGGCGTCGCCAGCCGCCGTCGTGTCGACAGCCTTGACGTCGTAGGCAGGCAGGCAGTGGTAGTACAGCCCGTCGTAAATGTATGTCCCGCGCCCGCCTAACTTGATGACGTAATAGTGCGCGTTGACCAGCTTTGAGAGCGCAATAGCCGCGCGCAGACAGTTTTCGGGCGTGTTCGGTGAGATGCCGGTGAAAATTTCGGTCTCGGTCTCGTTCGGCGAGAATACCTCGAGCGTCGGCAGCCGGTGCAGCGGGAAGGATTTCGAGGCCGGCCCTGCGTCGATGAAAATCGGAACGCCCTGCGCCGCCGCGCACCCAGCGGCGTAAATTATGGCCTCCGGGTCGATTTCAAGCTGCATGAACAGCGCGTCGGGGTAGCAGGTCATGGCGTTCGCGATGTCGTCGGAAGTGATGCGGATGTTGGCGCCGGGGTAGACCACGATGCGGTTGACGCCGTTCTGCTCCACCATGATGGCGGCGAGTCCCGTCGACGCCTCGCGGTCGCGGACGATAAAGCGCGTGTCAATTCCTTCATTTTTATATACGTTGTAAAGCGCGTCGCCGTTGGCGTCGCGGCCGAGGCGGGCGCAGAAAACACAGTCGCCGCCGAGTCGCCGTATCGCAACGGCAGAATTGCCGCCCTTGCCGCCCGGAACAAAGCTGTAATTGCCGTAATCAATGACGGTCTGCCCGGCCGAGGGCAGCGAATGCATGTTCATGACGAAATCCATATTCGACGAACTTACCACAAGTATGCGTTTTTCCATGTTATCTTCCTTTCGACAGGCCTCGCGGATAGGCCTGTGACTGGCTTTTTTCTTATTATAACTCACCCGCGCGGACAAATCAAGCCGATGATCAAGATTTTCAAATTTTTTTGAAGAAATTTGCAAAAAACGCTTGACAAACCCCCATCAAAGTGCTATTATAAACGAGCTATCGCGTGAGGGGCAAAAAGCCTTGACGGACAAGGGAAAAGCGGGAATTGAGTTTTTGGAAAGTCTAAAAAACTTCGCAAAAAGTTGAAAA
>CAKRSS010000082.1 GCA_934401725.1 uncultured Eubacteriales bacterium | reverse complement strand
CAATGGTTAGCCTGCCCAGCGCGGGTTACAGTGCGCCTCATGGCGAGTACAAACGCGGACGCAGAGAGCTTCCCAAAAGGCGTCTTTCCGCCGGATGCAGACTCCGGCAAGGGTGGGCACGTACCCCTCACGCATCCCCACGGGAGTGGGGGGATCCCCAAGGGGGGCGAATCCGTAGGTTCGCCCCCGCTTGGGTGCATTCTTTTGGTACTTTTCTGTTGCATAACAGAAAAGTACACTTCTCCACCGTCGGTGGCCTCCACGGCGTGCGCCTGCCAAGGCGAAAACTAACTTTTCCGCATACAGGCATATGCAATACGCCTCTCCCCGGCGCGCCTGCCAAGGCCAAAGAACTCTTTTTTTAAAAACGTTCCCCGCCGACGTTTCGGCGAGCCTTTCCAAAGGTTCAGAACTTATTCGAAAAAGCGCATGGACATATGCAATACGTCCATCTCACCCCGAAAGGAGTCACATGCTGTTCTCATCGCTGGAATTTTTATTCCTGTTCATGCTCGTCACCGTGCCGGTGTACTTTCTGTGCCCCATGCGGTGGCGGAATCTCGTGCTGCTGGTCGTCAGCCTCATTTTCTATGGGTGGGGCGAACCGGTTTACGTCTTCCTCATGGCCTTTACCATCGCCGTCGATTATCTCTTCGGCTGGCTCGTCGAGAAGAAAAAAGACACCCCCGGCGCGCGGCGCTGCCTCGTCTGGGCCGTCGTCATAAACCTCGGACTGCTCGGCTTCTTTAAGTACGCCGACTTCGTCATCGAAAATATCCGCCTCATACCCGGCCTCGGCGGCCTGCGGCCGCTCGGCCTCGGACTGCCCATCGGCATCTCGTTCTACACCTTCCAGGCGCTGTCCTACGTCATCGACGTCTACCGCGGCGACGTCCGCGCGCAGCGCGACCCCGTCAGCTTCGGCGCTTACGTCACGCTCTTCCCGCAACTCATCGCAGGCCCCATCGTCCGCTACCGCGACGTCGACCACCAGCTGCGCGAGCGCGAACAGTCTGTGCTGCTCGTCGCGAGCGGCGTGCGTACCTTCACGGCGGGACTCGCCAAAAAGGTGCTGCTCGGCAACACGGCGGGCGAGCTGTGGAGCTACTTCTCCTCGCTGCCCGAGAGCGAGCTGACGACCGTCGGCGCGTGGTTCGGCATAGTCTGCTACGCCTTCCACCTCTATTTCGACTTCTCCGGCTACTCCGATATGGCCATTGGACTTGGCAAAATGTTCGGATTTACCTTCCTCGAGAACTTCAATTACCCCTATATTTCCAAAAGCATAACCGACTTCTGGCGGCGCTGGCATATTTCGCTTTCGAGTTGGTTCCGCGAGTATGTCTATATCCCGCTCGGCGGCAACCGCCGCGGAACGGGACGCATGTACCTCAACCTGCTCGCCGTCTGGATGCTGACGGGTCTGTGGCATGGTGCAAGCTGGAATTTCGTGCTTTGGGGGCTTTATTATGCCATTCTACTGATAGTAGAGAAGGCGTTTTTGGGCAAATTCATCGAGAAATTGCCCGCCGTCCTCCAGCATATCTACGCGATTTTCTTCATAATTATAGGTTGGCTCATCTTCGTCTTTGACTCGAGCGCCGAGACGCTGACGCTGTCGCGCGGCGCGCACTACCTTTCAGCCATGTTCGGCGGCGGCGCGGGCTTTGTCAACTCCGCCGACGTCTGGGACCTCGTCCGCAGCGCTGTGCTGCTGGCGCTGCTCGTCGCGGCGTCGCTGCCCTTCGGAAGACGGATGTTCTGGCGGTTGTACGAGAAAAAACGCTGGTTCCCCTACGTCAGCGGCGCGATGTGCGTCGTGACCGTCGTCATCTGCATCGCCTACCTTGTCGATTCGTCGTTCAATCCATTCCTGTATTTCCGTTTCTGATTCAAATTAACCGAAAAGAGGGTTTATATGACCGATCTGCTCAGCCGGATTTTCGTCCGGGATTACAAAAACGTGACCTCGCCCGACGTGCGCCGCGCCTACGGCACCATGGCGAGCGTGGTCGGCATCATAGTCAACCTGCTGCTTTTTGCGGGCAAGCTGACGGTCGGGACGCTCGCCGGCGCGATTTCAATCACCGCCGACGCCTTCAACAACCTGTCCGACGCCGGCTCGCAGATAATTTCGCTGGTGTCCTTCCGCATCTCGGCCAAGCCCGCCGACCGCGCGCACCCCTTCGGACACGCGCGGATTGAGTACGTGGCCTCGATGATTGTGTCATTTCTGGTGCTTTTGGTGGGATTTGAACTGCTAACCGGCTCAATTGACAAGCTGATTCACCCCGACCCGCCCTCGCGCGAGCGGTGGGTCGTGACCGTCTGCGTTCTGGCGGCGGCGATTGGGGGCAAGCTGTGGCTCGGGCTGTTCAACCGGCGGCTCGGGCGGCGAATTGACTCATCCGTCATGCGCGCGACGGCGGCGGACGCCTTCTCGGACGCGCTTTCGACGACGGCAGTGCTCGCCGGGACGGTGCTTTACGTCGCGTTCGGCTGGGTGTGGGTGGACGCCGCGATGGGGCTCGTTGTCTCACTGCTCATAATGTGGGCGGGCGTCAAGATTCTGAACGAAACCAAGAACTCAATTCTCGGCGAAGCGCCGTCCGACGACGTGGTCGCGGGCATCCGTCGGGTAGTGGGCGAGTACCCCGGTGCGCTGGGGATACACGACCTTGTGGTGCACAGCTACGGCCCCGGGCGGACGATAGCGTCCCTGCACGTCGAGGTTGACGGCCGCGAGGACATATTTGTGCTGCACGACATGATTGACAACATCGAGCGGCACATCTCGGGCGAGCTCGGCATCGAGGCGGTGATTCACATGGATCCGATTGTGACGGACGACCTGCGCGTAACCGAGCTGCGCGCGCACGCGCTGGCGGCGGCTGAGGCCGTCGACCCGCGGCTATGCATACACGATTTCCGTTACGTCGCAGGGAGGACGCATTCGAACCTGATATTTGACATCTCCGTGCCCTTCGAGGTGCCGCTGACCGACGACGAAATCCGCGCCGCCGTGACAGCCGAGCTGCAGAGGATCAACGGGAAGTTTGAGACGATCATAACCATCGACCGTGGGTGAGGTGGACGTATTGCTGTCAATGAGGTGCGGCAGCGCTTCGTTGATGTTGCCCGTATGCGGATAATTTAATCGATTTTGCGGTTCTCGCAGGTGACGGCCTGCGGGGATCGCTTTTTCTATAAATAGGTTCTTTGACCTTGGCAGGTGCACGCCGGGGAGAGGCGTATTGCATATGCCTGTGTGCAGAAAGAGTTCTTTGACCCCAAGAGGTGCACGCCGGGGAGGCCAAATAACTTATTTAAGGCGTCCCCGCGTAATTCCGATGACGCAATTGCGCAGTCAGATTTTTCGTCAGATGAAACAAAAATTCTTGTCTGCAGCGGAGCTGCAGACAAGAATTTTTTTGAAATATGCCGGAAAGATACAGGCAAGTGTGCATCTCGGGCATTGCGCGGTGACGCCTTGCCCGATTACGCATACGGGCAACATCAACGAAGCGCTGTCGCGCTTCATTGATAGCAATGCGCCCCTCAGTGCTTACCCTTGTAGGCACTCAACGCCTTGACGAGCTCGGCGAACGGCGCGCGGGTGTCGAGCAGACGGTAGAATTCCGAAATCATCCCGACGTCCTCGGGCGCGGTGATGGAGCAGTACTTCTCCAGCGCCGCCGCGACGCCCCTCTCGCGCGTGAAGCCCGAAACCTCCAGCGCTATCGGGTCGTCCGGATGGTCGAACAGCAGACCGGCCGCAATGCCTACGCCAATGTGCGCCGGGATTCCGCCCATGTCACGCACCAGCTTGAACGCGCCGCCCAGTCTGTCGCCGGCCGCCAGCTTGCGCTTGGGGTCCTTGCCCACGCGCAGGACGTCGTCGATCAGCAGCGGGTTCTCGAAGCGGATCATCAGATCCTCGATAAACTGAAGCAGGTCGTCAGTCTTGACGTTGTGGCGCTTGGCCAGCGCGCGGATGGACTCCAGCAGCGCACGCGTCAGTATGTACTTGACCTCGCCGTCGCAGGCGATGTCGTATATCATGTTGTAGCCCTTGAGGCGGCCGTAGTACGCCATGAGCGCGTGGCCCATGTTGTGCACCAGCAGCTTGCGCTCGATGAAAAATCTGAAGGGCGAGAAGGCAACCATGCTGTCAATCCTGGGCAGCGGTGCGCCCGCCGGACGGAAGCCCGCCAGGTCAACAGGCAGCTCGCTGTGGTTGTCGGTGCAGACGGCGAGCGGGTTCTCCTCGAGGAACTGCGGGGGTGTCGGCGGCACCGTGATGCAGACGGACACGCAGACAAAGCCTATGTTCTTGTCAAAATAGTCGTGTGTCTCGGCGGGGATGAAGGGCTCGACCAGCCCCCGCAGATAGGAATCCGAGCCGATAAGGTTCTCGCAGATGAGAATGTTGAGCGGTCTCGCGCCTCTCTTCTGCCGCTCGACGATGGCACGCGCGATAAGTTCGGCCACGCGGGGGAGAATGTTGACACCCAGCGCCGTGGCCATGATGTCGGCGTCGGCGATGGTGTTTATAACCGCCTCGGCGTCGCGGCCGTTGACGGCGCTCACGCGCTCGATCCACTCGGGCACGTATTTCTCGCCGCGCGTGACGTAAATAGGATAGCGCCCTGCGGCGTTAAGCATGTCAACAAGCTCGGTGTTGACGTCGATAAACGTGGTATCTGCGCCGGAGAGATAAAATCTCTTGGCGATGAATCCGCGACCGATGTTTCCGGCTCCGTACATTACTGCTTTCATGTTGTTAAACCTGCTTTCTCTGGTATTTTATGTTTTGTGTTTTTGCTTTCTGATTTGTGATTGTGCCTTACACGCGGCCTGCTGCGTACTTGGTGAGCAGTCCAAGCTGTCCCTCGAGCAGCACTCCGTTGCGCGAGGGCTCGGGCGACGCCTGCGACGCCTCGATGACGCGGAAGGTGAAGTCCTCGGCCGCGCGGACGGCGGTGTAGAGCGGCGCGCCGTGCGTCAGCATACCAGTGAGCACCGAGGCGAACACCTCGCCGGTGCCGGGGAAGCTGCGCTCGAGTCGCCGCGCGCTGACGAAATTCAGTCTTCCGTCCTCGAAACAGGCGTTTGTGACGGTCGTGCCGGTGCAGATGCCGGTGATGACGATGCGCCGCGTACCGTAAAGCCGGAAGAGCTCGCGGCACAGCTCGCCCGCGACGGTGCAGACGGCCTCCTCGTCGGCAAGCTCCCCCGGGTGGGGGCGGCCGACAAGGAAGCAGGCCTCGGTGAGGTTGGGGGTGATGACGCAGGCGGACGTGCCGCCCGCGTGCGCGCACAGCCGTCCCACCCCGGCGACGAGCTCGTCGGTGTAGGTGGAATAGAGGCTGCCGTCGTCGCCCATGACGGGGTCGACTATGACTGGGACTCGCTCGGCGTAGCCGCCCGAGCGGCTCGGGCGCTGTCCGAAGCGGCGGATTATGTCGCTGACGATGTCAATCTGCCGCGCCGAGCCTAAGAAGCCGCTGTAAATGGCGTCGAAGGTGAGGCCGAGCCGCTCAAAGTGGCGGACGGTGGCCTCCATATCGTCGGTGAGGTCGCGGAAGTGGAGGTCGTCGAAGCCGCCGGTATGCGTTGAGAGCAGCGCGGTGGGCAGCGGGACGACCTGGTGTCCCATCGAGCTGATGATTGGCATGACGACGGTCAGCGCGCACCTGCCGAAGCAGGAGAGGTCGTGTATTGCAAGAATTCTTTTCATTTATAACCTCATCGGTCAGGGCAGCTCGCAGCCGCTCCCGACCTCGGCGGGCTTGCCGTCGAGATAGACGCGGCAGGGCTCGCCGATGATGTACTTTTTGGTTTCCGTTATGACAATTGCGGACTCCTCGGAGAGCGCGACGAGGCGGTCATACTCGCCCGCGAGCTGCCCGACGGCGGCCGCCCACTCGTTATTTTTGAACTCGGAGGCCGAGTCGCCGTAGTGAGCGATGGTTGAGTAGCCGTCCATCATATCCATGCCACGGGTGTCGCGCAGGACGACGGCGTTGGCGTCCATATAGATAATGGGCATAATATCCGCGCCGCCGATGATAGCTCCGGCGCTGCTGCCGATATAAACTCCGCCCTCGTGCAGATATTTTTTTATCCACTCGACGCCGCCCGACTCGCGCAGCAGCTTAAGCAGGCGGAAGGTATTACCGCCGGCGCAATAGATGCCGCCGATCTCGTCGGTGCCGAAGGTGCGGAAGAAGTTGGTATCCTTACAAAGGATAGTGGAATAGACGCCCTGATTGGCCATAGAGAGTGCGAACTTAGCGTAGTTATCGTTGAAGCTCTCGGGCGCGGAGGCGAAGGGGATATAGAGGACGGGGCGATGCTTATTGACATTCGAGCAAAACAGCTCATACGCGGCGGGATTTTTGGCGGCTCCGCCGCCGCCGCTGAGGATCATTAACATAGTTTTTTCCTTTCGGGGGATGTACTATTGCATATGCATGTATGCGGGGATGGGGGTGAGGCGTATTGCATATGCCTGTGTGCTAAGAGAGTTCTTTGCCCATGGGGGCACTCGCCGAACGTCGGCGGGACGAGTTTTAACTGTTCTTTTCTGCCGCGAGCAGAGAAAGAGCAAGATAATTATGCC
>CAKRSS010000081.1 GCA_934401725.1 uncultured Eubacteriales bacterium | reverse complement strand
GGGGCGAACCGTAGGTTAGCCCCCTTTGGGGCGATTCTTTTGGTTCTTTTCTGCTCGCGGCAGAAAAGAACACTTCTCCACCGTCGGAGACCTCCACGGCGAGAGCCCGCCAAGGCAAAAGAACTCTTTTTTAAAAAACGCTTTCCGCCGACGCTCGGCGAGTACACTTCTCCACCGTCGGTGTCCTCCACGGCGAGCGCCTGCCAAGGCTAAAGAACTTTTCTTAACAAAAAAGCGGCTCCCGCCGAGCTTACCGGCGGAAACCGCAAAAACAATTCAGTTAATCAACATACAGGCATATGCAATACGCTCACTCCCCCCGCCTGCGGTGCTCACACACATCCCCCAGCGGGCACTCTCCGCACTTCGGGGCGCGCGCGGTACAGACGTCCCGTCCGAAATCGACCAGCCGGTGACACAGCGCCGTCTGCTCGGACGGCTCGACTATCGCGCTCAGCATGCGCTCGACCTTCGCCGGGTCGGTCAGCGACTCGGGGTACATGCCGAACCGCCCGCCGAGACGGATGCAGTGCGTGTCGGCTACTATGCCGGGGATGCCGTAAATGTCGCCGAGCAGCAGGTTCGCGATCTTGCGCCCCACGCCCGGCAGCGACAGTAGCGACTCCATGTCCGTCGGTACACGCCCGCCGTAACGCTCGCGCAGTATGCCGCACGCCTCCTTGACGCTCGCCGCCTTGGTTCGGTACAGCCCGCACGGGCGGATTATGCGCTCCAGATCCTCAATCGGCGCGTCGGCGACGGCGTCAAGCGTCGGGAAACGCGAAAACAGCTCCCGGCAGACTATGTTCACCCGCGCGTCGGTGCACTGCGCCGACAGCCGCCCCATAATGAGCAGCCGCCAGCCCTCGCCGCCGTACTCGAGCGCGCATTCGGCGTCGGGATAGCGCGCCCCAAGCCGCGAAACTATCTCCGCCATGCGCTCCCGCTTCTCCGCGTCCGTGAGGACATCCGTGAGGGCGTCCGGAAGAGCATCCGGAAGGACATCCGTGCGAACGTCCGGAAGAGTGTCCGGGGTGGCATCCGTAAGCCCGCGAACAGCGGCTTCCGCGCCGGCCGCGACGGCGTTATTTTTCTTCTTCCCCGCCCCGACAGGCCCCCCTGCGAGCCCCGGCGCGGGCTTTTTTCTGCGTTCTGCCATACTTAGCTCCGATTCCGGATGTATTTTTTCGCCGCCTCGTTGCCGAGACACCAGCCAAGACCGCGACAGGTGCAGTCCATGGGGTTCTTTATCGGGTTTACGCGGATTCCGATGTGCTTTTTCATGAGCTCGGGCAGGCCGTCGATAAGCGCGCCGCCGCCGAGCAGCATAATGCCGCTGTCGTATATGTCCGACGCGAGCTCGGGCGGCGTCTCCTCGAGCGTCGTCTTGACCATGCCGATTATGCGCTCGAGCCGCTCGGACATGGCCGCGCAGACGTCGGCGCAGCTCACGCGAGCAACGCCCGTCAGGCCGCCGCCGAGGTCGCGACCCGGCACCTCAGCCACGCCGCGGTCGAAGTTCTGCCAGGCCGAGCCTATCTTGATTCTCAGCGCCTCGGCCGCCGCCTCGCCGATGAGAAGGTCGTATTTTTTGCGGATGTACTGGACGATGGCGCGGTCGAGGTCGGAGCAGCCGATGCGGATGGTGTCGCTCGTCACGATGCCGCCCATGCTGAGCACCGACGCCTGACAGCACCCGCCGCCGAGGTCGATTATCATGCAGCCTCGCGGGCCCGAGATGCGCAGTCCTGCGCCGAGCGCCGCCGCGATGGGCGCGTCGACCATGTAGACCTGCCGCGCGCCCGCCTCGTAAACGGTGTCCTCAAGCGCGCGGCGCTCGACCTCGTTGACCCGGCAGGGCAGCGAGACGGTGACGTCCGGGCGGTGCATGACGGACACGGCCTCGAGCTTGGCGAAGTACACCTTGAGCATGCGCGCGGCGGCCTCGGGCTCGGCGACAACGCCCCCCTGAACCGGTCGGCAGGCGCAGATTTCGGGCGGCGTCTTGCCGAACATGCGGCGCGCGTCGGGCCCGGCTGCGACCGTCTTGCCCGTGCGGACCTCGGTCGCGACGGCGGTCGGCGAACGCAGAGCCATTCCCTTTTCTTTGTCAAATATTCGCGTGTTGGAGCTGCCCATATCCAGTCCGAGCTGTCTGACCATTGTAATTTCTCCTTAATTTGTTTTGTGACACAGCGTCTGAAGGTCGATACCGAGCCCGCGCGCGGCGAGCCGGTACATGCACCGCACGGGCAGACCCATGACGGTAAAAAAGTCGCCGTCGATGCCGTCGATGAACATAGACGCACCCTCCTGAATGGCATAAGCGCCCGCCTTGTCCATGTAGTGGCAGCGCTCGAGGTAGAGGTCGAGCTCGTGCTCGCTTATCTCGCCGAAGCGCACGCGCGTGGCGGAGACGTCGGACACGACTTTGTCGTTCACGACCCTGTCGTCCCCGGTTGCGTTCCCCGTGAGCGTGAGCGCGATGCCGCTTAAGACGGTGTGCTCACGCCCGGACATCAACCGGAGCATACGGCGGGCGTCGGCGCGGTCGCGGGGCTTGCCGAGAATCTCGCCCGCGCACCAGACGAGCGTGTCGGACGAAATTATGAGCGTGCCGTCGGGGTCGGCCGGTGTGTCAGCCGACATTTGAAGTCTGCCGTCGCGCAGCATATCGCGGACGCAGGCGCCCTTGCGCAGTGCGAGCTCGCGGACGAGCTCGGCGGGGTCGTGTATATCGGAGCTCTCGTCCGCGTCCGGGACGGCGACGGCGAACTCCATACCGAGTGTGGTGAGTATTTCCCTGCGGCGCGGGGAAGCGGAGGCTAAAATGAGGTTCATTTTGAAATACCTTTTGGTGGATTTTGCACCCGAACGGGGTGAGGTGGGGGTGAGGTGGGGGTGAGGTGGGGGTGAGGCGTATTGCATATGCCTGTATGCAAGATAAGTTCTTTGGCCTTGGAAGGCACTCGCCGAACGTCGGCGGGACGTGATTTAACTGTACTTTTCTGCCGCGAGCAGAAAAGTACCAAAAGAGTCGCCCCAGAGAGGGCTAACCTACGGTTCGCCCCCTCTGGACTCCCCCACTCCCGTGGGGATGTTTCAAGGGGACGTGCCCACCCTTGCCGAAGTCTGCATCCGGCGGAAAGACGCCTTTCGGGAAGCTCACTGCGTCCGCGTTCATACTCGCCGGAACATGCACCGGAACCCACACTGGGCAGGCTAACCATTGACGCCCCGCCCCGGCGGCCCTCCGTGCGTCCCGGTGGGAGCGTCTGCGGTACAAATGGTTCTCGGGATGAAAATTGTACAAGACCAACGAGCGGAACCGCCCGCCATCAACAAACTACTTTGCCAGCAGAAAACCGATTTAAGCTGAACCCCCAGACAACGTAAAACCGGGGACAAAGCCGTACTATAACAAAGGCGCGGTAGAGCGATTCTGACCGAGCCGCGCCGGTACCGTGCGCCAATGAGGCGGATTACGTCCCCCTAAGCCATCCCCACGGGAGTGGGGGAGTCCAGAGGGGGCGAACCGTAGGTTCGGCCCCTTTGGGGCGATTCTTTTGGTACTTTTCTGCTCGCGGCAGAAAAGTACAGTTAAATCACGTCCCGCAGACGTTCGGCGAGTACACTTCTCCACCGTCGGTGGCCTTCACGGCGTGCGCCCGCCAAGGCCAAAGAACTTTTCTAAAAGCGCATGGGCATATGCAATACGCCCCCGCCCTCACGCGTAGGAGCATATGCAATAGCCTCACCTCTTCCGCCTGAACAGCGTCACACACACGCCTACAAACGCCGCGAGCGAGACGAACAGCACCGCGCCCCACAGTATCGCAGTGCGCAGGTACTGGCGGCCGGGGTCGGTGTGGCTGTACGGCGGCCTCGTCGTCGTCTCGACGGGCGCGGTGGTTCCCGTGTCGGGTGGGACGGTGTCGGGCGGCGTCGTGTCCGGCGTCGTCTCGGGAGGCGTCGTTACGGGCTCGGTGTCGGGTGGCATC
Organism: uncultured Eubacteriales bacterium; assembly: GCA_934401725.1. GTDB lineage: Bacteria > Bacillota > Clostridia > Oscillospirales > CAG-272 > UMGS1002. Next base: position 2,782 of record CAKRSS010000081.1, on the reverse strand, counting down.
GTGTCCGGCGGCGTCGTCTCGGGCGCGGGACGCAGCGTCAGCGTCACGCTCACCGGCCGCGCCGGCATGGTGAACCCGGCGCCGCCGTCGGAAAAGACTGTCAGCGTCACGTCGTCGGACGTCCATACCGCCTCGTAGCCCGCCGGAATCGGCTCGGACGGCGCAAGCCTTACCGTGTCGCCACGGTAGTATTCGCCGCCGCCCTGCGCGCCGGTCGCCGTCACGGTGTAGCGTTTGAGCGCCTCGCCGGTGTAGGCGGAAAATCCCCACTCGCCGCGTCCCGTGTAGCCGCCGATACCGACGACTTCCACCTCGACGCGCCCCTGCGCGCCATTGAACTTAACCGTGTAGGTGTAGTCGACGTCCTGTCCGAGCAGCGCGCCGCGGAAGCGGACGTACAGCCCGCGCACGACGTCAGCGCCGCTCTCGGTGATGTCAAAATCAATGTCAACCTCGCACGCCTCAATGCGCGCGCGGGTGTAGTTGGCCGTGCAATAGCGACAGCGGAAGGTCTCGATGCCGTCCGTCACGCCCATGCTGACAAACTCGTGCTCGGTCATGGGGGAGCTTTCGCTGTACGAGTCGCCGCAGAAGGGGCAGGTAAAGACGCGCAGCCCATCGCTGTGACAGGTCGCCGCGCGATACTCGCTCTCGGCGTAGAAATGCCCGACGGCCAGCGCCTCGCGGACGTAACCGCCCGAGTACGACCGCCCGTTGGGATACCACAGCGCCGAGGTCGTCGACCAGGTGCGCCCGGCCTCGGTGTAAACCTTCATGCCCGCCGGAACGAGACCGAAGGCCATCATGTCGTCGGTGCTGTTTTTGCCGCCGCATTCGGGCTCGTCGCCGCGCAGATAGAGACGGGCGAGCGAGGTGCAGCCCGAAAACGCACCCGAAAGAATGCGTCCGAGCGTCGAGGGCAGCGTCACGAGCTCAAGCGAACGGCAGCCTGAAAAGGCACTCATGCCGACCGTCGCCGTGCCCTCGGGCACCATTATTGTGCGCAGCGAGACGCAGTCGCGGAAGCTGTCGCCGCCGAGAACGGCACTCAGCCTGTCCGGCATGCGGACATAGCTCAGCGAGCTGAGGCCGCGGAAAGCGCCCGCGCCTATCGACGTGACGCCGCGCGGCAGTACGACCGCCCGCAGCGCGCCGCAGCCCGAAGCGAACGCGCCCTCGCCGATGCTTATGACAGCGCGCCCGTCGATGGTGTCGGGCAGGACGAGCGCCGCGGCCGAGGTGCGGCAGGAGGTGATCTCAATTCCGCCGACGACCGTTCTGTAACCGAGCTCCGCGCCGCTTGCCTGTCCCGCGGCGACGGTGAACGTAGCCCCGGCGGCATTTTCGCTCATACTCGCGGCCGTGACGACGTTGACGCCGCCCGGCAGCGCGTCGGCGGGAAGCGAGGAAAGTCGCGTTCCGCCCGAGAGCAGGACGAGGTCGGAGAGCGCGGTACAGCCCGAGAACGCCGCCGCGCCGACCGACTCAAGCGTGTCGGGCAGCGTCAGCGAGGCAAGCGAGGTGCAGCCGGAAAAGGCGCGCGCGCCCAGCGTACGCAGGCTGTCGCCGACGTCGACGAAATACAGCGAGGTGCAGCCGGAAAAAGCGCTGTCGCCTATGCTCGTGACGCCGGGCAGCGTGACGGTCAGCAGACCCGTGCAGTCGCGGAAAGCGCCCGCGCCGATGCTCTTCACGCTCGCGGGAATGTCGAGGCGCAGAATCTCGGGGTGCGAGGCGAACACGCCGTCCGCAATTCCGGTGACGGGTCGTCCGAGCACCGTCGCGGGGACGGCGACCGACACGGCAGAGCCCGAATAGTCGGTTATGACGGCGGTGTCGCCGCTGAATGCGTAGGTAAAGGCGTCGGCGGAGCTCCACGCGGTGCCGGGCGTTGCGCCGGTGCTGCCCGTGCCGCTTACGTCCTTCGCGGAGCCGGTCGATACCGGGACGGGAGGCAACTCTGCCAGCGCCGAGGCGGTCAGGGGAGCAGCAAGCGGTACGGCGAGCGCGACGGCGAGCACGCCCGCGAGCGCTTTTGCGTGTGCTTTTGCGAGCTTTTTTTCGTGCGCTTTTGCTAGCACGGCGGAGACCGGCGAACGCGCCGGTTCGGAACGAAGTTTTTTCATATCGTACGTTGTGCTACGGCGCAGGTCAGCCGATGCCTGTCGAGCCGAAGCCGCCCTCACCGCGCGCGGTGGAGTCGAGCTCGTCGCAGGCGGTGAGGCGCGCGGCGTAGACTGGCATGAACATGAGCTGCGCGATGCGGTCGCCGTCGTGGACGGTGAAGCTGTCTGACGAGGTATTGAGCAGGCTTATCGAAATCTCGCCGCGGTAATCGGAGTCGATGACGCCTATGCCGTTTGCGAGGCAGATGCCGTACTTAGTGCCGAGTCCGCTGCGTGCGGCGACGATAGCGACGACGTCGCTCCGTCCGGTCGAGACGGCGATACCGGTAGGCACGCGGACGCGCTCGCCGGGCGCGACGGTCAGCGCTCCGCCCTCAAGAGCCGCGCGCAGATCCATAGCGGCGGAGCCGTCGGTGGCGTAGGTCGGGAGCGTCGCTCCGCGGGTGAGTTTTATTTTTACGTTAAGTTCCATTTATTTTTTTACCTTTCGGTGATTTTTGGTTTTGGGGGAGGGGGTGAGGCGTATTGCATATGCCTATATGCGGAATAAGTTCTTTAGCCTTGGCAGGCCGCCGCCATAACGTCTGCGGGACGTTAAGAAGTGTACTTTTCTGTTATGCAACAGAGAAAGAACAATTTGATTATGCCGAAGGCAT
>CAKRSS010000080.1 GCA_934401725.1 uncultured Eubacteriales bacterium | reverse complement strand
AAAGAACTTATTTTTCAAAAATCGCTTCCCGCCGACGTTCCGGCGAGTACACTTCTCCACCGTCGGTGGCCTTCACGGCGTGCGCCCGCCAAGGCCAAAGAACTTATTTTCCAAAAACGCTTTCCGCCGACGTTCCGGCGAGTACACTTCTCCACCGTCGGTGGCCTTCACGGCGAGAGCTCGCCAAGGCTAAAGAACTTATTTTCAAAAAAACGTTTTCCGCGGACGTTCCGGCGGCAGTCTGCCGAGGTGGCAGAACTATTTCAGCGCACGGGCATATGCAATACGCCCGTCTTTTTTTATTTTCTGGCACTGAGTGTCACTCCCTGTCACCCTTTGGCACTCTCGGGGGAGGTAGAATTACCCCGGCACAGAGGAAAGGAGTTGATTCTATGTATGCCTGATATAACTGCGCCCGGCCAACTGCTGACGCTGGCTGAGGCGTATATCGACGAGTGCGCCCGGTTGGAGCGCGTCGTCAACGTCGCCGGATTCTGCCGCTATGCCGGCATCACTACCGCACATTTCCGGGAGCTCGCCGAGCGCTTCCCCGAGGTGGCCGGGCAGCTGCTCGACCTCTTTGAGGACGAAGCCCTCAACTCGGACATGTCCCCCTCGCTGCTCACAAGCTACCTCAAGGCGCGGCTGGGCTACGGTGAGGAAAAATCCGACGGCGCGCTGAATGTCACGTTTGAACATGACATCATGAAGGACGGCGAGTAAATGCCCCGTATCGTCATCCCCGGCCGTCCGACACCGCGTCAGCAACAGTTTTTCGATGCCCGCACGCGCTACACGGCCTACGGCGGCGCACGCGGCGGCGGTAAGTCGTGGGCGCTGCGGCGCAAGCTGGTCGCTATGTGCCTGCGCTACCCGCGACTGCGCGCGCTGCTCGTCCGGCGCAGCTATCCCGAGCTTGTCGGCAACCACGTGCAGCCCATGCTGCGCGAGTACGCCGGGCTCGTCAGCTACGACGCGGGCGCAAAACGCCTGAATGTCCGCGGCGGCGGGTCGATACAGCTCGGCTACTGCGCCGCCGACCGCGACGCGCTGCGCTATCAGGGTCAGGAGTACGACGTCATCGCCATAGACGAGGCAACACAGTTGAGTGAATATCAGTTTTCCATTTTCAAGGCCTGTCTGCGTGGCACGGATGACTGTCCGCGTCGTATGTATCTGACCTGCAACCCCGGCGGGCAGGGACACGCCTGGGTCAAGCGGCTGTTCGTCGACCGCGATTTCAGGTCGGGCGAGCGGCCGGAGGACTACGGCTTCGTCCCCGCGCGGGTCTACGACAACCCCGTCCTGCTCGCCGCCGACCCCGACTACGTCAGCGCGCTTGAGAGCCTGCCGCCGCGACTGCGCGACGCATGGCTCGACGGCCGCTGGGACGTCTTTGAAGGGCAGTTCTTCAGCGAATTCGATCCGCGGCTCCATGTGTTCGGCGCCCCCGGTGACGGGGCGGTTATCCCAAATAACTTAAGGCGCTTTGCCGCCATGGACTACGGCTTCGACATGCTGGCGCTGCTTGTCTGCGGCGTCGACAGCGGGGGCGGGCTGTGGGTTGAGCGCGAGCTGTGCCGCCCTGACCTGACGCTCGGGCAGGCGGCGGCCGCCGTCGCACCGCTGACGGCGGGCTGCGAATATCTCGTCGCCTCGCCCGACCTCTGGAACCGACGTCAGGACAGCGGTCTCTCGGGCTGCGAGATTATGACGGGCGCCGCGGCGCTACCGCCCATGCGCCCGGCCGACAACCGACGCGTGCCGGGCTGGCGCGCCGTCCGCGAGCTGCTCGCGGGCAGACTGCACATCCACGTCGGCTGCGCGACGCTGATAAGCTCCATGTCGGGGCTTCTGTGCGACCCGCGCCGCCCCGAGGATGCCGCCGACGAGCCGCATGTCCTCACCCACGCGCCCGAGGCGCTGCGGTACGCCGTCATGAGCCGCGCCGCCCCGCCGGACGAGGGGCGGGACGACGGCTTCGTTTTCCGACGCCGCCGCGAGGAGATATACGATTTCTGAGGGGAGCGTCCCCGATAAAAATTCTGTTCTGTGCCAACGATACAGGTTCGCGCGGTACGCTTCGGCGTAAATCCCGCCGCGGAACCCGCCGCTGATGGCGGCAACAGGAAAGGTAAAACAATGACAACGTTCAAAAAAGAAAATGCCTGTGCCTCGGAAGCAGTTGACGCCTTCGGCGGCATCGACCGCTCGGGTCTCATCGGCCGTCTCTCCGAGGCGTGGGACATCGACAACTTCCGCATACTCGCCGACGGCTCGCTCGACAAGCGCGAGGGCTACGAGCTGCGCCACACCTTCTCCTCGCCCGTCGACGCCGTTTACCCGGTGCCGGGGGAGGAGGGCAGTGTCTACGTGCTGACGGGCGGGTGCGTCTATCTCATGGCGCTCGACGACGGCGCGGCGCGCCTGCTCGGACGTGCGTCCGACACGTCCGGCGGCTGCTTCTTTACGCAGGGCGGTACGCTGTACCTGCTCGCGGGCGGCAACCTCAGCGCCGTCACGACGGCGGGACTTTTGCCCGTCGAGGGCTACATCCCGCTCTACGGGCGCGACTGGAGCGAGGCGGGCGGCGAGGTGGCTGAGCCGCGCAACCTGCTCTCGCGGCGTGTGCGGCTGAGCTACCGGCTGCGCGAGCCCTCCGTCGTGCTGAACACGGGGCTCGAGGGCTTCTCGATTGAGAGCCTGAGCGTCGACGGGCTGCCGCTCACGACGGCATATGCCAAGGGGCAGTTCATCTGCCTGCCCGGCTCGTTTCCCGAGGACACTCTGATCGAGACCGTCATCGTCTTCGACGCCGACTGCGAGGAGACCGAGGCGCTGCTCGCCTGCCGCGGCGCGCTGACAACGGGGCAGGGCGAGCGCGAGACGGCGGTGCTGTGCGGGTGCGACTCGTTGTTCTTCTCGACGCACGTCGACGCGGACGGACTGGCCGAGTCGACAGTCATCCGCCCCGGAAGCATGGGAATTTACTTCCCCGAGGGCAGGCGTGTCCGTCCCGGCCTTGGGACGGGCGACGAGGAGGAGTCGGCGTATGCGGACACCGCCCGCCCGCTTTACGTCGCCGGGAACGAGGACACGCTGCTGGTGTCTGGCAGGGAGCGGTCGTGTCTGCTCGGGCGCGACGGCGGGCTGACCGCGCTTCCCGGTGCTCCCGGCGCAGACTGCCCCGGCATATGCGTCGGCAACGACGTCTACATCGTCTCGCGGCGCGGGCTGTTCCGCGTCAGTCTCCGGGACGGCGGCTTCAAATGCCTCTCGCTCCCGCTCGACGACCCCGATTTTCCCGGTGAGTCGCCCGTCATGGGCTTTGACCCGAGGTACAGCGAGCTGCTGGTCTCGTCCGCCGACGACACCGAGGGGCGGGTGTGGGTCTGGTCGCTGTCGCGGGAGTGCTGGTACCGCTTCTCGAGCGTCGGCGCGCAGGGGTGGTTCACGGCGTACGCCGAGGGCCCGGTTTGTGGGGAGTGTGCCGCACCAGGATTCTTCGCCGAGAGCGGAGTGTTCGTCTTCGTCCCCGGACGCGGGCGCGACAGGGTACTCGGCGGAGCCGAGCTTGAAATCTCCGCTACGTTCACCAGCCGCTGGAGCGGTATGGGCGCGGACGACTGCGTCAAGCGCCTGCGCGCGCTGCGGCTTTGCAGTCAGGGCGACGAGAAGCTGTCGCTGCTGCTGTCCGACCCCGCCGGGGTGCTGGCCAAGGTGTCAATTCCCGCGGGCGACGGACGCTCGCTCGACCTCCACCGCCGCGGACTGCGCACCGGGCGCTTCGGTCACGTCCGGCTCGGCATCTCGAGCTGGGGCACGGGGCGCATGCGCATATTCGGCGTGGCGGTCTACGCCATCAAATAAACGAAAGGAAAAAAATCATGAACAAAAGCATTTCCAAGGCGTGGCGGCAGTACGAGGCCGGGCTTGAATACAAGCGCCGCATAGGACTTTACGACACCGTCCGCCGCAACGAGCGCTACTACCGCGGTGAGCAGTGGGAGAGCGAGGGACAGGGACTGCCCCGTCCGGTGTTCAACATCATCCGCCGCATTGTGGATTATATGGTGTGCACCGTGGCGTCGGGAGACGTCTCCATCTGCTTCAGTGACGACAACCTGCCCGCGCTCGCCGACCCCGACACCGCCGCCGCGCTCAGGCGCGCTATCGGCATGCTGTCCTCGAACGCGGCCTACCGCTGGGAGCGCTCGCGCATGGACAGCCTCGTCTACCGGCTGCTCTCCGACGCGGCGCTGACCGGCGACGGCGTGCTCTACTGCTGGTGGGACTCCTCGCTCGGCACGGGGCAGCCCTACACAGGCGACATCGCCACGCGGACGGTCGACAACGTCAATCTGTTCGTCGCCGACGTCAACCGCGCCGACATTCAGTCGCAGGACTACATCATTCTCTCGGGGCGCGACAGCGTGCTGCGCCTGCGCGCCGAGGCGCGGCGCGCAGGGCAGGGAGAGGACGTCATCGCCCGCATAGTCGCGGACGACGACACGTCGGGCGGTGCGGGCGAGCTCTCGCGCTACGAGCTCGACGCCCCCGACTGCGAAAAGGCCACCTTCATCATCAAATTCTGGCGCGAGGACGGGCACGTCGTCTTTGAAAAGTCGACGCGGGATGCCGTCGTGCGCCGCGCCGTGACTGCGCAGACGCTCTACCCCGTGGCCGCCTTCAACTGGCATCCCACCAAGAACAGCTGCCACGGCACCTCGCCGGTGACGTCGCTCATACCCAATCAGAAGTTCATCAACCGCGCCTTCGCCATGGTCATGAAGCACATGACAGACACGGCGTTTTCCAAGGTGCTGTACGACAAAAGCCGCATTCCCGAGTGGTCGAACGAGGTTGGCGAGGCCATCGCCGTCAACGGCGGGACTAATGTGTCCGACGCCGTGCAGGTGATGGGAGTCGGCCAGCTTGAGAACGGTTACACGCAGCTCATCGAGCTTGCCTCGGAGATGACGCGCGAGCTGAGCGGCGTCACCGATACGGCGGTCGGCGACGGCAACGCCACCAACACAAGCGCCATTCTCGCGCTTCAGGAGGCCGCCCGCATACCGCTCGAGCAGGTGCGGCGCAGCTACTTCCAGTGTCTCGAGGATCTCGCCAACATCTGGGCGGACATGATGTGCGCCTATTACACCGACGGGCGGCTGGTTCCGCTGTCGGGCGATAGCTCGGACAAGGTCGATTTTGAGCTTTTGCGCCATGCGCTGCTGCGGGCGCGCGTCGAGGTCGGCGAGGCGGGGCGATACAGCTCGTCCGGCACGCTGAGTATGCTCAACAGACTGCTCGACTCGGGCTGCATCACGCCGGCGCAGTACATAGAGCGCCTGCCCGCCGGGCTTATAACCGACCGGCGCGAGCTGTTGAGCCAGCTTGAGGGCGGTACAACGTCCGGAAAGGAGCAGAGCGATGGAAGAGCAGAGAACAACTGACGCAGAGACTGTTGTGGCCGAAACCGCCGTGTCTGAAGCCGCTGTGGCCGAAACCGCCGTGGCGGAGAACACCGAGCCGGAAAACGCCGTCGAGGCGGAGGAGACTGCCAAGGTGGCGCAAAACTCCGCCATAGTGGCGCAAAATGACGCCGATGTGGCCGAAACCGCCCCAAAATCGGCCAAAAACACGCCCGAAGTGGCGGAAGCTGCCGCCGAAGTGGAGCAAGACGCATCCGAGGCGGCTCAAACAGACCACGAAGCAGCCGAAACTGATCCCGAGGCGTCCGAAGTAACTTCCGAAGTGGAGCAAATCGTCCCCGAGGTGGCGCAGAGTGCCGCCGATGTGGCCGAAACCGCCCCCGAGCCGCCTGAGTCCGCTGCTCCGGACGAGCCCACCGCGCCTCCGGACGAGCTGTCCGGGCTGCGGCGCGAGCTGGACGAGCTGCGCTCACGGTTCGAGCAGCAGCGCCGGGCGATGGAGCGCATGTCGCGCGAGTGCGACGAGTTCGCCGAGCTCTACCCCGACCGGCCGCTCTCCTCACTGCCGCGCGAGGTCTGGGACAACGTCCGCGCAGGCATTCCGCTCGCCGCCGCCTACGCCTACGCCGAGGCCCGCCGCGAGCACGCCGAACGCCTCGCCCGCAAGGTCAACGACCGCAACGACGGCGCGTCGTCAGGCGATGTCTCGGGGCGCACCTCCGACTATTTCTCGCCCGCCGAGGTTCGCGGCATGACGCCCGCCGAGGTCAGGGCAAATTATTCGAAAATCATGGATTCCATGCGGCTGTGGAGCTGAGTCCGCGCCGCAATGCAACATATAATACGAAAGGAAAACAATAAAATGGCTATTTCTAATTTCATCCCCACCCTCTGGAGCGAAAATCTTTATTCCCAGCTCGACGCACAGTACATAGGCGTCAAGCACTGCAACCGCGAGTTCGAAGGCGAGATCAAGCAGAAGGGCTCGGTTGTGTCCATCGTCGGCGTCGGCGCGGTCAACGTCTTTGATTACAGCAAGGACACCGACATGTCCTCCCCTCAGACGCTGTCCGACAGCGCGACCAGCCTCGTCATCAACCAGGCCAAGGCCTTCAACTTCCAGATCGACGACATCGACCGCGCGCAGTGCACTCCCAAGCTCATGAATCAGGCCATGAAGGTAGCAGCCAGCGCCCTCGCCAAGACCGCCGACACCTATATCTACTCGCTCTACGAGAAGGCCGGCAAGACCATAACCCAGGCCGCCACCACCGCCACAAACATTATCGATCAGATCATCGACGCCCGCACCGAGCTGTTCAAGAACAACGTCGCCGACGCCAATGACATCGTCATCGAGGTCTCTCCCGCCATAGCGGCGCTCATCCTCAAGGCCAAGATGAACCTCTCGACCGACAACTCCGAGACGCTGGAC
>CAKRSS010000079.1 GCA_934401725.1 uncultured Eubacteriales bacterium | reverse complement strand
AAGATAATTATGCCTTCGGCATAATTATCTTGTTCTTTCTCTGCTCGCGGCAGAAAAGTACACTTCTCCACCGTCGGAGACCGTCCACGGCGTGCGCCTGCCAAGGCCAAAGAACTTATTTCCCAAAAACGCTTTCCGCCGACGTTCGGCGAGTACACTTCTCCACCGTCGGAGGCCGTCCACGGCGAGAGCCCGCCAAGGCCAAAGAACTTTTTTAAAAACGCTTCCCGCCGACGCTCGGCGAGTACACTTCTCCACCGTCGGAGACCGTCCACGGCGACAGCCTGCCAAGGCTAAAACTAACTTTTCTGCATACAGGCATATGCAATACGCCTCACTCCAACAAAAAAAGCGGTCCCCGCAGGCCACCCCCTGCGAGAACCGCAAAAAACAATTTAATTAATCAGCATACCGGCATATGCCAATACGCCTCACTCATCCCGGCCTACGGCTCTGAGGTACTCCTCATAGGTGCACACCATGCGCAACGCCTCGAGGAGCGCGTTGGCGGTCATGCCGGGCGGCAGGTCAAAGCGGGCGGCAAGCGCGTCGCGGCGCGCCGCGCTCGACGGCCCGCCCGATAGCCCGTCGACGTAAAAATCCACCTTCGACAGCGGGTTCTCGACCCGCGCGGGCAGCGCGTCCCCGGCGTAGGGCTCGAACAGACGGTACAGCAGCTCCGCCTCCATGCCCTCGACGCCCAGCACCCCCTCGGCCGAAGGAGCCGACTTGCGCCGTTCCTTGCCCGGCACGCGCGGCGTGTACAGCTGTATCAGCCGCTCGCGCGGGATCAGCTGCGATATGCGCGAACGTATCACCTTGCCCGCGCCGTCGCTGTCCGTCAGCACTATTATCGACCCTGACGACGCCATGCGGCGTATCAGCGCCGCCTTCTCGGCGTGACGGAAAACACCGAAGCCGTCCGTCGTGATGATCTGCGCCTCGATGACTCCGCTCAGCTTTATTTTGTCGTACTTGCCCTCAACAATGACCGGGCAGGCAATTCTCAGTCTCTGCATTTTACACCATCCAGAAATATATCAGCACCGCGACGCCGAGCGCCAGCCTGTAAATGCCGAACGGTATCAGCGTGTGCCGCTTTACAAAATCCGTAAGAAAATTTATCGTCACCGCCGACACCAAAAACGCCGTCAGCGACGCCACGGCAAGGACCGCCCACGCCGCCGCGGGGACGGTCTCGCCGCTCTGTGCCACCAGCCGGACAAATCCGCACGCCTTTATCAGCCCCGCCCCCGCCATGGCGGGCACAGCCATAAGAAACGAAAACTCCGCCGCCGCGGGTCGCGTCAGCCCCATGAGCATGGCTCCGAGCATAGTAGCGCCCGAGCGCGACGTCCCCGGCACAATGGCGAGCATCTGACACACCCCCATGCCGAGCGCCACTCCCGCGCCGACGTCGACGGTACCGGCAGTGTTGACAGCACCTCCGGCACTGCCTGTGCGACACCGCCCCCGCCGTCCTCCCAGCTCGACCGCGATGAAAAGCACTCCGTACACGATAAGCGCCGCCGCGATGACAGCGGGCGTGTAGAGCCAGCCGTCGATGTCGCGTCCGGTGAGGCGCTCGAGAAGTCTGTCGAGCACGAGTCCCGCGAACGCCGCGGGCAGGCTCGCGAGCAGCAAAAGCCCCCACAGCCGCACGGCCTCCGGACGCCACCGAAGAGCTCCGTTATGTCTGCCGTCCCGGTGTCCGTCCCGGGTTCCTTCCCGGCATTCGGTTCGTTGTCCGCTTCGGTATTCGTCCCGTTGTCCGTCCCGACACGCGCCGACGCACCTCTCAAACGGCCACAGCCGCGGGAAAAACCTCACCGCGACCGCTGCGATAGCGCCGAGCTGTATCACGACGTCGAACATCTCGCAGAACCCGGCGTAAAGCGACGGCGACATGCCGCGGCACAGCTCGACGTCAAACGCCGACTGAAGCAGCAGCAGATGCCCCGTCGAGCTGACGGGCAGCCACTCGGTGACGCCCTCGACGACGCCGAGCAATATCGCCCACAAAAAACATATAAGCATAGGACGGCCTCCCGCAAAAAAACTGCTTTGGTCGTCCTTTGCCATATTGGTCCCTTATCTTCAGTCTCCCGCGCGCAGAATGTCGCCGGGGCTAACATAGAACGGCACGCCTGCAAAAAAGCACATCGACGGGTGCGGTGCCGACTCAATGACATTGCCCTCGGCGTCGTACATCGTCCCGACGGTGAAGCCGCGCCCCACGCGCCCGGGCGAAATTACCTCGACTCTCTGCCCCGAGACCAGCTTGTTGTGCTGCGTAAAGCGGCACATGACGCCCGTGCTGTCCGACTCGGGCACACCGGCAGGCAGGCCGGAGGAATTTTCGTCGGAATTTTCTCCGGGCACTCCGGCGCGGCAGCCATACCCGCAAACCGTCGCGAGGTAGGCCTTGTCGCGTATGTAGCCGCCCGAGGAACACAGCTGCGGATTTAACGTCGGGTCGTCGAAATAGTAGCCGGTGCAGTATTCGCGGTGCGACACCGACTCCAGCTCGCGCATCCAATCGGGGTCAAAACGGTACCCATAGGGGTCCCTTGCGTAGGCATCCATGGCGAGGCGGTAGGCGTTGGTGACAACAGCGGTATAATAGGCGCTCTTGACGCGCCCCTCGATCTTGAACGAGCTGATTCCCGCCTCTATTAGCTCGGGAATGTGCTCTATTGTGCACATGTCGCGCGAGGACATGATGTAGCTGCCGTGACTGTCCTGCTCTATTTCCAGCGGCTCGTCGGGGCGCTTTTCCTCGTAGAGGACGTAGTTCCAGCGGCAGGGCTGCGTGCACTGACCGCGGTTGGCGTCGCGCCCGGTGAAGAGGTTGGAGAGCAGACAGCGCCCGCTGTAGGAGACGCACATCGAGCCGTGCACAAACGTCTCGGTCTCAACGCCCGCGGGCAGGCGGCGTGTAATCTCCTTTATCTCGGCGAGCGACAGCTCGCGCGCGAGCACAAGCCGCTCGGCTCCCAGCGCCGCCCAGGCGAGCGCCGCCTCGGGACTGACTATGCTCGTCTGCGTCGAGACGTGTATCGGTATATGCGGTATCAGCCTCCGCGCCTCGCTCATGACGCCGAGGTCGGCGACAATAAGTGCGTCGGGTCGCAGCTCGCCCAGAGCCTCGAGGTAGCGGCGCAACTCGGGGTACTCTTCCCCGCGCGGCAGCGTGTTGACGGTGACATACAGCCGCCGTCCGCGCTCGTGGCAGTAATTTATGGCCTCGCCAAGCTCGTCGAGGTCAAAATTCGCCGACGCCGAGCGCATTCCGAACCGCACGCCGCCGACGTAGACGGCATCCGCACCGAAGCGTATGGCGGCGCGCAGCTTTTCGGGGCTTCCGGCGGGCGACAGCAGCTCGGGGAGGCGGGCTTTGCTTCCGTCGCGGGCTTTGCTTCCGTCGCGGACTTTGCTTCCGTCGCTGATTTCACTCCCGCCGCCGATGTTGCCGCCAGAATTTCCGCTCAAACTCTTGTTCCCGTTCTCACCCGTCATTTCGGCACCTTCATCCAGTTGTAAAGGCCGCGCTCCTCAAGTATATCCTCGACGCCCTCCATGGTGTCCGAAACAATTATACGCATGTTGTACTTGTTTATGACCGCCTCGAGCCTTCCGAGCGCGTTCTGAAGCGCGGTGGAGTCGAGAGACGACAGATCAAGCGCGAGATAGTCGACAGCGCCCGCATACGCGGTGCAGATGCGGTCGGGCTGCGCGGAATCGTAAAGCGACGCGGGCAGCGCGACGCCGAGCACGGCGTCAGGCTCGAGCCGGCGGACGGATGCGACCAGTTGCGCGGCCTCGGTGCTGTTCTCAAGGCCGAAGCCGAACAGCGTGACGTCCGAAATTTCGGCGTCGACGGCCTCGCTTATCAGCGCCGCCTCGTACTCGCGGTAGACCGACATCAGCGCCGGTGTCGACTCGTTGTGGAAGTTGACATAGAAGCAGCCCGCGCTGTAAATTCCGCCGACCTTGAGCACGCCGAGCGCCTCATAAAGCCGGGTTTTTGTGGTGGAAGCGGGCTGGAAGCCCATTTTCTGCGCGACGGGGGAGTAGAAATTGACCGTCCCCTCGCCGTAGTACAGCACCAGCGCGACGGCGGGAACGTTGTCCCGCTTGAGCGTGGTAGCGGTCTCGCTCCAGTTTATGCCCGCGGAGCTCGACAGCTTTACGTACTCGGCCTTGATAACGGGCACGGTGTTCGCGTTATAGACCGAGGCGGGCAGCGTGTCGCTGTTGGTGACGGCCGGGTGGTTCCCACGCAGGCCCGGCTCCGGCGTCGTGGAGTCGGCGGCCTTGTCGGCACGGTCGCGCAGATTGTTGCCGAGCAGCACCGACAAAAGGATTATAAGAATCAGACTGACGCTCCCTGCCACGACGGTAATAACAATCTTCGGCGTGCGGTCAGATGCCGACCTCTCGCCCATACGGACGCGGCGGCGCGGTCTTTTGTTGAAGAACAGCATTGAAATTCCTCCTTGGATTCAGCTGATTTTGGTAAGGTCAAGCGAGGCGCCGTAGTCGTTGTACTCCATGGTAAGCTCGCTCTGGCGCTCGTCGATATATGAGTTGAGCCGGGCGTACTGATACTGCGTGACGAGCTCCGCAAGGTGGGACAGCACGTACTGCGGATCGAGCCCGAGACGCTGTATAATATAGAAGCCGTCGCCCGTCTCGACGATGTCGCTGATGCCGCCGACGTTCAGTGCGAACGCGGCGTCCTCATATGCCTTGACCATCTCGCCGTGGGTGAAGTAGTAGCCGTCGGTGGTGGTGAGGTTGAAGTCCTCGTTGTAGGAGCTGCCGATGAGCTTTTTGATGTCCTCCCCGGCGTCGAGCCTGGCCTTGACCTCCTCGGCGCGGCGGCGGTTGGCCTCGACGTCGTCGCCAGCGTCATTGCCGATGTAGACGTGTAGCGTCCGTACAAACTCACCGGACATGATGATGTCGTAAATCTTGTCCTCGGACGTCTCGATAAGCCCGAGGTCCTGCGTGTAGACGTAGTACAGCTCGTTCTGGCAGTAGTCGACGGCGACGGTGAAGCGCAGAAAGTGGTCGGTCACCCCCTGCTCGGCGAGCGCGGCCTTGTACTCCGACCGTCCGCCGAGCTGGCTTACAAAGTTATTGACATAGTTCGTGACGGCATCCTGTATCGTCTTGTTCTCCGGGTCGATGGAGACCTCGTCGCACAGGCTGAGCACGGCGTAGTTGGCCGTTATGTTGCGCCCCACCAGCTCTTCGAGCTCAGCGCGGTGTGCGGCGGCGGTGTCGGCGTTGTCCCATATTCCCTCGCCGTACTTTGCCTCAAGCTGCTTGCGGTAGAGCTTTGTGACGCAGAGCAGCTCCTCGTAGAGCACGTCGTGCCCCGCGATGCTGCCGACGACGGTCAGCTCCTCGCGCGTGCCCTTTATGGGACGCCCCTCCGAGCAGGATGTGAATATAGCGAGCGCCATAACGGCGACAAGTATCAGCGCGATTGTTTTTTTCATTAACGGTCCCTCCCGCGGCTTCCGATAGTCTCTTTAATTGTACCACTATATTGTGACCATTTTATGAACAGACATATTTTTCGGAAAAAGTTTTCGTAGGGGATTCACAAAAGGACGTGAAGATGGTATAATAGCTACAGGAAGGCGTGCTTTCGCACCCCTTCACGGCTGTCGCCTACTCGCGCTTCGCGCGAGTGCGGCATTGACGGCTTTGCAAAAATGCTCTTGCTGGCAAGCATTTTTGCTTCATGGTATAATGTTGGGTAACAACAACGCAGGGAGGGCGAAAAAACATGAATTCAGGCTATTCGATACCGCTCGGCAAGCTGATCGACGAGTTTTCGTTCGAGGAAATATACGTAGCGGATCGCAACGCACCCATCACCAACCCGGAGGTCAACCGACCGGGGCTTGCGCTGGCGGGATTTTTCGAGCTGTTCGAGCCGAGCCGCATACAGATAATCGGTAAGGCGGAGCACCGGTATCTTTCCGAGCTGTCGGATGCCGACCGGGCGTTCTCGATACGCAATTTTATGTCGACAAAGTGCGCGGCCGTCATCATCACGACCGACCTTGAGGTATACGATGAATTTGCGGTGTGCGCCAAGGAATTCGGCGTACCGCTGCTGTGCTCGAAGGAAAAGACGAGCGCGCTGATGGCATCTCTCATCGCATCGCTCGGACTGCACCTTGCGCCGCGCATTACGCGGCACGGCGTGCTTGTCGAGGTTTACGGCGAGGGACTTCTGCTGCTCGGCGACAGCGGCGTCGGCAAGAGCGAGACGGCGATAGAGCTTGTCAAGCGCGGCCACCGTCTGATAGCGGACGACGCCGTCGAGATCAAGCGCGCGTCGGCCAAAGCGCTGGTGGGCTCGGCTCCCGAGATAATCCGGCACTATGTCGAGCTGCGCGGCATCGGCATTGTCGACGTCCGCCGTCTTTTCGGCATGGGCGCTGTCAACGACACTGAGAAAATCGACCTTGTAATAAACCTCGAGCACTGGGTGCAGGGCAAGATGTACGACCGTCTGGGTCTTGACGAAGAGAAGGTCGACATTCTGGGCATTCAGCTGCCGAGCATCACCATCCCGGTCAAGCCGGGGCGCAACTTGGCGATAATTCTCGAGATCGCGGCGATGAACAACCGTCTCAAAAAGATGGGCTACAACACCGCCGAGGAGTTCAACAAAAAGCTGATGAGCCAGCTCGAGTCGCAGCAACGGAATGATTGAGAAGAGCCCCCGCAGACACAATTCTGCGGGGGCTCTTTGGGTGAAAAAAATAGTTCTTTGGCCTTGGCAGGCGCTCGCCGTGGAGGCCACCGACGGTGGAGAAGTGTTCTTTTCTGCCGCGAGCAGAAAAGAACCAAAAGAGTCGCCCCAAA
>CAKRSS010000078.1 GCA_934401725.1 uncultured Eubacteriales bacterium | reverse complement strand
CTCTGGGGCGACTCTTTTGAAGATAATTATGCCTTCGGCATAATTATCTTGCTCTTTCTCTGCTCGCGGCAGAAAAGTACACTTCTCCACCGTCGGTGGCCTCCACGGCGAGCGCCCGCCAAGGCTAAAGAACTCTTTTTCAAAAAACGTTTTTCGCCGAGCACCCCGGCGTGCCTTGCCAAGGCCTCAGAACTTATCTGAAAAAGCATACGTGCATATGCAATAGCCCCACACCCCGCCTAACTCCCCCTCGCGCGCTACAATACAATACTTAGGTATTCTTAGCAGCAGTACCAGTAGGGCCTGTGGAAAATGTGGAAAACTCACAAAAATCCTTGTTACGCTTGACTTTTTTGAATGTGGATAATGTGGATTCTAACCAGTAAAACCCGCGCAAAACATGTGGACGGATTGTGGAAAACTCTTTTTTGTCCACCAAAATACAAAAATCTGCACATGCCGCATTTTCCATACCGTTTTCAACAGGTAAAATTTTCGTATTCTATGTGGAAAACTGCGGCGGAAAGTCGATTTTCGCGGCCCGGAAAAGTTATTCACACAGTTTTCCACATACCTGTTGAAAACTTTTATCAACAACCATTTTTCTTTGTCCCGCAACGCTGTTTGAACTTCGCCCCGGAAAACTTTCCGACCTTTTCAATACACCTTTCCATATGTGCCTCCGGCCTTTTCACAACATGTTGAAAATCGTGTGGAAAACCCCGCAAAACACTGTGGAAAGCCGCCGCGCGGGACCGGAATGTAAAAATATATTACCTTCCGTTTATCTCCTTGACCATCTCGTCAATTTCAACGTTGAATATCGCGTCGGTGCGCAGCTTCTTCTCGATGACCTCGATAGACGAAATCACCGTCGTGTAGTCGCGGCCGAGCACCTTGCCGATGTTGGGCAGCGACATTTCTGTTATGCTGCGGATGAGGTAGGCCGTCACGTGGCGCGCCTGGGCGATTTCCTTGGTGCGGCGCTGACCCGTGATTTCCTCTTTCGTAATGCCGTATTTCTTGTAAACCGTCGCGAATATCTTGTCAACCGTCACGCTGACGGGCTCCGCGCCGCCGAGCAGCTCGGAAATGCAGGAGCGCGCCATGTCCATGTCGATTTCGGTGCCGTGAAGAAACGCCAGCGCGCGCAGCTTGCGTATCGAGCCCTCTACCTGCCGGAAGTTGGTGCGAAGGTTTTCGGCGAGAAAGACGCAGACGTCGTCCGGGATCTTGATTCCGGCCTGCTCGGCTTTTTTGCGCGTGATGGCCAGCCGCAGTTCGAACTCAGGCGGCTGGATGTCGGCAATAAGACCCCACTCGAAGCGGGTTTTGAGCCGGTACTCCAGCGTCTTGATGTCAGACGGCGGACGGTCGGAGGTCAGAATTATCTGCTTGTGCTCTTCATAGAGGGCGTTGAAGGTGTGGAAGAACTCCTCCTGCGTCGAGTTTTTACCGGCGATGAACTGTATATCGTCGATGAGCAGGACATCGCAACTGCGGTATTTAGCGCGGAAGCGATCCATTTTCTGATCCTTGAGGCTCTCGACGAGCTGGTTTGTGAACTCGTCGCCCTTTATGTAAATGATTTTTACATCGGGCTTTTTGGCTGTCAGCTCGTTTGTGATGGCGTAAAGCAGATGCGTCTTGCCAAGCCCCGACTGACCGTAGATAAACAGCGGGTTATAGTCGGTAGCGGGACGCGTAGCGACGGCGACCGCGGCCGCGTGGGCGAACTTGTTTGACGAGCCGACGATGAAGTTATCGAAGGTATACTCATAGTTGCAGGGCGGAAGCGACGAGCCGAGTCTGACGTCCTCGAGCTTCATTTCCTCGCTGTATGTGAGCGGCGGTTTATAGGTATAGGCTATCATGTCGCCGTCGGAGAGGTCGCACTCCTTTTTGATTTCGTCCTCGTAGTATTTACTCTGTCCGCTGTAACGGAACTTGACGGTTATCTGTCTGCCGAGAAATTCGGAGAGCCACTCGCGAACGGTGGGGAAATATTTTTTGGAAAGCAGGTGGTGACGGAACTCGGAGTGCATAGAAAGTATAGCGGTTTCCCCGTCGAACGATTCCACAACTATGTCGTAAAACATATTTTCCATTGTTTCGCGGGGTAAAGTTTCCCCGTAACGCTCGATGACCTTTTTCCAGGCCCTTTCAAGGTCTTCTGTATACGGCATTAACGTTGCTCCTTAAATGTTTTTGACTTCATGATATAGTGAGGCGATTATTTATATTATTATAACATATTTTCGGGGGTAATGCAAGGGTATACTTAAAATATTATATAATATTATTGTATATGATAGGAGTTCTTTAGCCCCACGGCGGCAGCCTGACAAGGCCAAAGAACTATTTTCAATAAAAAAGCGGTTCTCGCAGGTCGACACCTGTGAGAACCGCAAAAATAACCTTAATTATTCCCTCTTCAAAACTTTCCTATAAAACCACACCTGAAAAGGTATCGACACAATACACGTCGCCACATCCGCTATGGCCTGCGTCGCCTCGACGCCGCTGAGCCCCAGTACGGTGTTCAGCAAAAACAACGCCGGGACGAAAAATATTCCCTGCCTGCACGACGCCAAAAACGTCGCCCCGGAGACGTATCCGAGACTCTGGTATAGCTGATTCACATACGTCGAATACGCTAACACCGGCAGCGATATGCTCATCCACCGCAGCGTCCGGCCGCCTATGGCAATGACCTCCGGGCTCTCGTCGCGGAAGATCGCCATTATCTGCTCCGGCCATATGCCGATAACAATCGCTCCTACGCACGCTATCACGCTTCCGAATACCACCGCCACGGTGAAGGACTTGCGCACGCGCGCGTACTTTCCCGCGCCGAAATTGTAGCCCGCCACGGGCTGAAAGCCCTGACCGACACCGAGAATTATGCTGCGTATCAGCATGTAAATCTTGTTCGCAATGCCGATGGCCGCAATCGCCGCGTCGCCGTAGCCGCGCACGACTATATTGAGCGTCGCCGTCGCGATGCTTCCCATTCCCTGCCGGCAGATGGTCGGAAAACCGGTTTTGAGTATCATAAAATAGTCGTGCAGCCGCAGGCTGACGCTGCGCAGCGACAGCTGAACAAAGCTCCTTTTGGTGACAAAAAACGACCCGAGTATCAGAAAACTGACGCACTGACTGACAACCGTCGCCAGCGCCGCCCCGGAGACGCCCATATTGCACCCGTAAATGAAGATAGGGTCGAGGACTATATTCACGACCCCTCCCGCGCAAAGACCGACCATAGACAGCGTAGCGGCGCCCTGAGAGCGCAGGACGTTGTTGAGCACAAAGGACGAGCACATGACCGGCGCGCCGAACATGATAATGCGGCCGTAGTCGCAGGCGTAGGGCAGGATGGTTTCTGTCGAGCCGAGCAGGCGCATAGTGGGGCGCAGCGTGGCGACGCAGACTATCATAAGCAGCGTACCTACCACGACCGCGGCGGCGAAGGCAGAGGATGCATACTTTTCGGCGGAACGTTTGTCCTTTTCGCCGAGGCTGCGCGAGACGAGGCTTGAGCAGCCCATGCCGATGCCGTAGCCGAGCGCCTGCACGACGGACTGAAGCGCGAACACGACGCTAACCGCGCCCGCAGCGCTGTCGCCGAGGTCGGCGACGAAATATGTATCGGCCATATTATAGACCGAGGTAATAAGCATACTGACGACCGAGGGCAGCGACAGTGACGCGATGAGACGCCACATAGACGTTTCGGTCATTTTAATATACTTTTGTTGAGACTGTTCTTCGAGCATAAGGTTCCTTTGGGGGTAAAAAAGTTTTTTTGAAAAAGAGTTCTTTGGCCACGGGGGACTCGCCGGGACGTCGGCGAAAAGCGTTTTTTTGAAAAAAGAGTTCTTTAGCCTTGACGGGCTGCCGCCGTGGAGGCCACCGACGGTGGAGAAGTGTACTCGCCGAGCGTCGGCGGGACGAGTTTTAACTGTTCTTTTCTGCCGCGAGCAGAGAAAGAGCAAGATAATTATGCCGAAGGCATAATTATCTTCAAAAGAGTCGCCCCAGAGAGGGCTAACCTACGGTTCGCCCCCTCTGGACTCCCCCACTCCCGTGGGATGGCTTAAGGGAGCGGAATCCGCCTCCATGAGGCTCGCATCCGGCGCGGCTCGGTCAGAATCGCTCTACCGCGCCTTTGTTTTAGTACGGCTCTGTCCCCGGTTTTACGTGTTCTGGGGGTTCAGCCTAAATCGGTTTTCTGCTGGCAAAGTAGTTTGTTGATGGCGGGCGGTTCCGCTCGTTGGTCTTATGAAATTTTCATTCCAACAGCCATTTGTACCGCAGACGTCCCCACCGGGACGCACGGAGGGCCGCCGGGGCGGGGCGTCCAATGGTTAGCCTGCCCAGTGTGGGTTCCGGTGAATGTTCCGGCGAGTATGAGCGCGGACGCAGAGCGCTTCCCAAAAGGCGTCTTTCCGCCGGATGCCGACTTCGGCAAGGGTGAGTCCGTCCCCATCACGCATCAAGGGAGTTGGGGGTGTCCAGAGGGGAAGAACCGTAGGTTCTTCCCCGTTGGTGCATTCTTTTGGTACTTTTCTGTTGCATAACAGAAAAGTACACTTCGATATCGTCGGAATTCGCCACGGCGGCAGCCATCAGGGGCAAAGTTACTTTTTGCGCACAAGCATATGCAATACGCTTACTTCCCCGCTATTTTTCTGAATTCCTTAACCGTCTCCGCAAAGACTTCAATCGCATCCTCAACAACCTTCGGAGAATTCATATCAATCCCCGCTACCTTCAGACTGTCAACCGGCGAGCGCGAGTCGCCGCACTTGAGGAAGTCGATGTACTTGCCGATGTAGGCCTCGCCCTCCTCCTCGATGTGCTTGACTATGCTCGCCGCCGCCGAAATGCAGGTCGCGTATTTGTAAACGTAGAAGTTGTAGTAGAAGTGCGGAATTCTCATCCACTCGTCCGCTATCTGCTTGTCGCAGACGACACGCGGGCCGAAATATTTCTTGACCGTCGCGTAGTAGTGCTCGCAGATGTATTCCTTGGTCAGCGGTACGCCCGCCTCGACGGCAGCGTACAGCTCGCGCTCAAACTCGGCAAACATGGTCTGTCTGAACAGCGTGCCCTTGAACGTCTCCATGATGTTGTTGAGAACCGACAGCTTCTCGGTGTCGCTCTCCGACTCGCGCAGCTTCTTGTGCGCTAAAATCAGCTCGTTGACCGTCGACGCAACCTCGGCGACGAAAATCTTGTACTCGCTCGCGTGGTAGTCGTTGTAGGTGCGGGACATGTAGGAGTGCATCGAGTGACCGGCCTCGTGCGCCAGCGTCGAGACGTCGTCGTAGCGACCGTTGAAGTTGTGCAGAATGTAGGGCGCGGTGTCGTAGGAGCCGCCGGAGTAGGCGCCGCCGCGCTTGTGGTCGTTGGGGTAGACGTCGACCCAGCGCTGCTCGCGCAGACCCTTCTCGAGCGTGTCGTGATACTCCGCGCCGAAAATCTTTACGGCGTCGAGCACCTCGTCGACGGCCTCCTCGTAGGTATAGCTCTTGTCGAACTCGGAGACGAGCGGCGTGTAGACGTCGTAAAGGTGCAGCTGGGACAGTCCGAGCATTTCGCGCTTGACGTCGTAATATTCAAACAGCACCGAGAGGTTCTTGCCGACCGTCTCGATGAGGTTGTTGTAAATCTCGGGCGTGACCTCGTCGTTGAAGGTTGAAGCCTCGATGGCGCTGCCGAAATTGCGGACGCGGGCCAGGGTTGTCTTCTCCTTGATGAAGGAGTTGATGATGGTGGCGATGGTGTTGCCGAACTGCTCGTAGCCGGCGTAGAGCTTGGTGAACGCGGCGCGACGGACGCGGCGGTCGGAGCAGCTGACCAGCGGGATATAGGACGAGTCGTTGAGCGTGACGGGCTTGCCGTCGGTGCCGCGGATGCGACCGAAGGTCATATCGCAGTCGGTGAGGATGCTGTAAGCCTCGTCGTGACCGCCCATGCCGGTCTGAACCTCGGCGAGCAGCTTTTCGCACTCAGGCGACAGCGTGTGCGGCTTGTAGCGCTGGACGACGCTGATATCGCGGCGATACTCGACGAGCTCGGGCAGCTCGGCGTACCAGGCCTCGAGTTTTTCGCTGTCAAGGCCGGTGAGGCCGGGTGTGAAGAAGTAAGCGGCGGCGGCCGCGCGGTTGAAGAGGTCAGTCATACGGGCGGAGAGAGCCTGCGCGGAGTTTACGGAGGTGTCGGTATTGAAGGCGTTGGAGGCGTAGCTGTACATCTTCTCGATCAGGCGCATGATGGAGTAGTAGTCCTTGATGGTAGCGAGCAGGTCAGCGGCGGAGTTGAGCATGGTAGTCTCATGCGAGCGGAAGTCCTCGACCATTTGCCCGACCTTTTTGAAGTCCTCCTCGAAGGCATCGGCGGTAGGATAGACCTCAGCGAGGTTCCATTTGTATTTCTCAGGTATTTCGGCACGTACAGTAGTCATTTTTGGGGGTTCCTTTCTGAATTTTATAGTTAGGTACATTATAGCACAATGTTTTGGGTTTTTCAATATGTACTATTGCATATGCATGTATGCTTTTTAAGAAGGTTCTTTAACCTTGGCAGGCGCACCGGGCCGGGGTGAGGCGTATTGCATATGCCTGTATGCAGAATGAGTGCCTTCACCCGGTGGCACGCCGGGACGTCCGGTGGGGACTGCTTTTTTATAAATAGTTCTTTAGCCTTGGCAGGCGCACGCCGTGAAGGCCTCCGACGGTGGAGAAGTGTACTCGCCGAACGTCGGCGGAAAGCGTTTTTTAAAATAAGTTCTTTAGCCTTGGCGGGCGCACGCCGTGAAGGCCTCCGACGGTGGAGAAGTGTACTTTTCTGCCGCGAGCAGAGAAAGAGCAAGATAATTATGCCGAAGGCATAATTATC
>CAKRSS010000077.1 GCA_934401725.1 uncultured Eubacteriales bacterium | reverse complement strand
CATCACCGCGCAATGTCCGAGTGGCACACTTGCTTGCATCTTTTCCGTCATATTTCACAAAAATTCTTGACTGTAGCGCTGCTACAGCCTGCGGATTTTTGTTTCATCTGACGAAAAATCTGACTGCGCAATTGCGCCCTCGGAATTACGCGGTGAAGCCTTAAAATGAACCGTGAAAAATAAACGGAAGCAATACGAAAAAGGATACTACAAAACACATCCGTGCAACGATACCTTCACCTGCAAGGTCTGCGGCAGACTGTGCACGCCGGGCGGGGCAGGGAGCGAGCATCGCAACCACTGTCCGAACTGCCTGTCGAGCCTGCATGTCGACGTTGAGCCGGGCGACCGCGCCTCGGACTGCGGCGGCATTATGGAGCCGGTGGCGGTCTGGGTACGCAAGGGCGGCGAGTGGGCGATAATTCACCGCTGCACGCGCTGCGGCGCGCTCAGCTCCAACCGCGTTGCGGCGGACGACAATCCCATGAAGCTCATGAGCATTGCCATGAAGCCGCTCTGCGCGCCGCCGTTTCCGCTCGAGCGCATCGAGGAGATGACCGCGCTGATGGGTGGGGACGGCAGTATCAGGTCGTAATGCCGCGCTGAAACGAACAAAACCGCCGGAGGGCAACGCCCTCCGGCGGTTTTGTGTCTCTGTACACCGACTGCAAGCGGTTTTGCCGCGGTCGGAGGCTCGGATTAGCGGAATTGATAGGAATAAAGCTCGCGGTAGACGCCGTCGGGCTTTGCAAGCAGCTCGTCGTGCGTGCCGGACTCGACTATCCCGCAATCGGTCAGCACGACGATTTCGTCGGCGCCGCGCACGGTGGAGAGCCGGTGCGCCACGACTATGACAGTGCGTCCGCGCGTCAGCTCGTCGAGGGCGGTCTGCACCTGCATCTCGGTGGCGTTGTCGAGTGCGCTGGTTGCCTCGTCGAGTATCAGGATGGAGGGGTTCTTCAGAAAGACGCGTGCGATGGAAATGCGCTGCTTCTGTCCGCCCGACAGCTTGACGCCGCGCTCGCCGACGTTTGTGTCGTAGCCCTTCTCGAGAGTCCGGATGTAATCGTGGATGTTGGCCTTGCGCGCCGCGTCGACAATCTGCTCGTCGGTGGCGTCGGGCGAGCCGTAGGCTATGTTCTCGCGGATGGTGCCGTTGAACAGAAAAACGTCCTGCGAGACTATGCCGATAGCAGAGCGCAGCGAGCGCCGCGTGAGGTGGCGGATGTCCTTGCCGTCTATGGTTATGCGGCCGGAGTTCAGCTCGTAAAAGCGCGGGATGAGGTTGCATATGGTGGTCTTTCCGCCGCCGGACGGGCCGACGAGCGCCACCATTTTGCCCTTCGGGATGGTCAGCGTCATGTCGTGAACCACCTCGCGCTCCTCGACTCCGGGCTCGGGACGGTAGGCAAACGAAACGTTCTCGAAAACAATCTCGCCATCGGGCTCGCCGAGCTCCTCCGCGCCCTCCTCGTCAACCTCGGCAGGGGTGTCCATTATCTCGACGAAACGCCTGAAGCCCGTCATGCCCTCCTGCATCTGCTCAAACAGCGAGATGAACCGCTTGATGGGATCGAGAAACAGCGAAATGTAGAGCAGGTAAGCGGTGAACTCGCCGATATCTATTTTGCCGTAGAAGAAGAACAGGCCGCCCGCCGTCAGGACAACGAGATAGAGCAGGTCGGTGAGCATAGTCATGCCTGAGTGAAAAATGCTCATCGCCTTGTAGGCAAACGCGCGGCAGAGCACGAATTTGCGGTTCTCGCGGCCGAACTTTTCGCGCTCGGTCTGCTCGGCGGTGTAGGCGCGGGTGACGCGAATGCCGGCGATGGCGGTTTCGATGTCGGCGTTTATTTCGGCAATCTGCTCGCGGCTGCGACGGAAGGCCGTGTTCATCATTTTGCGCATTCTGAAGGCGAAAAATATAATGAAGGGCACGACGCAGAATATTATCAGCGTCAGCGGGACGCAGATGTTCATGAGCAGGATGAAGGAGCCGATGAACATTATTGTCGCCAAAAACAGGTTCTCGGGGCCGTGGTGGGCGAGCTCAGAGACCTCGAAGAGGTCGTTTGTCAGTCGCGACATGAGCGCACCGGACTTGTTTTCGTCAAAATAGGAAAACGGCAGCTTCTCGAGGTGGTCAAACAGGTCGCGGCGCATGTCCGCCTGCATACGGACGCCGACGGTGTGGCCGTAGTAGGAGATGACGTAATTCAGCAGGCACTTGACGATGTAAATGCCGAGCAGCACGCCCACCCAGACGAGCAGCAGCCGCAGCCGCTGGTTCGGAACGTAGTCGTTGATGATGTTTTTTGTTATCATGGGGTAGAACAGATCCGCGACCGCCACGAGCAGCGAGCAAAACATGTCGAGAAAAAACATGCGGCGGTGGGGCTTGTAATAGTGGACGAAACGCTTTATCAGCTTCATAGTCTCCTCCTTGAGCGGCGTAATTGACCTATATTCTATCACTTTTCGCGCCGGAAATCAATGGTTTTGCCAACTTTGATGTTTTTTGCGTCTACACTCTTGTAAAAGTGCGGGCGATGTTGTATAATAAGGTGGGAAAACTCCCGAATCAACAACCGGAAAGGGAACACATGATGAAAAAATTCCTCTGCGCGCTCATTGCGCTTACGATACTGTGCACGGCGGCGCTTGTGCCCGTGTCGGCCGAGACGCCGAAATACGAGCGCCTGCTGCTGCTCGGCGACTCGATAACATACGGCTACGGCCTCGAGGGCGACGTCAACAGCTGCCCGAGCTACGGCAACCTCGTGCGCGACGAGCTGGGGCTCGACTCGGCGCATTTCAAAAACGCCGCCGTCAACGGCTACACCTCGGAGCAGCTGCTGGCGCTGCTTCCGAAAATTCAGAGCGAAATCAAGGCGTCTGACCTTATAATCGTCACCATCGGAGGCAACGACCTGCTTCACCTCGTATGGAGTGCGCTTGACGCCGTCTTTGAGGGCGGCTTCCGCGACTTCTCCCAGCTACCCGACGTGCTCGCCGACCCGGCCAAAATGCAGAAGCTGCTCGATCAGCTGACGCTGACGAGCATCACGTCCGCTATAGTCAAGTATACCACTAACATGGCCGCGATAACCAGCTACCTGCGCACCAACGCGCCCGAGGCCGAGATAATATTCCTCGCGCAGTACGACCCGATGGAGGGCGTCGAGGGGATTGACGGGCTGAGCGCCGTCTCGGCCGCGGCAATCAACATGCTCAACGCCGCCATGAAGTCGCAGGCGGAAATTTCGGGCTGCACCTATCTCGACGCCTACACGCCATTCCGCGGCCACGCCAAGGACTGGACCAACATCCTCGCCATCGACATTCACCCCAACAAAGAGGGGCACCGTCAGCTTTATCTGCTGGTGATGGATTACCTCAACTCGAAGTCCGTCACTCCGTCCGATACGACACCGGCAGAGACCACCCCCACCGAAACTACGCCCGCCGAGACGACGCCGTCAGAGACGACGCCCGGCGAGACCACGCCGGAGGTTCCGACCTCCACGGAGCCCGTCACCGAGCCTGAGACAACGCCGACCACGCCGGACGGGACTACCACCCCGGCGGCCGACACATCGTCTGCGCAGCGGACGGACGTCGAACCCAAACCCGGAAAGTCAGGCTGCGGTTCGGTCGTGTCGCTCGGACTGCTCGCGGCGGCGCTGCCGCTCGTCGTGCTGACTGCAAAGAAGAAGCACTGAAAAATTTCATGGTTTTACGCGCAATTCTGATGGTGCATTGCGCAGGGACGATTCAATACAAAACGCTCCACCCGCTGCAGCGGGTGGAGCGTTTTGCTGTTATTCAGGTTAGTCCTTAATGCCAAGCTGTGTCTTGACGGGATAGCACATGTTCTTTTTGAGCTTGCCCTGCTCGGCGATGGCGTCGTAGTTATCGACTACGTGCGGGCATAAGTCGCGAATATCGTAGCCGGGATTGACGGGACGTGCCCAGTGTACGGCGTTTGTGATTATGCGCTGAACATAAGGATTGTGGAAGGAGGGGCAGGTCTCGTGGCCTGGCTGGAAGTAGAACACCTTGCCCGAGTCGCGGATGAAGGTTGCGCCTGCGCGGAAGATGTAGCCGTCCTCATACCACGCGCCGAAGATGAGCTCGGTCGGCTGGGGAATGAAGAAGGGCTCGGCGTAAAGCTCCTCGCTCTCGATAAAGAAGCTCTGGGGGATGCCCTCGGCGATGGGGTGAGTGGGCAGCAGATTCCACATTATTTCGCGCTGGTTGCGGCCCCAGGTCAGGTTGCCTGTTGTGCCGACGATGGCTCGGAAGGGCTTGGAGTGGTGCGCGGAGTGCAGTCCGATGAAGCTCATGCGGCCGAGCAGGACGCGGCGCTGTATGCGCGTTACCAGCTCGTCGTTGACCTCGCCGTGAGCCATGTGACCCCACCAGATGAGCACGTCGGTGTTGTTGAGCACCTCGTCGGGCAGACCCTGATCGGGATCGTCGAGCGCGGCGAGCGTTACCTCGATTTCGGGATCCTTCGAAAGGAATTCGCCGATTGTGGCGTGCAGGCCGTTCGGGTAGAGAGCGTGCGCGGCCTCATTGGTTTTTTCGTGGCGGAACTCGTTCCAAATAGTGACTCTGATTTTGTTTTCCATAATGGACTCCTTTATCGTAAATTAAAATTCGTATATCATGCCGTCGTAGGCGACGTCGACGCCGAGCGGCGCGAGACGTGCGCAGGTGGAGGCGTGGTCGGTGTGCAGCGTGCGCGCAAGGTGCGACACGACTGCCCGGCAGCCCGCCTTCATGCAGCCCTGACGGCGCATGGTCTGAAGCATTATCTCGAGCATGGGGATGGAGGTGTGGCCGAATATGCGGTCGTCGCCGGGGACGATGTCGCCCATGGTCAGCTCGAACACCATGCAGTCAAAGGCGGCGTGGCGGATGGTGCACCAGGTTTCGTAGGGCAGCCAGCCGGTGTCGAGGCCGTAGAACAGCTTGCGGTTGCCGCGGATTATGGCGTAGTTGAGCGTGACCTCGTCACGGTCGGTCGTGCCGTGGTTGGAGCGCAGGGGGAGAATGCGGAAGTCGCCCGCCGCAAACTCGCGCCCGACAGTGACAGTGCGGAAGTCGATGGCGTTGTTCTCACCGAGCTCGCGCGTCAGCTTACGCAGCGAGGCGGCGTCGCCCCAGACGCGGCAGCCGCGGCTTATCGAGCAGACGCGCAGCAGATTTCTGCTGTTGAGGTGATCCGGGTGAGAGTGTGTGACGATTATGTCGCGGACGTTGTCGAACAGGTGGGGCAGACCCTGTGCCTCGGCAAAGTCAAAAATGTGCGGGCCGGGATCGATGAGCAGCGTGTCGTCGACAAGCGTGCTTGAGAAACGACGCCATTCCATGCCCTCGCGGCGACGGGAGATCTCCCAGTCGGCGGCGCCGGTTCCGAGAAACTGAAGCTTCATGCTGTCCTCCTTAATATGGTACCGCGCCTGCGCGGATAAGCTGGTATCTGCCCGAGCGAAGCACCTCGACGAGCTGCTTCTCGGACGTTATGGGCTCCTCGGTGGATATGCCGGCGCCGATGGTGTGGAAGGTGTGGTGATAGTCGGTGCCGGAGATTTTTATGAGGCTGTATTTGTCCGCCCACATGTTGGCGATGTCGTTGCGGGAGTCGTGCTCGGAGTGGCCGTTGTAGACCTCGATGCCGTCGAGAATCGAGGGCTTTGTCACCTTCATTCCGTTGCGGAAGGGGTGCGCCTGGAACAGCAGGCCGCCCGCCTCGTGAACGCGCGGCGCGACCTCGGCTATCGGCAGGTCCATAATCTCGGGGAAGGAGCGCAGGAAGGCTTCGTCGACGCCGTGGATGAGGTAGTCGTTGTCGTCCTTATTGGAGCGGAGCTCGACGCCGAGCAGTATGTTTACGCGGCCGACGGCGGCCTCCTTCATGCGGTGGTAGCCGTTCATGTAGTAGTCGATTTTTTCGTCCCAGGAGTAGCCGGAGTGGTCAAAATGTCGGTTTTTGTAGGTGAATTTGCTCAGGTGGTTGGTGAGAACCAACGAGGTGTAGCCGGCGGCAATATAGCGGCGTACTATCTCGCCCTCGTCGGCGCTCGCGCAGTTGCTGACCGAGGCGGAATGTACGTGCATTTCGGTTTTGAACATTATTCTGTGCCTCTCTGAAAATATTTCAGCTATATAATACTCCATTTCGGACTTTTTTGCAACAGTTTGAAGCAAAAAATTCACAAACATGCCTGCCGATTGTTGATTTCACGGTGGGGGTGTGTTATAATGACCTCAATAAATAGTGTGAGGTAACGCTTATGAACGAATGTATTCTCTGCGCCTTTTCCGACGAGGCGAGCCCCGCCCTTGATGGTCAGATAGCGGCGCTGCGCCGCAACGGCATCGGTTATATGGAGCTGCGCGGCGTCGACGGCGTCAATGTCGCCGACCTTGATGCCGTCGCGGCCTCAGACATTCGTGCGCGGCTCGACGAGGCGGGCATCCGCGTCTGGGCGCTCGGCTCGCCGATAGGCAAGGTCGATATAAACCAGCCCGAGATGCAGGAGTACGACCGGCTGTGCCGCCTTATCGAGACGGCGCGGCTGCTCGGCGCGCAGTGTATACGCCTGTTCAGCTTTTACGGCACGGACGGCGAGCAGCGCTGGTTCGAGCCGGTCTGCCGCAGGCTTGAGCGCATGCTCGCCGCTGCGCGCGGCAGCGGCATCGGGATGTGCCACGAGAACGAAAAAGGCATTTTCGGCGACGTCCCCGAGCGCTGCGCGGCGCTACACCGCGAGCTGCCTGACCTCGGCGCAGTCTTTGACCCGGCTAACTTCATCCAGTGCGGAGCCGACGTGCTGTCGGCATGGGAGCAGCTCTCTCCCTACGTCCGCTACGGGCACATCAAGGACGCAGACGCCGCGGGGCATGTCGTCCCGGCGGGCGAGGGCGTGGGACACATTGCCGATTACCTGCCGCACTTTTTCGCTGACGGCCACCGCGTGCTGACGCTTGAGCCGCACCTGACCCGTTTCATCGGCCTTGACAAGCTCGAGACCGGAACGCCCAACGTGGGAACAACAGGAGCCGGGGCGTCGCACACCTCCGCCCACGCGTTCGCCGATGGGGGCGCGGCATTCGATTACGCAGTCGCCGCGCTGCGGCGTATACTTGACCGGATAGGCGTCGGCGAGGCACGCCCTTGAACCCGGAACCAAAATACATCGAAAGGAACACCAAAATGAACAAAGAATCCGCTCTTTCCTGCTTCCGTGAAGCATATGCAAGAATAGACGCGCTGTCGAGATGCATGTCGCTTATGTATCATGACGGCGTGACCGCCGCACCGGCAGGCGCCGCGCGCTCGCGCGGGCCGAGACTCGGCATTCTGTCCGAGATGGAGTACCGCGAGCGCCAGAATCCTGAGCTATTGCGCGCTGTCGACTACCTGCTCTCGCACCCCGAGGAGCTGTCTGCTGTCGAGAACCGCGAGATACACGAGTTCAACCGCGGCAACGAGTACGTTGCGAGTATTCCCGCTGCCGAGTATGCGGACTATCAGGTTTTGGTAAACGACGCCGAGGCGGTCTGGCAC
>CAKRSS010000076.1 GCA_934401725.1 uncultured Eubacteriales bacterium | reverse complement strand
CGGTGGCGGGCGTCACCCTCATTGCACGCACGCATCCGGCGCGGCTCGGTCAGAATCGCTCTACCGCGCCTTTGTTATAGTACGGCTTTGTCCCCGCTCGGACTCGCCGGAAGGGTTCTAAAAGCCTTCGCTCTAAACTTAGCGTGACGTCTTTTGAGGTCGACCAGTGCGTGCGTGCGGATGGCAGCTTATAGGAGTGAAGCAAGGCGCGAAATGCTTGAAAAATTTAGTTTTTTGCAGAAAAACGGTTTAAAACGCACGCTCGCCGAGCCCCGCACGCCACATTTTTTCGCCTACAAGCCCTATGTTCCGCCCGCCATACCCCATTATCTCGCCTAAATAGCCCTCATGAGCGGCGGAGCCGCAATATGACGGCGCGGGTCGTGCGGCGTGAGCTATCGGTTCTACCAAACCTCATTCGAACGGTGAAGCGCTCTCCGAAAACTTCATCCCGAGAACCATTTGTACCTCAGACACTCCCACCGGGACGCACGGGGGGCCGCCGGGGCGGGGCGTCCAATGGTTAGCCTGCCCAGCGCGGGTTACGGTGAGCTTCACGGCGAGTATGAACGCGGACGCAGTTCACTTCCCAAAAGGCGTCTTTCCGCCGGATGCAGACTTCGGCAAGGGTGGGCACGTCCCCATGAAGCATCCCCACGGGAGTGGGGGAGTCCAGAGGGGGCGAACCGTAGGTTAGCCCCCTTTGGGGCGACTCTTTTGGTACTTTTCTGCTCGCGGCAGAAAAGTACACTTCTCCACCGTCGGTGGCCTCCACGGCGGCAGCCTGCCAAGGCTAAAGAACTTGTTTTTCAAAAACGCTTCCCGCCGACGTTCGGCGAGTACACTTCTCCACCGTCGGTGGCCTCCACGGCGGCAGCCTGCCAAGGCTAAAACTAACTTTTCCGCATACAGGCATATGCAATACGCCTCGGCCCGGCGCGCCCGCCAAGGCCAAAGAACTTATTTTTCAAAAATCGCTTCCCGCCGACGTTCGGCGAGTACACTTCTCCACCGTCGGCGGCCTCCACGGCGCGCGCCTGCCAAGGCTAAAGAACTTATTCATCAAAAAAGCGGCCCCACCGGACGTACCGGTGGGAACCGCAAAAATTATTATGTGGTAATATTACTTCTTTTTCTTCTTGTCCATCACAACAACAACCACAATCGCGCCTGCGGCAAGCACTACCACAACAATTATCAGTATGACAAACACGTTGGGGCCGGACTTCTCAGGGTCGGATGGGGTGTTGCCGCCCGGCGTCGTGTCGGACGGAGTAGCCGTCGTGCCGGTGGGGGTGGGCGTCGTGACCTCGGGCTCGGGAGTTGTAACCTCGGGCTCGGGGGTAGTCGTCGTGGGAGCGGGGGCAGTCGTCACGGAGGGGTCGGGAGTCGTGACCTCAGGCTCGGGGGGTGTCTCCGGGTCCTTGGCGGCGGAGAGGTCGATGGTCGGGAAGCCCGCAGCGTCAGCAACCCAGCCGGAACCCAGCTTCATGTTGGCGACGGCGTCCTTGCCCTTCATCTGCGCCTCGGTGATAATGGTGATGTTGCCGTTCTCGATGCAGGCGTTGGGGTCGGAGCCGACCTCGGGACACTCGGAGACGGGAATGCTGGTGTAGCAGTTGGAAACAAACAGCACGTAACGGATGTGGCCGATAAGACTGCCGTACTTGCCGTCAACAGCGACGCCGTTCTCGTCCTTGACGATGGCGTGACCGGTCGAGAAGCAGTTCTGGAGGAATGTCTCGGCGGTGATGTGCGCCGCACGGCCGATGATGCCGCCCGCGTAGGTCGCGTCAACGGTGGAAAGCAGCGTAACGTCGCCGGTTGAGTAGCAGTTGCGGACGTTGGAGGTCATGCTGCTCGCGCCCTGAACGCCGAGAATACCGCCCGCAGTCAGCAGGTTGGTGGAACCGACCTCGCTCTTGACGTTACCGGTGTTGATGCACCAGCTGATCTCGGTAGCACCCGCCGCGCCGACGATGCCGCCGCCGAAAACGTCCTTGCTCGCGAGCAGAACGATCTCGGAGCTGGAGGTGCAGCCCTTGATGACGTTGAAGCTGCCGTCCGCACCTGCGGCCTGAACGCGTCCGACGATACCGCCCGCGGTAGCGCCCTGGACAGTCTTGACGGCCGAGTGACAGTTATAAATGGTGCTGCCGTTGATGGCGTAGCCTGCGATAACGCCGGCGTACTTCGCGCCCGCGACCTTGTCGCCGGTGACGGTCAGGTTCTTGATGGTCGCGCCGCTGACACGGCCGAAGAGACCCGTGTCGGTGTTTACGTCGTCGATGTTGAGACCGGAAATGGTGTGGTTGTCGCCGTCAAAGGTGCCCTTGAAGACGGCTATCGAACCGTTTGCACGGTTGCCGATGGCAATCCAGGGGGTGCCGCCGAGGTCGATGTCGGTCGTCAGCTTGAGGTACTGCCCCTCAAACTCGATTCCCTCCTCGTTGACCTTTTTGGCAACGAGCGCAAGATCCTGCGCCGACGCAATCTCAAAGGGAGACGCCTCGGTGCCGTTGCCGCCCGCGAAGTCGACGGAAATGCTGCCGTCCCACGCCGCGGAGGCGGAGACGCTCATAAATGTCATCATTGAAAGCACAAGAAGTGCCGTCAGGAGCAGTGATATGTATTTTCTCATTGTTTTTCCTCCGTTAGTCCTCGAATGCGGCCGAAATCGTCTTGATACCGGCCTCCATCATCTTGGCTGTGACTCTGTACTGGGATGCGAATGTCTTGGAATTGTTGTTGATCTGTCCGCGGATGGTCTTGTAGACGTCGCCGATCTGGCTCGAGTAGAGGCGGCCGAGGTCGAAGACGACGGTTCCGCGCAGTATGTCGTACATTTCGGTGGTGGTCTCGTCGCTTGCGTACTTGATCTTCATGGCGGACTCAAACACGGCGGGAGTCACGCGCTTGTAGCTCTCGTAGGCCAGCATTTCGAGCGTTGCGGAGCAGGCGTCGATGTTGTCGTCGCCCTTGACACCGGCAGAGATGGCGTACATGGTGAAGGGATGGCCGACGTTGGTGCTGTAATTCGCCTGGTCAGCCGACAGCTTGGGCTGCGGCACGATGCCGTACTCAAACTCGATCTTGGCCTCGGAGCCGTTGTCCTTACCGGCAACGATGAAGCAGCGGTCGGTGGTGAACAGTGCGCGCTGCTCGAAGAAAATGTCGCGGACGCCGGTGGAGTCCTTATTGAAGACGTCCTCGCTGTTGACGAAGGAGCCGAGCTTGTCGATCAGGTCGTAGAGGCGCTGGTCGGACATGTCGGGGGAGATGGTGATGTTGTCGTTGTTGTCCTTGCGCAGCGCGGTGAAGCCCGCGCCGTTGAAGAAGGCGTCGAGGTTGAGGCTGTAAAGCGCGAAGCCGTAGCTGTCGCCCTCGTCCTTGGTGCCTGCGCCGTCAGCGTCGTTGTAGCGGCCTGCGCACATTTCCATCATCTTGTCAATCGTCCACTGGTTGTTCTTGACGAGGTCGTAGGGGTTTTCAAGGCTGTACTGCGCGATGAGCTCCTTGTTGAAGAAGGTCGCGGACATCATCCAGAGCAGGTTGGTCGAGATGTCGCCCGAGCAGAAGTACAGCTTGTTGTTGACCATACACTCGTTGATGAGCGTATCGGGCCACCAGGGGCGGTCGAAGTCGAGGTACTCGGTCTCGGTGAGGTCGAGCAGACGGCCGGACAGCGCCATTGCGGGCGCGGTGCGGCTGTAGCCGCCGATGATGTCGTAGGCGCACTCGCCGCTGGTGAGGTCGGTCTCGGCCTTCTTGATGAAGTCGTTCATGTGACTGGAATCGCCGCGCTCCTCGACGTACTTCAGCTTGACGCCGAGCTGATCCTCGACCTGCGCATTGCGCTCGTGGATCTCGTCGCCGATGGTGTTGCCGGAGATGTCATCGGAGTAGAACTCGAGCATGGTGTGGTCGCTCCAGATGAAGAAAGTGATCTCACGGTTGCCGAAATTGACGGTATCCGGGATTCCGGAGCCGGGGTCGGTGGTTGTGTCGCCGTCGCCGGATGCGCCGGGTGTGGTGTCGCCGGCGGGGGTCGGTGTTGTGCCGGCGGGATTGGGGTTATCGTCGCGGCTGCCGGGGGCTATGACTGCGAAAACAGTCAGAAGCACGATAAGAACCGTGGCCACCACAGCGATAATCAGAATTTTTTTGGACATGGCCTTACTCCTTTTTATAGTTTTTAGGCCGCCGCATATCGTCGCGGCGATACCTTAGGGAGACGATGGTTTCAGAGCGTCAGCAGATATTCGCCGACGCGGCGCGCGTACTCGACCGTGGGGAGCATAAGCTCCTCGGGCATACGGCGGTAGATGCTCAGCTCGTAGGTGAGGTCGCCCTCATAGCCCTCCTCGCGCAGCACCTTCATGACCTCTGCCCACTTTATCGTCCCGAAGTAGGGGATGGTGTGCAGGTCGTCCTTGCCGAGGTTGTCGTCGAGGTGGGTGGCGCGCAGGGCGTGCGCGACCGAGCGCAGCGCGGGGCACTGGTCGGCGAGAGTGCGGTGTGCGTGGCCGAAATCCCAGCAGATACCGGCTGCGGAGCTGTTGTAGGAGGCGACGATGGCGTTGAGATCCTCGGCCGTGGCACCGTAGCGGCGGCGTCCGTCGACGTCCGCCATGTTCTCGAAGGCGAAGCCGACGCCGGACTTCGAGGCGGTATCAAGGTAGTTGTCGTAGATTTCGTGGTTGTAGCGCAGGTCGTCCTCGGCGTTGACGTCGATGCCGCGCTGAACGGGGTGGACAACCGCCCACCGAACGCCGAGCATGGCGCTGATGGCGATGGCGCGCTCCGTCATTTTGACAAAGAATTCGTTGCGCTCGCAGCCGGGGTCGGTGTTGCTCTTGCGGCGAACCGACGCCTTGGGGTAGGGCAGGTGCGACTGCGAGAAGTCGATGCCGAGGCGCGCGGCCTCGTCGGCAATCTCGTAGACGTAGGGCTGCCAGCCCTCACCGGCGAGCTCTGTCTCACCGCGCTGAAGGGCGCACATGTTGAAGTCCATGACGCGGTACCCGGCCTCATGTGCGAGGCGCAGGGCGTGTATAAAGGTGCGGCCGTCCTCATGCGGGGTGTAGCAGAGGTTGGTCATAGTTGATATACGCATATTTTTCTCCTTGTGGTTGCGCTTGTTGCGCAGTAACGTTTGTTACGCAGTAACGTTTGTTACGCAGAACGGTATTACTTCACGTCGCAGGAGAACAGGTGGACGTTCTCAGCGCCCCAGGTCTCGTCGAAGTGAATGGTGAGCCGTGACGCGGTGACGTCGAGCGGCAGGCGGAAGAGCGAGTGGTGCAGGTCGGAGGCGGCGAAAATCTCGCGGCCGTCAGCCTCGACGCGCAGGCTCTTGACCAGCGTCGCGGCGACCTTCACGGGCTCGAAGTCAAGTCCGGTGCAGCATTTCTGCGCGAAGACGCGCATTTTCTTGTTGGGCGAGACGCTCATATGTCCGAAATCGAGGTCGAACATTATGCGCAGCTCGGACAGCGCGCGGGGCGTGTCCCACTCGAATGTGAGCTCGCCGCCGACGGGCAGCGTGATGAAGTTGACGGTCTCGTCCTTATCCGGGCGCTCGAGGCCGTTGAAGAGCAGGGCGCGGTCGGCGTCGGAGATATTGAGCTTGGCCTCGCGGCTGAGCTCGGGAATGGCGCGGCTCGAGAAGGGCAGCCAGCAGCCGTCCTCACGCAGCTCGGTGCGCAGCGCCTCGATGCGGGTCTCGACGAGGGTGTCCATGTTGATGTTTTCCTTTACGCACATCGCGGCGGCCGTGCCGAGCGCCTGACCGAGCAGCGCGCAGGTAGCCATGACGCGCGTGGACGACATAGCGGCGTGCGTTGCGCTGAGGTTACGTCCGGCAAAGAGCAGGTTGGGGATGTCGCCCGAGTAGAGCGAGCGCAGCGGGATGCCGTAGGGCGAGGGGGTGGGGTGCAGCAGGGAGGGCGGCTCGGCGACGATAGCGCGGAAGCCGGCGGGGTTATGGTCGTCCATGGGCCAGCCGCCGTAGGCGACGAGGTCGGGGAAGCGGCCTTCATTTTCGACATCGTGCTGTGTCAGCACGTATCTTCCGACGTAGCGGCGGCTCTCGCGTTTGCCGGGCAGGAAGCCGACCCACTCGAGCTCCCAGTTCTCGGCACCGTGGTCGCCGTGGTTTTTGATGTGATCCCAGATGCCGTAGGCGGTTTTGACCAGCTCGTCACGCAGCTGTTCGGTGTCGCGGATGGTGTCGTTCTCGCCGCCGAGCTCGATCCACCAGAAGTTGGTGCCCGAGGTTCCGGGGGTATGCGTCCGGCGCAGCTTGGTTGCGTGGGCGCGTGCATCGGCGGAGCAGTGCGAAAACTCCTCGCGTGCGAGGGCGGGGACGTAGTCGAAGTCCTCGTCGCGCAGATAGACGTTCGCCCACTTGGGCGCGACGAACCTGACGGGGTGGTCAGTCTCGCGCGCCTGGAGCAGGCAGGACATGCCCATGGTCTTGGAGTCGGCCTTGACGGGGCCGATGGTCTCGTTATACTCGTCGTTGCCCTCGCGGCCGACGCGGTAGCGCGAGCCGGTGACGGGTGCGAGGATAGAGTCGCCGGAGCAATCGGCGAAGTACTTGGCGTAGACGGTGTGCCAGGTGTAGGTGGTGAGCTGCCAGCCGTGGATGCAGCTGACGTAGCCGTCCTTCATTTCGGCGTCGGCGCAGGAGCAGTTGAGCAGCAGCGTGATATTCTTCTCGGACTTGACCATGTCCCACATGGTAGCGTCCCAGAGCGAGTAGGTGAGGTTAGGGTTGACGAAGATATTCTCCTCCTCGAGCTCGGAGATGAGTCCGGTTTCGCGGTTGCAGGCGAAGGTCTTCATGTCCTTGGAGCCGGTCGCGCCGCGGATCCACATACGGATCTCGGACGAGCAGTTTCCGCCGAGGACAGGTCTGTCCTGCATGAGGACGACCTGCGCGCCGTGTCTTGCCGCCGCGATGGCGGTGAACATGCCGGAAAGCCCGCCGCCGACGACGCAAAGGTCGGCGTGGTGCTCGACATGGTACTGATGATCGGTATTAATTTTCATTTTTTCTCCTTTGGAGGGCGTATTGGCATATGCCCTTATGCGAAAAAGTTGGTTTTATGCCCCGTGGGGGGGCGGGGGGACGCCGATACGTTCGGCGGGGACCGTTTTTTATAAATAGTTCTTTAGCCTTGGCGGGGACTCGCCGGGACGTCGGCGGGAAGCGTTTTTTAAAATAAGTTCTTTAGCTTTGGCGGGCTCTCGCCGGGACGTCGGCGGGAAGCGATTTTTGGAAAATAAGTTCTTTGGCCTTGGCAGGCGCACGCCGTGGAGGCCACCGACGGTGGAGAAGTGTACTCGCCGGGACGTCGGCGGGAAGCGTTTTTTAAAATAAGTTCTTTAGCTTTGGCAAGGCCTCGCCGGGACGTCGGCGGGAAGCGTTTTTTAAAATAAGTTCTTTGGCCTTGGCAAGGCCTCGCCGGGACGTCGGCGGGAAGCGATTTTTGGAAAATAAGTTCTTTGGCCTTGGCAAGGCCTCGCCGGGACGTCGGCGGGAAGCGATTTTTGGAAAATAAGTTCTTTAGCCTTGGCAGGCGCACGCCGTGGAGGCCACCGACGGTGGAGAAGTGTACTTTTCTGCCGCGAGCAGAAAAGTACCAAAAGAGTCGCCCCAGAGAGGGCTA
>CAKRSS010000075.1 GCA_934401725.1 uncultured Eubacteriales bacterium | reverse complement strand
GGGTAATGGGCGAGAGCAGGTCGAGGCTGAAAATGCCGATGATGGACTTTGCATCCACAACATAACGTCCGGAGGACAGGTCGAGATCGCCGTCAAAGCCGGTGGCGATGGCAACGAAATCCTGAACGTCACGGATTGTGGATAATCTGATTTGAGCTGTTTTCATCGTTTGATCCTCCGATTGTATCCGCTGTCAAGCGGTATATTTTGATTATCAACCCCGGACTCCTCCGGGTGAAACTCAATTGTAGATATTATATCACATAAAAAACCGCCTGTCAAGTATAAATAGTGCTTGACATTTGAGAACAAATGTTCTATAATTGAGTCATAACACTTGAAAGGAGCACCGTCATGTATACCACACTCCGCAACGGAGCGCTGCGTGAGCCGCTCACGCCCGGAACGGCCTTCCGCCGCTACGCCCGGCTCGGACTCGACCGCCGCACGCTGTCCGTTTTCGAGGTCTACGACGTCATAAAGGGCATGACGCCGAACGCCTCCGCCGCACTCGACATGCTCGCCGTCTATGACGCGCTGCGCCTGCTCACCGCGTCTGGACAGGGCGAGTGCGCGCTGGCCGTGCGGGCGGTCTATTTCTGGGGGGCGGGACGCCGTCCGCGCAAAAACGACGTGACCTACCGCATCCGTCGTCTCGCCTTCGACCTGCACTGCGACGAGCGCACCGTCTACCGCCGCCTCGAGACCGCCAAAAACCTCTACGCCACCCTTCGCGAGAGCTACAGGGCAAAAGGCGCTGTACTCTGAGCGCTCCGTCGGCTGCCCCCACGATGCATCGTGCAGGGCCGATGGTACAATTGCGCGGTGATGCCTTAAATTTATTTGTACAAATAACTTGCAAGAGGGCCCGATATGTGATAAAATAAAGTATACTTATTTGGGAGGTGAAGCATATGCTGTTCGCGTCGGCGTCGTTTATTTTTCTGTTTCTGCCGCTGTCGCTCGCGGCGTTCTATCTCACTCCCAAACGTCACCGCAGGCAGATTCTTCTGATTATCTCCGTCCTCTTTTACATACTCGCAAACCTCTCGTCGCCGCTCTCAATTGCCGTCATGGCCGCGGCGGTGACGGCAACGTACTTCACCGGAATGCTCATCTCGCCGGGGCGAAGCATCCGTTGTCCCGGTCAGACGCAGGCGGACGGCAGGCGCGGCAGCGCCGCGGTGCTTATCGCGACCGTCGCCGCGCTGGCGATACTCGTCGCGCTGCGCATCGTTAACCATTCGGGCATGAGGACGGGATATTTCCCGCTTGGCGCGGCTGTATGGCTGCTGCATTGCGTCTCCTACCTCACCGACATAGCACGCGGCGACGTTCAGTCCGACTCGCCCTGGGACGCGCTGCTCTACCTCACCTACTTCCCACTCTTGGTCGTGGGTCCGGTGGTGCGCTACAAGGTGTTTGTTCGTTGCGCGGGGCAATCCGAATATAACGTCAACTGCGCCGCCGAAGGCATGCGCATGTTTGCAGTCGGCTTCATCGAGCGGATCGCGGTCGCCGCGGTGCTGGTGGACGCCTACGAGAAAATCACCGACAACGCCGCCTCCTCCATGAACTATGTTCTCGGG
Source organism: uncultured Eubacteriales bacterium (assembly GCA_934401725.1). Classification (GTDB taxonomy): domain Bacteria; phylum Bacillota; class Clostridia; order Oscillospirales; family CAG-272; genus UMGS1002. The sequence continues at coordinate 6,088 of CAKRSS010000075.1, read as the reverse complement.
CTATGCGCGGCGGCGCTGATATTTGTCACCGCGTTTTTCGCGCTGGTCGGCTGGAGCGACATGGCGCGCGGGCTCTCCATGATGTTCGGAATACGCCTGCCGGACGACTTTGGCAGCGCGCTCACCGCCTGCACGCCGTCAGACTACTTCTCGTGCATCTTCCGCGGCCTTGGTGAGTGGTACTGTGACTATATAAAAGACCCTCTGTTCGCCGCTCTCGGGCACTCTGAGGCCGGACGGGCCGTCGAGGCTGTCGGGATCGGATGCGGCGTGCTGTGGCTTGCGGTGTGGCTCAAATGCTCGCCCGCGATGCTGCTTGTCGGGCTCGCTGCCGGTGCGCTCGTGGCGCTTCTCGAGCTGTCAGGCGCTGACGGCTTTGTGCGGCGACACAGGTGGCTGTGGCCGGCAGGTTGGATTGTGACCTTCCTTGTCGCCTCCGTTTTCTGGACGGGCGGCGTGGTCGGCTCGGTCTCAGAGCTCGGTAAAATGGCACGCGCCATCTCTGTGCACTCGACCGACTACAACATTTTCTACATATACATCGAAATGTCCGGCGGCCGGTACATCGTCTCGGCGCTCGTGGCGCTGTTGCTGGTTCCGCTTTACCGCCGGTATCGACAGGTCTCTTCCCTTCTGCCGCGTGGGCTTCGCAACGTTTACGACGGCTTGCGCACTATCGTCATTCTCGGACTGTTCGCCTTCTCTCTGATATTCTTCATGCCCCAGTACCCAGAATACGCGGTGCAGGCCTTCAAATATTTCATTTTCTGATAAGGAGGACAGCTTGAGTACAAAAAACAACCGTACACGGTCGGTCAATGTGATCTGCGCGACGTTTTTTGTCGGTATAGTCCTGACCTTCACGCTTTTCTTCGGAATTACCGCCATGACCTCACGCGCACAACCCGAGACCGACGACTCCACCGCCAACATGACCTTCCGACGCTTTTCGGAGGTGTTTTACAACAACGAAAAGCTATCCGGACTCAATGACAGCATAGAATACCTGCTCTTCGGCAGCATCGGAAGCGACGACATTATCCTCGGCGACGATGGTTTTCTGTTCGACGCCGGTTCGAATTCCACCGGCTACAACTACGTGCGCGACTACGTCGGGGCAATAAACCTGAGCCAGAGCGAGCTTGAGGTGTTCTCGAACGTCCTGCGCCTGCGCCAGCTCGCCTACAAAAACCGCGGCGTCGATTACATGCTTGTGGTCATCCCCAACGCGCAGACGGTTTACAGCGACAAAATGCCCGCCTACATGGGCGACATAAGCGAGAAAACCATGCTGCGTCAGCTGTCCGCCTATCTCGCCGCCGAGGGCTGCGACTACTTTTACGACGCCACCGACCTGCTCACAACGGCCAAGGACTACGGCCGTCTGCTCTACAACAACACCGAGGACTCGCTCAACTGCCTCGGCGAGTGGTATCTGTACGACGCCGTCTGCGACCGTCTCGAGACGCTTTACGGCATCCGCGCGCAGAACGTCGGCATATCGTCGCTCAGCCTTTACAGCCGCTCCTCGGACGGCAAGGAGCTGGCGCGCCGCGCCGGGCTCGCTTCCGTCATACCGAACGAGACCATCTCGCTCTCGGACAGCATGCAGAACAAATACTCCGTCAGCAGCTACTACGGCACCATGCTGCGCACCGAATTCACGTCGGCGCACGCGGACGAGGTCAGCGACACCGTGCTGCTTGAGTTCACCGACGAGTGGGACAGAGTCCTGCTCATGCCTTATTTTTCAAACACCTTCTCGGAGGTCGCCTACAAGAGCAACCACCAGTTCTCGGGACTCACCATCGACAACCTCGAGCCGAGCGTCGTCGTACAGTTCATACACGAGTACGAACTGTACGAGCTGCTTGATTCCAACACACTGCTTACATACAACGCAAGCCTGCGTCTGTCGCTCAGCGATGACGTGACGGCGCAGCCGCTGTTGCTCTCCCAATGCTCGATTGACGACCACACGGTCTGCGTCGGCGGCGAGGTCGAGAAGGGCGCGCTCGTCACCGTGAAGGTCGACGGGCAGGTCGTCTCCGAGGATTACGCAATCGAGAAGCTGTTCTTCATCTCGGTCGACCTCGGCGAGCGCAGCTCGGTCTCGGTCAGCATAACCGCCAAGGTGGAGGACAAGGAGCAAAGCTCGCCCATCGAGCTGCGGCTGTCCCGCAACTCGGACGCAAAACACCGCACGGTCTCTGTCGGCAGCAACTCGCAGCTCTACTCGAGCGACTACTCCTGGCTGACGCAGCCGTCGGACGCTCAGATTGAGGCGATACGCCAGGCGCTGGCCGACAAGGTCAGCCGCGCAAAGCAGCTCACAGGCAAGGGCACCGAATACGTCTACGTCATCGTGCCGGATAAGCTGAACGTCTACCCCGAGGACGCGCCGGACGACCTCGTCAGCCTGCTCCCCGCCCTCAACCGCTACACGGAGGCCGTCAAATCCGTCCGCGGCGGCGCGGGGATGAAGGTCATCGACCTGACGGAGGAGATGAAGAGCCACCGTGCGCTCGAGTCGCTTTACAGTCAGACCGACATGATGCTGACCGGCTTCGGCTCTTACGTCGTCTACCACTCGCTGGCGAGCTACGTCGCGAAGCGTTTCCCGAACGTCGAGGTTCACGAGCTTATGGACTTCTCCGCGGGCACCGAAATCAACGTCGGAGGCGAGCTTGTAAGCCGTCTCGGACTTGACGCGGCCGTCATCAGCGAGACTGTACTGACGCTCAACCCCACCTTCTCCGCGCGCGCCCGCTTTGAGCAGAGCGGCGGCGGTGCGCTTGACAAAACACAGGCGTTCATCTCCTACACAGACGACAGCACGCTTCCCGTCGCCATAATCTCGCGCGACGCCTACGGCACCGAAATGCTTGAGACGCTCGCCGAGCACTTTTCAAAAATGATCGTCCTCCGCGAGGGCGAATACACGGTCAGCGATGAGCTCATCGCCGAAATAAAACCGGATTATATTATCACTGTACGCTGCAACGGCGAGCTGTCATAACGCACAGCGATCAGAAAGGCAGGAAAATACCATGAGAATAACGCAGGAGGCGGATTACGCGTTGCGTATCGCCTGTATGCTCGAGCAAAGCGGCGAGACGCACGAGAGCGCGGCCGACATATCGGAGCGCACGTCCGTCAGCGCGCGATTTACGCTGAAGATACTGCGCAAGCTGGTTCAGGGCGGCATCGTCCGCTCGTTCAAGGGCGCAAACGGAGGCTACGCGCTGGCGCGCCCCGCAAGCGAGATCACGCTGCGCGATATAATCGAGCTTATCGACGGCCCGCTTGCCATCTCGCGCTGCATCGACGGCTCACACCAGTGCTCGCGCGAGGGTGTGGACAAGAGCGAGTGCATACTCTACCACATATTCTGCCGCATAAACGACGAGGTCGCAGGCAAGCTCGGCCGCCTCACAATCGCTGACATCGCCGACAAGGACGCCGATGTCGTTCGTCTGCTGAAAAAGCTCGACAGCTGAACGTGGCCGCACGAGGCGGCCAAAAAGCAAAACCTCCCACATCGCGTTTTCCCGCGGCATGGGAGGTTCTCTCTGTCAATTCTATTGTTTTTCGTCCTTCACGTAGACGATTATGCCCTCCACCCGGCAGTCGAGAAAGGTGCAGAGATCGTTCAGCGTGACGGTGCTGATGGGCTTGTTGTGCCGCAGCCGGTCAAGCAGGCTCCGGCTTATATTGAACCGGTTGATGTGCTTGTAGGTTGAAATGTTTTTCGCTTTGATGGTGCGGTAAAAAGGTTCATATGAAATCGTATCATCACCCCTTTATCATTATAGGTTGTGCTCTGCCTCTTGACAATTGTCGATATATAGAATATAACATCTCGAGGGTATTTATCCATCGTTCGATTAAAAATGGGGTCGGCATGCCAAATCAACTGCTGGTTCACTTCAACATAATCCTCGCGCTGCAAAAACGCGCGGCAAAGTGTGGCAATAGTTATTTTCTGGAAGAGTTCATTGACGGTATTATGACGGTCAGAACAAGCGCCGACCAAGCAATTTCAACCACTCACGGCGCGCACGTGCTCTGCTGCGTGCTCCATCGCAAGTCCGGTGACGCACGCACCGAGGCCGCCCGCGCCGAGGTCGTCAGCGACCCGCTGCTGCGGCATTTTTCGACCGAGGACAGCGACGCGGAGTTCACCGTCAACGTCTACGGCGACGGCGACACGCAGCTCCTCGAGGGCAACATTCCGCCCGACCGACCCACGCCGTCGCGGCACAAACAGCGGGCACGGCGGGGCTTAACGTCGTAGGAAAACAAAAAAGTGCATCCGGTAGGATGCACTTTTTATTTCGGCCTATAACCGGCTTTATACCCGGACTTGCGAAACGTTTTGTTTACACCTCCGCCGCGATCTGATATAATAGCATCAGAAAACGCGGCCGCGTTACAAAACAAACACAATCGGAGGATAAATATGTCAGGTTTTGGAGAAAGACTTAAAGCAATACGCCGCGAAGCGGACGTTTCGCAGGCATATGTTGCGGAGCAAATCGGCGTTTCGTCGCAATCTGTCTCGAACTGGGAGTGCGACGTCGCCATGCCCGATATTTCGCAGATCGTGCCGCTGGCCGCCGTTCTCGGAGTCTCGACCGACTGCCTGCTCGGCGTCGGCCACAACGAAGAGGCGGACAAATCCGCGCTCGAGAGCCAGGTTGAAAACATCTGGGCAAACTATTCCGTGAACACGGCGGAAAACAACGCTGACTACATGGTATACGAATTATATCGGGATTTTTTGAAAAGATACCCCCTAAACTACGAAATAAAATACAAATGCGCGCTTGCAATCAACGATTTTCTGACAGTCTCGAGGCACCGGCGCAAATTCGACATTCCCAAGGCCGAATTCGATAAGCTCTACGCCGAGTGCGACCGGCTGCTGCGCAACGTAATTGAGAACGACAAGGATGTTGACCATCAGCTGAAGGCGCAGGAGCTTATCGTCCGCCATTTGGTACTCTGCCGGAGATTTGCGGAAGCCGAGACCGCCGCGGCGGCTCTGCCGGAAGCACACGGTATCCGGGACAATTCGCTCCGCGGCATTATGCAAGCCCGACACGAGGTCAGGGCGGCCGCAGATTGCGCGCAAAGAGCCTGCGGAATAATTAACACCGACTATCTCATGGCGCTATTCTACCGTGCGAAATGCCTCTCGGACGGCGGCAGCGAGGCTATCTCGGGCAACGACGGCGCGGCTATTTCGGACAGCAGCAGCGGTTCCCTCCCCTCCGCAATTGCCGCGTGGCGCGACCTGGAGTCCGCGGCAAGGGACGCCATCCGCCTCTACCTCGCGCCCGAATGCCTGGCCGTAAACCGGTATGAGAACAATCCATATTGCTATCTCATCACGTCCTTCACCTCCCGATGCGGCGATTATCTCGCCGCTTCCGACGTAGAGAACGCCCTGCGGTGCGTGGAACTCGCCACCGAAGCCGCGCTTGACATGTACCGGTATGCACGGCGTCACTGCGACGACGAACTGATACTGGAGGATGTGAAATTCTTCGCCAGCCACACCCCCGCGTGGTGCTATAAATTCAGCCGCTCCCGCGACGCGAAACAGCTCCTGATTGAACAGGTTCGGTATAAAAAGTGCGTGGCGAGTATAAACAAGGAGTTGGGCAAGAGTTAAACGGGCAATATGATAAAAAAGCGCCACACATTTTTATGTGTGGCGTTACGTCATATTCAGAAAAAGTATACCAATCTACGCAATCGAGAGCCATGGCCATTCCATCGGCAAAAACGTGCTTCCCGGGCGAATCAACTACCTGTACTTTGGCTCTTCTGCATTGTAATTACAATGTTGCACGCGTCGTTTTTACAATACAGATCGCGAAACCTCCCCACATCACTGCGCCCTCTTAGGTCTTCAATTGCGCGGCTCGCGCGACAAAAGCAAAGCCAAAAGTCAAATAAAACAAAGAAAAAGTCCGCAAACCACATTTGCGGACTTTTCATCGTGCGTCCATTGAAAACCGAACAAAGAATCGAAGGCAGAAGCAGAAAGAAACTCAAGTAAATCGTTGAAACCTGAACC
>CAKRSS010000074.1 GCA_934401725.1 uncultured Eubacteriales bacterium | reverse complement strand
GGTGCATTCTTTTGGTACTTTTCTGTTGCATAACAGAAAAGTACACTTCTCCACCGTCGGTGGCCTTCACGGCGTGCGCCTGCCAAGGCCAAAGAACTTTTTTATAAAAACGCTTCCCGCAGACGTTATGGCGTGCGCCCTCCAAGGGCTCAGAACTTATTTTGCATACAGGCATATGCAATACGCCTCACTCCGGCGTGCGCCCGCCAAGGCCAAAGAACTTTTCTTAAAAGCATATAGGCATATGCAATAGCCCCACCCCCGCCTGCAAAAAATTATTTAAGGAACTCCAACATAAATGAAAATATTAGCCTTAGGCGACATCGTCGGGCAGACGACTCTGCCTTACCTCCGCCAGAAACTCTGGCAGTACCGCTCCGCCGTCGGAGCCGACCTCGTCATCGCAAACGGCGAAAATGTCACCGATATTCACGGTATGTCTACCGAAAACGCAGCCGAGCTGCTTGATTGCGGCGTCGATGTCATCACCACCGGCAACCACGTCTGGAACTGCCGCGACGCATACGCCCTGCTCGATGAGTCGCCCGTCATTCTCCGCCCCGCAAATTATCCCCCGTCCTGCCCCGGCGAGGGAGCGAAGACCGTCCGCGTCGGCGGCTGGCGCGTGCTCTGCCTCAACGTCATGGGCGAGGTCTATATGGAGGCGCTCGGCTCGCCCTTCGATACGCTCGACCGCATACTCGAGCGCGAACGCGGAAAATATGACTTCTCCGTCCTCGATATACACGCCGAGGCCACCAGCGAAAAGCTTGCCCTCGCACGCTATTTCGACGGACGCATAAACGTCATTTTCGGCACCCATACCCACGTCCCGACCGCCGACGCGCGCGTGCTGCCCGGAGGTACCGGCTACATCACCGACCTCGGCATGTCCGGCCCCACCGACGGCATCATCGGCACCGACGCACAGTGCGTCATCGACCGCTTTCGCACCAAAATGCCGCAGCGCTTCCGGCTCGCGGGCGGCCCTATTGAGGTCATGGGCGCGCTGTTCGAGCTAGATAACGACTCGCGCCGCGCGATAAGCGTCACGCGCGTGAGCTTCTGAACACCGTGCGACACCGAACACGGCACACCGTACACTGTACACGCACGGCACCGCGTTCGCGCAAAATGTTACATTAAATTATATAGGACGCTATACTATAATCACACAGGACGGTACATTATGAAGTATTATATAGCAATGGACGCGGGCGGAACCAAGACCGACGGCGTGCTCTTCGACGAAAACGGCCGCGTGCTTTACTGCCTCAGCGGCCCCGGCGTCAATCCCAACGATATAGGCCCCGACGCGGCCGTCAAAGCGCTCAGCCGCCAGCTCGAACGCCTCAGCGGAGCCGCCGGAAACGACATTTCGGGCGCTTTCGCCGCCATCGCCGGCATAGTCGGCTACGGCGATGGACTGTGCGAGCGACTGCGCGAGAAGTCGGGTATTCCCTGCCTCACCGCGGGCACCGACGCGCTGCCCCTGCTCACCGGCGTGCTCGGCCGCAGCGACGGCGCGGCGCTCGTCGCCGGAACCGGCTCGGTCTGCTTCGTGCGGCGCGGGGACGAGCTCTGCCGCATCGGCGGCTGGGGCTACCTCATCGACCCCTCCTCGTCCGGCTCGGGCTTTGACATCGGCCGCGACGGTCTCGCCGCCGCCCTCCACGCCCACGACGGTCAGGGCCCGCGCACAGTGCTGACCTCAATGGCCGGGCGCGCGCTCGGCTGCCCCGTCTGGGAGGCGATTCCACGCATTTATTCGGGCGGAAGAAGCTACATCGCCGCCTTCGCGGGCGCTGTCTTCAGCGGTGCGGGAGCGGGCGACCCCATCTGCCGCGACATTCTGCGCCGCAACTGCGAGGGGCTGTGCGCCATGCTGCGCGCCGCGACCGGATACCTGAAGCCCCCCTTCGCCGTCGCACTCGGCGGCGGCATACTCACCCACTACCCCGTCTACGCCGACATGCTGCGCGCCATGGCTCCCGAGGGGCTCGAGTTGCGCATGATGGACGGCCCTGCCGTCCTCGGCGCGGCGATGGAGGCCGTCTACCGCTCGGGCGGCGAGCTTTGCGACGACTTTAACGTCAATTTCAACGAAAGCTGGAGAAATTCTTGTTAAGCTATTGACAAATTGAATAAAGTGGTGTACAATCACTGTATATCGGTTTACCGGAAAATAACCTTTGAATACGAAAGGATTGCGCTATGAAAAGATTGCTGACCATCCTGCTGGCTCTGCTTATGCTGGCGAGCGTGCTGTGCGCCTGCGCGAACAACCCCGACAATTCCGCACAAGACACTACCACTCCCTCCGGCAACGACCCGGCAACCACAACGCCCTCCGACAGCGCTGATACGACCACCGACAAGTACGAGATTTACGATAATCTGCCCAAACTCGACTACAAGAACGACACCGTGACCATCATCAGCCGCGGCCGCTCGTGGTGCGCGGACGAGGTGTCCGTCTCCGACCTTAACGGCGAGACCATCAACGACGCCATGTACAACCGCAATCTTAATGTCGAGCACCGTCTCAACATCAAGATCAACAACATCATGACCTCGGGCACGGATAACTACGAGATTACCGAGAAAATCCGCACGCAGGTCTCCTCCGGCACCAAAGAGTTTGACCTGCTCGCCAACAGCGTTTACGCCACCATCATGTACACCGGCGACAATCTGTTCGCCAACCTGTACGACTGCGAGATGCTTGACCTCGAGCAGAAGTACTGGGCGCAGGGCTTCAATGAGGCGGCGTCCATAGGCGAGGCGCAGTATTTTGCGACGGGCGCGATCTGTCTCTCTACATATCGTTTCATTTTCGCAACCTTCTTTAACCGCAATATGTTCGAAGAAAACGGCATCGAGTACCCCTTCCAGGCTGTCAATGACGGCAAGTGGACGCTTGATTACCAGTATGAAATCAGCGCAAACCTCTACGTCGACGACGGAAACGGCATCCGCGACCAGGAAGACAAATACGGCTTCATAACCAACGGCGACCAGATCGGCGTTGACGCTTACTGGTCCTCCTGCAAGCTGCCCATCCTGACCAAGACCGACGACAACTGGCTTCAGTATTCCATGGATGTTGAGCGTCTGTCCCGTGCGGTATCCAAGATCAACCACCTCATCTGGGACAACGAGGGCGCGCTTTCCATCAAGAAGGGCGGCAGCGACACCGAGCAGGAGACCATCGCCGCCATGTTCGCGAACGACAAGGCCGCCATGGTAACTCTCCGACTGATTGAGGCCGAGGGCTCCAACCTGCGCAACATGACCAGCTATTACGGTATCGTTCCGATGCCCAAGCTCGACGAGACGCAGGACAACTATTACAGCTACGCTCACGACACTCTGACCGCCTACGCTATTCCCGTCAACGTAATCGACGACCGTCTGCAGGAGATGGGCGCAGTTCTCGAGGCGCTGGCCTCCGAGAGCTACCGCACCGTTGTTCCCGCCTACTACGAGGTCACGCTGAAGGACAAATTCTGCAACGACCCCGAGTCCAAGGAGATGCTTGATCTCATCATCAACAGTTTCTTCATCGACGCCGGCGTGCTTTACACCAAGCAGATCGACTCCGTCCACCAGAAGATGCGCACCTTCATCGGCAACAATGTCAGCAACGTTGCGTCCATGATGAGAGCGCTCGACCGCGTGGTTCCCACCAAGCTTGAGAAGCTGCAGGACAGCATTCGCAAGGTGCAGGAGAGAAACTGATAAAATAAAATGAATTTTTGCGGTTCTCGCAGGGGATGCCTGCGGGAATCGCTTTTTTATTAAGAAAAGTTCTTTGACCTTGGCGGGCGCACGCCGGAACGTCGGCGGGACGTGTTCTAACTGTACTTTTCTGCCGCGAGCAGAAAAGTACCAAAAGAGTCGCCCCAAAGGGGACGAACCTACGGTTCGCCCCCTCTGGACTCCCCCACTCCCTTGATGGATTGGTGGTGGCGGGCAGTGGCCTCATTGGCGCACGGTTCCGGCATCACGCCTTTTGGTGACGCACGCCCTGTCCCCGCCCGGACTCGCCGTGAAGGCGGTTTTAGGCGTTTGTTCTAAACTTATAAGGACGTCTTTTGAAGTCGACCGGTGCGTGCGTGCGGATGGCAGCTTATAGTGGTGAGGCCGGGTGCGAAATGCTTGAAGGAGTTAGCTTTGCTTTGATTGGTGCGCCACTCCCGAAAGAATTTCCGTCTAATTAGCCTTCATGAGCGGCGGAGCCGCAATATGATGGCGCGGGCCGTGCGGCGTGGGCTATCGCCCACATCAAACCTCATCCGAACGGTGAAGCGCTCTCCAAAAACCTCATTCCGAGAACCATTTGTACCGCAGACGCTCCCACCGGGACGTACTTCAGGCCGCCGGGGCGGGGCGTCCAATGGTTAGCCTACCCAGCGCGAGTTACAGTGCGCCTCATGGCGAGTATGAGCGCGGACGCAGTTCACTTCCCGAAAGGCGTCTTTCCGCCGGATGCTGACTTCAGTAAGGGTGATTCCGTCCCCATAAAGCATCACGGGAGTGGGGGAGTCCAGAGGGGGCGAACCGTAGGTTCGGCCCCTTTGGGGCGATTCTTTTGGTACTTTTCTGCTCGCGGCAGAAAAGTACACTTCTTAACGTCCCGCGGACGTTGTGGCGAGTGCCCCTATGGGCCAAAGAACGTATTTGTAAAAAAACGCTTTTCGCCGAGCGTCCCGGCGAGCCTTTCCAATGGCTCAGAACTTCTCTTAAAAAGCATATAGGCATATGCAATACGCCTCCCCCCCACCCCCCACTTCCCTCCTTAATAAATAAAATATAAAAAATATATTGACAAACCCGCCGGGACGTGCTATAATAACTCTACCTCTGCGTGCAGAGTCTTTTTGCCGTGCCTGCGCCAGTGCACGGCGAGCCGCACCCGGAGGGAGGTACACGAACCGCGATACGGTTCAAAAATTTTAATTGGAGGTGCCGCAAGCATGGCTAATGATTCCCGTGTCAAGGTGACGCTGGTCTGCACTGAGTGCAAACAGCGCAACTACGATACAAAGAAAAACAAGAAGAATGACCCTGACCGGCTTGAGCAGAAGAAGTTCTGCCGTTTCTGCCGGAAGCACACTCTGCACAGAGAATCCAAGTAAACGAAAGGTAGACCAACAATGAAGTACAACAAAACATTCCGGTCTCTTGCCGCGTTTCTTCTGGCTCTCGTGCTTATGGTCATGATGGCAACCGTGTGCGTGAGCGCTGAGGCTGACGCCGCAGCCGGTGACGCCGCCGCTGCCGCTGATACTTCCGCTGCGGATGACGCCGCTGCCGATACCTCGGCCGCAGATGATGCCGCTGCCGCCGATACTTCTGCCGCTGATGACAAAAAGGACGATACGTCCGATGACAAGAAGGATGAGAAGAAACTCAGCACCTTCTTCTGGGTCAGCATCGGAATCTTCGGTGCTGCTATTATCGCAGGCGTTATCGTCGGCATAATCAAGCGCGAAAAGCTCAAGGTATGGTGGAAGAGCTATAAGAGTGAGCTGAAGAAAATAGTCTGGATGCCCTGGCCGCAGGTCAGAAAAAATTCCATAGTTGTGATTGTTGTAGTGGTGGCGCTTGCCGCCGTTATCGGTCTGCTTGACTTTGCGTTCTCAAAGGGTATTATCGCCCTGGGCAGTCTGTTCTGATTATGAGCAATCTCGACACAATGAACGAGGGCCTGAAATGGTATGTGGCGCACACCTATTCCGGCTACGAAAACAAGGTTAAGGCGAATCTCGAGAAGATCGTCGAAAACCGCGGGCTTCAGGATAAGTTTGTTGACATCCGTATCCCTACGGAGATCGTCGTTGAGAAAAACGGCGACACGGAGAAGGAAGTCGAGGTCAAAGTTTTCCCTGGGTACGTGCTCATCAAAATGGAGATGAGCGAGCTGACCTGGCACGTCGTCCGCAACATCTCGGGTGTGACCGGCTTTGTCGGTCCCGGTTCCCGTCCCACTCCGCTCTCCGACGCTGAGGTCGAGGCGCTGAACATCGAGGAAAAGAAGGTTCAGCTCAGCTTCGCAGTCGGCGACGAGGTCACTATCTGCAGCGACCTGTTCGAGGGCTACACGGGCACCGTCCAGAACATTTCCGATGATGGAAAAACTGTCACCGTTCTCGTCAAGCGCGGCCGCCGGGACATGCCGGTCGAGCTCAGCATCGACGAGGTCAAGGCAGTCAAGGGCTGACGCCCCCTTAAGACGTCGAATTAAGTGGGAGGGAGAAAATATCATTGCATTCTCCCGCAAAAAACCACACATGGAGGAAAATCTACAATGGCAAAGAAAATTATGGGCTACATCAAGCTCCAGTTGCCCGCAGGCAAGGCTACTCCCCAGCCTCCCGTAGGTCCTGCACTGGGTCAGTACGGTGTTGCCATCCCCGTTTTCACTAAGGAATTCAACGAGAGAACCAAGAACGATATCGGCCTTATCATCCCCGTGGTTATCACGGTTTACGCCGACCGTTCCTTCTCCTTCATCACCAAGACCCCTCCGGCTCCCGTCCTGATTAAGAAGGCTTGCGGCATCGAGACCGCTTCCGCAAAGCCCAACAAGGACAAAGTCGCAAAGCTGACCCGTGAGCAGGTCCGCAAGATTGCCGAGACCAAGATGCCTGACCTCAACGCGGCATCCATCGAGGCCGCAATGAGCATGATCGCCGGTACCGCCCGCAGCATGGGCATCACCGTCGAGGACTAAGGAGGGTTAGAAAATGGGAAAGAAATATATTGACAGCGCAAAGCTGATAGACAAGTCCAAGCTGTACGACCCCGCCGAGGCTCTGGGGCTGGTGTGCCAGACCTCCAAGGCCAAGTTTGACGAGACCGTTGAGGTTCACGTCAGACTGGGTGTCGACTCCCGTCACGCTGATCAGCAGGTCAGAGGCGCGGTTGTTCTGCCCAACGGAACCGGTAAGAAGGTTCGCGTTCTTGTTTTCACCAAGGGCGACAAGGTTGAGGCTGCCAAGGCCGCAGGCGCTGACTACGTCGGCGACATGGACTATGTTGAGAAGATAACCAAAGAGAACTGGTTCGAGTTCGACGTGGTTATCGCAAGCCCTGACATGATGGGTGTTGTCGGTAAGCTGGGTCGTGTGCTCGGTCCTAAGGGACTCATGCCTAACCCCAAGGCCGGAACCGTGTCGCCGGACGTTGCCCGTGCGGTCACTGAGGCCAAGGCCGGTAAGATTGAGTACCGTCTGGACAAGACCAACATCATTCACTGCCCGATCGGCAAGGCGTCCTTCGGCGCCGAGAAGCTGGGTGAGAACTTTGACGCTCTGCTTGGCGCCATCATCAAGGCCAAGCCGGCAGCTGCAAAGGGACAGTACATCAAGAGCTGCGTTATCGCAAGCACGATGGGCCCCGGCATCAAGGTCAACCAGTCGAAGCTGGGCTGAGGATTATAAGAATTTTTGCGGTTCCCGCCGATGAAAAAAGGCGGGAATCGTTTTTTATTGAAAAAAGGGGTGTTTGCGGGAGCCGCTTTTTGATAAATAAGTTCTTTGGCCTTGGCGGGTTCTCGCCGTGGCGAATTCCGACGTGTTCGAAGTGTACTCGCCGAACGTCCGCGGGACGTTAAGAAGTGTTCTTTTCTGCCGCGAGCAGAAAAGAACCAAAAGAGTCGCCCCAGAGAGGGCTAACCTACGGTT
>CAKRSS010000073.1 GCA_934401725.1 uncultured Eubacteriales bacterium | reverse complement strand
TTTAGTTGCTGTCGGGCTGAATTGCAAGCCTGCGCCCCTCTATGCGCGCCGTCATATTGCGGCTCCGCCGCTCATGAAGGCTAATTAGGCGGAATAATGGGGTATGGCGGGCGGAAAATAGGGCTTGCAAGCGAAAAAATGAGGCTTGCGAGCGGAAAATGGGGCTTTCGGGGCTCGGCGAGCGTGTGTTTTAAGCCGCTTTTCCGCCCAAAACTAACTTTTCCAAGCCTGCCGCACCAAACCTCACCCCTATAAGCTGCCATCCGCATGCACGCACTGGTCGACCACGAAATACGTCCCTATAAGTTTAGAGCAAACGCTTTCAGAACCCTTCCGGCGAGTCCGAGCGGGGACAAAGCCGTACTATAACAAAGGCGCGGTAGAGCGATTCTGACCGAGCCGCGCCGGATGCGTGTTTCATGGAGGCGGATTCCGCTCCCCTAAGCCATCCCCACGGGAGTGGGGGAGTCCAGAGGGGGCGAACCGTAGGTTCGCCCCCTTTGGTGCATTCTTTTGGTACTTTTCTGTTGCATAACAGAAAAGTACACTTCTCCACCGTCGGTGGCCTTCACGGCGTGCGCCTGCCAAGGCTAAAGAACTCTTTTTCAAAATCGCTTCCCGCCGACGCTCGGCGAGTACACTTCTCCACCGTCGGTGGCCTCCACGGCGTGCGTCTGCCAAGGCTAAAGAACTCTTTTTCAAAAAAACGCTTTCCACCGACCGTTCCGGCTTACCACCGGGTGAAGGCCACACCTTCCGCATACAGGCTTATGCAATACGCCTCCCCCCTTTCCACCGGCCCAAGAACTTTCCCCAAAAAATTTTTCAAAAAATTTTCAGTTAGCCCTTGACAACTGGCGCGTTGTGTATTATAATATGCTCGACACTTGAACAAATGTTCAAATGTTCATATGTTCAACTATTCAAATGTTTGAAAATCTACCCCCCCCCAGGAGGCCACTATGACAGAAAATGTCACCCCCGAAACAGTCGATACCGCCTCGCATGAGGACATCGCCGAAGGTATCCGTTCCCGCCTTCCCGAGGACGTCATCTTCGCCAAGACAGCCGTTTTCTTCAAAGCGCTGTGCGACGAGACACGCCTCAAGCTGATCTGGGCGCTCGATCAGTCCGAAATGTGCGTCAATGACCTCGCCGACGCGCTCGGTATGAGTCCGTCCGCCATCTCCCATCAGCTCTCCACGCTCAAGATTGCCAACCTCGTTACCTCGCGCCGCCAGGGCAAAGAGGTGTACTACTCGCTCGCCGACGACCACGTCCGCAGTATGCTCGAGGCGGGCATAGAGCACACACAGGAATAACTTTGATTGTTATTGAAAGGACATATATATTATGGAAAAAGAGAACAAAATCAAGCTGATACGCATATTCAGCGCGGCGCTCCTGCTCGTGGCGGCCATAGTCGCCGACCACGTCTTCGCGCCCGACCGGATGTGGCTGAGACTGCTCATGTTCCTGCCTGCTTACCTCGTCGCAGGCTATGACGTGCTCGCCGAGGCGGTCGAGGGCATATTCCACGGCGAAGTTTTCGGCGAGGAATTCCTCATGGCTATCGCAACCATCGGCGCGCTCGTTATCGGCTTTTTGCCGGGCGCCGAGCCCGAATTCATGGAGGCGGTGCTCGTGCTGCTGCTGTTCCAGATCGGCGAGCTGTTCGAGGACATGGCCGAGGACAAGAGCCGCGACGCCATTTCCGCGCTCATGGACATACGTCCCGATTTCGCAAACGTCGAGCGTGACGGCGAGGTCGTTCGCGTCGACCCCAACGAGGTCGCGGTAGGCGACATTATCGTCGTGCGTCCCGGCGAGCGCATTCCTATGGACGGTATCGTCATCGAGGGTCGGTCGTCGCTTGACACCGTCGCGCTGACGGGCGAAAGCCAGCCCCGCGATGTCGACGAAGAGGACGGCGTCTTCTCGGGCTGCGTCAACCTGTCCGGTGTGCTTCGCATACGCGTCACCAAGCTGTTCGGCGAGTCGACGGCCACCAAGATACTTGAGATGGTCGAGAACGCGGGCGAGCGCAAGTCGAAGAGCGAAAACTTCATTACCAAATTCGCGCGTTACTACACCCCGGCGGTCGTTATCGCCGCGCTGCTGGTCGCGTTTGTGCCGCCGCTCATTTTGGGCGACTTCGGCGGTCAGTTCGCGTCGTGGCTGGCGCGTGCGCTGACGTTCCTCGTCGTTTCCTGCCCCTGTGCGCTGGTTATTTCGGTTCCGCTGACCTTCTTCGGCGGCATCGGCGGCGCGTCGCGCTACGGCGTGCTGGTCAAGGGAAGCAACTACATGGAGGCTCTGGCCAAGGTCGACACCGTCGTGTTCGACAAGACCGGCACGCTGACACAGGGCGTGTTTGCGGTCAGCGCCGTGCACCCGAACGACATTGAGCCCAGGCAGCTGCTGCACCTTGCCGCGCATGTCGAGCGCTTCTCGACGCACCCCATCGCGCTGTCGCTGCGCCAGGCCTACGGCCACGAGACGGACGACTGCCAGGTGTCGGACGTGACCGAGATTGCGGGTCAGGGCGTGACGGCGAAGGTCAACGGACTCGAGGTCAGCGTCGGCAACGAGCGGCTGATGGAGAGTCTCGGGGCGCAGTGGAAGCCCTGCCACCACGTCGGAACCATAATCCACGTGGCGATTGACGGTAAGTATGCCGGTCACATTGTCATATCCGACGTCGTGAAGCCGGACGCTGCGAAAGCTGTCCGTGGTCTCCGCGACGAGGGTGTGGAGCGCGTTGTCATGCTGACGGGCGACCGCCGCGAGGTGGCCGAGAAGATAGCGACCGACCTCGACATCAAGGAATATCACGCCGAGCTGCTGCCTGCCGACAAGGTCGACCAGGTTGAGAAGCTGATAGGCGGCAAGGCCAAGAAATCCGGCCAGCTGGCCTTCGTCGGCGACGGAATCAACGACGCGCCGGTGCTTGCACGCGCGGACGTCGGCATTGCGATGGGCGCTATGGGTTCGGATGCCGCAGTCGAGGCGGCGGACGTCGTACTGATGGACGACAAGCCGTCGAAGCTGGTCGACGCGATCCGCATCGCGCGCCGGACGCTGTCCATCGCGCGTCAGAACATAATTTTCGCGCTTGTAGTCAAGGGAGCGGTGCTCATTCTGGCCGCGCTCGGCTACGCGCCGATGTGGCTGGCGGTTTTCGCCGACGTCGGCGTGACCATCCTCGCGGTGCTCAACGCGATGAGGGCGCTGAAGAAATAAGGTTTGTATTGTCAAAAGCCCGCAGTTTTCTGCGGGCTTTTGACGTGGAGGGTGTATTGCATATGCCCGTATGCTGAAGATGTGCCTTTACCCGGAGAGGCGCGCCGGAACGTCCAGTGGAAGGCGGTTTTTGGAAAAAGAGTTCTTTAGCCTTGGCAAGCTCACGCCGTGGAGGCCACCGACGGTGGAGAAGTGTACTTTTCTGCCGCGAGCAGAGAAGTACAGTTAAGGCATCACCGCGCAATGCCCTGGTGGCACACTTGCCGGGCATTTTTCCGTCATATTTCAAAAAAATTCACAGGCTGTAGCGGAGCTACAGCCTGTGAATTTTTGTTTCATCTGACGAAAAATCCGACTGCGCAATTGCACCATCGGCATTACGCGGTGATGCCTTAAATCACGTCCCGCCGACATTCCGGCGCGCCTTGCCAAGTCCAAAGAACTTATAAATCAAAAAAGCAGTCCCCGCCGGACATTCCGGCGAGAACCGCACTAAAAATTATTCTTTATCTTCCTCCGCCTCGACAGGCTCGACGCGCGTCACTATGGCGCTCTCTACGCGGCGCTCGGCAAAGCGGTCAACCTTGATGTGAAGCCCGCAACAGTCGACCTCAAAGACCGTGCCGTCCTCCGGTATCTCGGTCAGACAGCTGATGGCAAGTCCGCCCAGCGTGTTGGCCTCGACGTCCTCGGGTATGTCCACATCCAGCTTGCGGCGTACGTCGTCAAGCGGCGTGGTGCCGGGAATCCGCCAGCAGCCCTCCGACAGCTCCTTTATCGCGTCGCCGTCTTCGGTTACGTCATCGCTCTCATCGTAAATGTTGCCGAGAATTTCCTCAATCAAATCCTCCAGCGTTACAATGCCTACCATCTCACCGTACTCGTTGATGACCGGCACCATGTGGCGCTGATCCTTCTGCATTTCAGAAAACAGCTTGTCGCACGGTATAGTCTCGGGCACCATGGTGGTCGGGCGCAGTATGTCGCGCAGCGGCTTCGGCTGCTCCGAGCGAAGATTGAGCAGGTATTCGCGGGCAATAAGTACGCCGACAATGTTTCCGGGGTCGTCCTCCCAGACGAGAAGGCGCGAGAATCCGCAGTCATTCAGAACGGACATTATATGCTCGTCGCTGTCGCTAAGGCTTACACTCACCACATCAGGCATCCGTGTCATGACGTCCTTGGCCGTGCTGTTGTCAAACTCGAAAATGTTGTCGATCATTTCACGTTCCTTGGAGTCGATTGTGCCCGACTCCTCTCCGATGTCAACCATCATGCGGATTTCGTCCTCAGTGACCTTTTCCTCCTCGCCCTTGTCCTTGATTCCGAACAGCCGGAGCATTCCGGCAGTCGAGACGGACAGCAGCCAAATTATAGGCTTCATGATGACGGCAACCACACGCACAACCGGCGTGGTAAATGTCGCTACCTTCATGGGTGCGTGCATGGCGATGCGCTTGGGCACCAGCTCACCGAGCACCAGTGTGAAAAATGACAGAATGATGGTGATTACAACGACCGAAAGCGTGTTGAGAGCATTTCTTGAAAGCGCCGTGAACTTCAGATCGTCCATAAGCCAACTGACAAGTCTGTCCGAAAAGTTTTCGGCGGCGAACGCGCTGCCGAGGAATCCGGCGAGCGTGATGCCTATCTGTATCGCTGACAGAAATGAGGTGGGTTGCTCCACCAGCTTGAGCAGACGCGCGGCCTTTTTGTTGCCGTCCTCCGCGTCCTTTCTCAGTTTGTTTGCGTTAAGCGAGACAACTGCAATCTCAGATGCGGCGAAAAACGCGTTTACAAGAATAAGTAAAAACTGTAAAAGCAATTGTCGCCCTATGGGGTCGTCCAAAAAAATGTTCCTCCTGTGATATAAATTTTGTGCACCGTAGCGCACATTGTAGTTATTATATCATATGCGGGAGATTTTTTCAATGAGACAAATGTGCAGTCAGATATTAAATCGAGGGCGATAATATTGTGCATACTGCACAAAAATCATGTTATCATCTCGGTTCGCAGGAAGGCGAGTATCTTTTTCTCCTCGCGCGAGACCTTGACCTGACTCAGCCCGAGGCTGTCGGCCGTCTGCTGCTGCGTCATGTTGCGGTAGTAGCGCAGCATGATGATTCTGCGCCACATGGGCTGCATTTTTGCGATGGACTGCGTCAGCGCGATGTGGTCGGACAGCCGCTCGAGCTCCTCGGTGCCGTCCGAAACGGTGGATTCGAGCGTCGCGCCCTCGTCGCCGTAGACCGTGTCCGACAGCGACGACACGGGCGTCATGGCGTCCAGCGCCACCGCCGCCTCCTCGCTGCTGACTCCGCACGCCGCCGCCAGCTCCGAGATGCCCGGCTCGCGTCCCTCGCCGCTTACTATGCGGTTGCGTTCCCGCATAAGCAGCATGCCGAGCTTCTTGTAGCCGCGACCGACCTTTATCATGCCGTCGTCGCGCAAATGGCGGCGTATCTCTCCGATTATCAGCGGGACGGCGTAGGTCGAGAAGGCGGTGCCGCGCTTAAGATCGAACGACCGTATCGCCTTGAGCATACCCAGCGTCCCGATCTGTATAAGGTCCTCGAGCTCGGTTCCGCGGTCACGGAAGCGCAGCGCGATGCTACGCACCAGCCCGCCGTTTATCTGAAGCAGGCGCGCGGTGGCCGCTTCGTCGCCCGACTGAGCCTCGGCGATAAGCTGCGTGTTGCAGGCATATTGGGAGACCTCCTCCGGTCTGTCTGTCATTGTTTTACCCTCCGACGGAAAATATGTATCACGCGCCCTTGCCGCCGATGGTTTTGTACATGACCACTGTCGTTCCCCGCCCCGGCTTTGAGCGGACGGTCAGCTTGTCCATAAAGCTCTCCATGACGGTAAAGCCCATGCCGGAGCGCTCGCCCGCGGCGTCGGTCGTGAACAGCGGCTGACGCGCGGCGCTGACGTCGGGAATGCCGCACCCGTGGTCGCGTATTTCGATGCGGACGGTTCTGTCGCGCACCACGCGCAGGACCATGTAAATCATGCCGACGCAGTCGTGGTAGGCGTGGACGATGCAGTTTGTCACCGCCTCGGACACGGCGCATTTTACGTCCGCTAGCTCGGGCGCGGCGGGGTCGAGCTGCGCGGTGAAGGCGGCGACGACCGCGCGCGCCAGCCCCTCATTGACCGACAGCGAGGGCAATGTCAGCTTCATTTCGTTGCTGACGTCCTTGGCAAAGCTGTTGTTTTTCATTTTTTTACCCTTTCGTGTTTAGTTTTTTGCGGCATTTCGACCGGAATGATACGTCCGAGCCCTGCGAGGCCAAGTATTCGCTGAGTTGCGGGCGACGGATTATAGACGACGAGCGTTGCGCCGAGCTCGCGCGCGAGGGCGTAGCGGCCCATAATGAAGCCGAGTCCGGAGCTATCCATAAATCCGATGCCGGACAGGTCGAGCACGACTCTCTCGGGGCGTTCGGTGCAGATGAGCTTGTCCGCTTCGCCGCGCATACCGCCCGCGCTATGGTGATCCATCTCGCCGCTGAGCCGGAGGTACAGCGTACTCTCCTCGCGGCGGGACTCAAGTCCGCAGTTATTTTTAATCATGACTGTCCTCCTTTGTAGGTTTGTAATGATTTTAGCACACTTTGCGCGAGGATTTTGTCAGAATGTGGGAGGAGTTAAAGAGATTTTGGGGAGGGGGACGCGCCGGGAGGAGGTGAGGCGTATTGCATAGGCCTGTATGCTGAAAAGTTAGTTTTGTACCCCGAGGGGGGGGGAGGCACGCCGTGGCGTCGGCGAGAAGCGGTTTTTTATAAAAATAGTTCTTTGGCCGTGGCGGGCGGTTGCCGTAGCGAATTCCGACGTGTTCGAAGTGTACTCGCCATAACGTCCGCGGGACGTTAAGAACTGTACTTTTCTGCCGCGAGCAGAGAAAGAGCAAGATAATTATGCCGAAGGCATAATTATCTTCAAAAGAGTCGCCCCAAAGGGGACGAACCTACGGTTCGCCCCCTCTGGACTCCCCCACTCCCGTGGGATGCTTTATGGGGACGGGCTCACCCTTGCCGAAGTCTGCATCCGGCGGAAAGACGCCTTTCGGGAAGCTCACTGCGTCCGCGCTCATACTCGCCGGTATGTGCACTGGAACTGTTTTCTGGGCAGGCTAACCATTGGACGCCCCGCCCCGGCGGCCTGAAGTGCGTCCCGGTGGGAGCGTCTGCGGTACAAATGGCTGTTGGAATGAGGTTTTTGGAGAGCGCTTCACCGCTCGAATGAGGTTTGATAGAACCGATAGCTCACGCCGCACGACCCGCGCCATCATATTGCGGCTTCGCCGCTCATGAAGGCTAATTAGACGAGATAATGGGGCATGGCGGGCGAAAAAATGAGGCTTGCAGGCGGGAAATAGGGCTTGCGGGCGGGAAATGGGGCTCTCGGGCAAACAATGAGGCTTGCAGGCGGGAAATGGGGCATCCGGGGCTCGGCGAGCGTGCGTTTTAAACCGTTTTTCTGCCAAAAACTAACCCTTCAAGCATTTCACACCCGGCCTCACCCCTATAAGCTGCCATCCGCATGCACGCACTGGTCGACCTCAAAAGACGTCCCGCTAAGTTTAGAACAAACGCCTTCAGAACCCTTCCGGCGAGTCCGAGCGGGGACAGGGCGTGCGTCACCAAAAGGCGTG
>CAKRSS010000072.1 GCA_934401725.1 uncultured Eubacteriales bacterium | reverse complement strand
TGGTGCACTCTTTTGGTACTTTTCTGTTGCATAACAGAAAAGTACACTTCGAACACGTCGGAATTCGCCACGGCGAGAACCCGCCAAGGCCAAAGAACTATTCTTAATAGAAAAGCAGTCCCCGCCGGGCACCCCGGCGAAAACCGCAAAAATCGATTTAATAGCATACAGGCATATGCAATAGCCCGCCCCAAAGAATCTTTTCGTTTTTCTCTTGTAAAAACCACTCTTTTGTTATATAATAAGATGTTAAAGCGTAACACGCAAAACGACGCCGGATACGGCGGATTGTAGATAGGAGATAATTATGTTTGATAAACAAATCGTGAGTGAACAGGCAAGAGCTGCAGTGGGAGAGCTGATAAGCGTCTCGGGCATTCGTGCGGGGGAGATACTCGTGGTCGGATGCTCGTCGTCCGAAATTGTCGGCGGACATATCGGTAAGGACTCGTCCATTGACGCCGCGCAGTGCGTCTTCGAGATGCTGAATAACGCCTGCCGCGAACGGGGAATATACCTCGCGGCGCAGTGCTGCGAGCACCTCAACCGCGCGCTTATAATTGAGCGCGAGTGCGCCGAAAAGTACGGCTATGAAATCGTCAGCGTCGTGCCGTGGCAGCACGCGGGCGGTTCGTTCGCAACGACGGCTTATGCCAGCTTCAGCGACCCCGTCGCGGTCGAGCATATCCGCGCGCACGCAGGACTTGACATCGGCGACACGCTCATCGGCATGCACCTGCGGGACGTCGCAGTGCCCGTGCGGCTGGCGGTCAAGCAGATCGGCGAGGCCAACCTTGTTGCCGCTCGTACCCGCCCGAAATATATCGGCGGCGAACGCGCAAGATATACCGTTTGAATCAGGACATCACCGCGCAACGTCCAAATTGTGCGCAAAACCCTCAATATGCCGTCACGCAAAAAGAAAAGTGGCGGATAACAATCTAAAATTTATTCAGGAGTGACATAATGGCCGAATTTCAATTGGTGGCGACCTGCCTTTTCGGACTCGAAAAGCTGCTGGGCGCCGAGATAGACGCGCTGGGACTGCGCCGCACAAACACAATGGACGGACGCGTCAGCTTTGTCGGAAACGAGCTCGACATCGCCCGCGCAAACATCAACCTGCGCACGGCGGAGCGCGTTTACATCTGCCTTGGCAGCTTCGCCGCGCCGACCTTTGACAGCCTCTTCGAGGGCACCCGCGCGCTGCCGTGGGAGGATTTCATCGGCAAGACCGACTGCTTTCCCGTAAAGGGGCACGCCATAAAGAGCACGCTGTTTTCCGTGCCGGACTGCCAGAAGATAGTCAAGAAGGCTATCGTCAACCGGCTGTCGGAAAAGTACGGCGTCAGCTGGTTCGAGGAGACGGGCAAAAAGTATCAGGTCGAGTTCTTTATATTCAAGGACACCGCCGCGCTTATGATCGACACCTCGGGCATCGCGCTGCACAAGCGCGGCTACCGTCCGGCGGCCGGTGTTGCGCCGCTGCGCGAGACGCTCGCGGCGGCACTGGCGCTCACCTCGCGCCCACGCCCCGACGTGCTCTTCTGGGACCCCTTCTGCGGTTCGGGCACCATTGCCATCGAGGCCGCTATGATAATGACAGGCCGCGCGCCGGGACTCGGCCGCCGCTTTGCCGCCGAGGAGTTTGACGCGCTCGGCTCCGAGGTGTGGGAGAGAGCCCGCGCCATGGCGCGCGAGGCCGTCCCAGCTGCGCCCGACTACGAGGTTTGGGCGTCCGACATCGCTCCCGAGATGCTTAAGCTGACACACGCCAACGCATCGCGCGCCGGTGTCGACCGCAATATAAAGATTTTCGCCGCCGACGCGACCAAAATCCAAAAGCCGGACAGACGGGGCAGTATAGTCTGCAACCCGCCCTACGGCGAGCGTATGCTGGAGATAAGCCAGGCCGAGCAGCTCTACCACGAGCTCGGACGCAATTTCCGCGACTTTGGCAGCTGGCAGATATACATTCTGTCGGCGTCGGAGAATTTCGAGAGGCTGTACGGACGCCGCGCCGACAAAGTGCGCAAGCTGTACAACGGCATGATCCCGTGCAACCTCTACCAGTTTTTCAAACCGCGTGATTCCAAACCGCGTGACTGAGGTAAAAAATGTCTGAAAATATAATTATCAAGGGCGCGAGAGTTCACAACCTGAAAAACATCGACGTTACCATCCCGCGCGACAAGTTGGTGATACTGTCGGGACTTTCGGGCTCGGGTAAGTCTTCACTGGCATTTGACACGCTTTACGCCGAGGGGCATCGGCGCTTTGTCGAGTCGCTTTCGTCCTACGCCCGCATGTTTCTCGGGCAGATGGACAAGCCCGACGTCGACTCAATCGAGGGGCTGTCGCCCTCCATCTCGATAGACCAGAAGACGACCTCGCGCAACCCGCGCTCCACCGTCGGAACCGTCACCGAGATATACGACTACCTGCGCCTGCTTTACGCGCGGGTGGGCGTGCCGCACTGTCCGGTCTGCGGCAAGGAGATACGCCGCCAGTCGACGGACCAGATAATTGACCGCATAATGGAGCTGCCCGAGGGCGAGCGCTTTGTGGTGCTGGCTCCCGTCGTGCGCGACCGCAAGGGAACCTACGAAAAAGTGTTCACCGACGCCAAAAAGAGCGGCTACGTCCGCGTGCGCGTCGACGGCAGCATGTACGAGCTGACCGAGACCATCACGCTCGACAAAAACAAAAAGCACAAAATCGAAATTGTCGTCGACAGACTTGTCATGCACGACAATGTACGCACAAGACTCGGCGACTCGGTCGAGACGGCGCTCTCGCTGGCAGACGGACACCTGATAATTGTCACCGTTCCGCGCGAGGGCGAGCCCGCCGAGATGGAGTTCTCGCAGAGCTACGCCTGCGAGGAGCACAACATCTCGTTCGGCGAGCTTGAGCCGCGCATGTTTTCCTTCAACAACCCGGTCGGCGCCTGCCCGGAATGCGCCGGACTCGGCGACATGCGCGTCATATCCGTCGCCAAGATAATGCCTGACCGGTCGCTGTCGCTGAACCGCGGCGGCATCGCCGTCAACGGCTTCAAGACGCTCGAGGAAAAGAGCTGGAACGGCCCGCTGTTCACAGCGGTCGGGCAGGCGGTCGGCTTTACGCTTGAAATGCCGCTCGAAAACTTCTCGGACGAGGCCATGCAGGCGCTGCTTTACGGCACGGGCGACAGACTGTACCACATCAAGCGCTATTTCGGCAACGAGGAGCACATTCAGGACGTCCGCTTCGAGGGTATCATAAAAATGATGGAAAACCGGCTCCAGATGGGCGGCGCGGCCGACTATTACGAGCAGTTTGTCGAGGAAGCGCCCTGTCCGCGCTGCGGCGGCCGCAGACTCAACGACACAATGCTCGCCGTGACGGTCGGCGGACTCAATATTTACGAGCTGTGCTCGCTCTCTGTGACGGCGGCGCTCGAGTTTTTCGACGGGCTCAGGCTGACCGAGAACGAGGCGCTCATCGCACGCGACATATTAAAGGAAATAAAAGCGCGCCTGGGCTTTCTGCGCAGCGTCGGACTCAACTACCTGACGCTCATGCGCAAGGCCGGAACGCTGTCCGGCGGCGAGGCGCAGCGCATAAGGCTCGCGACGCAGATAGGCTCGTCGCTGGTCGGGGTCATGTATATACTCGATGAGCCGAGCATAGGACTGCACCAGCGCGACAACGGCAAGCTGATAAACACGCTCAAGCGCCTGCGCGACCTCGGGAATACAGTTATCGTCGTCGAACACGACGAGGAAACCATGGAGAATTCCGACTATATTATCGACATCGGCCCCGGAGCCGGTATCCACGGCGGCCGCATCGTCGCGGCGGGCACGCCGGAGGAGATAAAGAAGGATAAAAACTCCATCACCGGCGCATACCTGTCGGGGCGCAAGAAAATCAAGGTGCCCGAGCACCGCCGCCCGGGAAACGGGCAGTTCCTCGAGATTTACGGCGCAGCACAGAACAACCTCAAGAACATTGATGTCAAGATACCGCTCGGAAAGTTCGTCTGCGTGACGGGTGTGTCGGGGTCGGGCAAGTCGTCGCTGGTCAATGGAATAGTTTACCCCGTGCTCGCGGCCAAGCTCAACCACGCCTACACCAGTCCCGGAAAGTACGCGCGCATAGAGGGGCTTGAAAACCTCGACAAGGTTATCTGCATCGACCAGAGCCCTATAGGGCGCAACCCGCGCTCCAATCCCGCCACCTATACGGGACTTTTCACCGACATCCGTGACCTCTTTGCCCAGACGCAGGACGCCAAGGCGAGAGGGTACAGCTCGGGACGTTTTTCGTTCAACGTCAAGGGCGGGCGCTGCGAGGCGTGCGAGGGCGACGGTGTCAAAAAGATAGAGATGCACTTTCTGCCGGACGTTTACGTCACCTGCGACGTCTGCCGCGGCAAGCGCTACAATCACGACACGCTCGAGGTCAGATATAAAGGAAAGAACATCGCCGAGGTGCTTGACATGACGGTGGAGGAGGGAGTAGCCTTCTTCGACGGCATGCCCAAGATACGCCGCAAGCTCAAGACTCTGTACGACGTCGGACTCGGCTATATCAAGATAGGCCAGCCGGCGACGACGCTGTCGGGCGGCGAGGCGCAGCGCGTCAAGCTGGCGACCGAGCTGTCGAAGCGCGACACAGGGCGCACGCTCTACGTCCTCGACGAGCCGACGACAGGCCTGCACAGCGACGACGTCAAGCGTCTGCTCGACATACTTCAGCGCCTGACCGACGCCGGAAACACGCTGCTCGTCATCGAGCACAACCTCGATGTCATCAAATGCGCCGACTATATAATCGACCTCGGCCCCGAGGGCGGCGACGGCGGCGGTACGATTGTCGCCGAGGGAACGCCGGAAGATGTCGCTTTATGCAAATATTCATTCACTGGTGAATATTTGGTTGAAAAACTCGCGAAAAAGTGAAAAAATATTTATAAAACGCGAAAAAATATTCATAAAACCCCTTGACAAACGGTTGAGACGGAGTTATAATAGGGCATCAAATTCAAACAACCAATTTTCAAGAGGAGAAAATCACAATGAAAAAAATCGTAAGTCTTATTATGGCGGTCATTATGCTGGCCGGCTGCGCAATGCTCACTTCCTGCTCTGGCGGAGATAAGCCCGTTCAGATCGGCGTTCAGGCCGGCAC
The DNA here is from genome assembly GCA_934401725.1 of uncultured Eubacteriales bacterium. GTDB lineage: Bacteria > Bacillota > Clostridia > Oscillospirales > CAG-272 > UMGS1002. The sequence goes on along the minus strand of CAKRSS010000072.1, from coordinate 2,843 downwards.
CACCGGCGAGCTGTTCCTTAAGGGCGACGCCGACGTCGGCTTTACCGGATACTCCAACATCTCCGTTCAGTCCTACGACAACGCCTCCCTCGCCGTCACCGATATGAAGAACGGCAATGTCAAGTACGTTGTTATCGACGCTGCTGTCGGCAAGGGCCTCGTTTCCGCCAACTCCGACATCAAGATGATTGACTACGCGCTGACCAAAGAGGATTTCGGCATCGGCGTTGACAAGAATCAGCCCGAACTGCTGACTAAGATCAACGAGGTTCTCACATCCAAAAAGACCGAGATCGATGCCATCTACGCAAAGTACAAGGATGTCACCGATGACAACGCCGCTACATGGTCCGGTACGACCATTCCTGCCGGCACCTACGACGCAAGCAAGAACCAGCTGGTTGTCGCTACCAACGCTGCGTTTGCTCCCTACGAGTTCACCGTCGGCAACGAGTTCGCCGGTATCGACATGGAGATTGCAAAGCTGGTTGCCGACGAGCTTGGCATGGAGCTGGTCATCTCCGATATGGCGTTCGAGTCCGTTGTTACCTCGCTCGGCAAGAACGGTGTTGACGTCGCCATCTCCGGCCTGACCATCACCCCCGCACGTTCGAAGGTTATCAACTTCACTACCCCCTATGAGGAGGGGTCCTACCAGGTCGTTTTGGCCATGAAGAACGACACCACCTTCGATAGCTGCAAGAGCGCCGAGGAAGTGCTCGCAAAGCTGGCCGCTCTTAAATAATAATGAGCAAGGTCGAGTGGGAATTATTTCTCAGTAAATTCATCACCGCCAAGGGCTACCAGGTCGCGTTAGACGGCTTGGTAGCTACTTTGGAAATAGCGGTTTTCGGTCTGCTTATCGGTATTGTGATAGGCACTGTCATCGCGATGATAAAGATGATACCGAAATACCACGTCGCGCCGCGCATATTGTCGGCTGTCTGTGATGTTTACGTGGGAATTTTCAGAGGCACGCCTATGGTCGTGCAGTTGCTTATAGGATGGTTTGTGCTACTCCCGGCGCTCGGACTTCAGCTTGACAAGCTTGCCGTGGCGATTGTGGTGTTCGGAATGAACAGCGGCGCGTATGTGTCCGAGATAATGCGGAGCGGCATACAGTCTGTTGACGCAGGTCAGCTCGAGGCCGCACGCGCTTTGGGACTCGGATACTGGGTCTCGATGCTCAAGGTTGTAATTCCGCAGGCCATCAAGAACATACTGCCGACGCTCGGCAACGAGTTCATCACGCTGATAAAGGAGACGTCGGTCGTCAGCTTTATCGCCGTGGTCGACCTTACCAAGGCGTTCCGTCAGATAGGCGATTCGAATTACAGCTACATCATCCCCTACGTCATGCTGGCGCTGATATACCTGGTGCTCGTCATGGCGATAACAGGGCTTATAAAACTCATGGAAGGGAGGCTGCGCAAGGGTGATAGACGTCATTGATCTCCACAAGAAATTCGGCAAGCTGGATGTGTTGCGCGGTATCACGACCTCCATCAGGGACGGCGAAAAGGTAGCCGTCATAGGCCCGTCCGGAAGCGGCAAGAGCACGTTTTTGCGCTGCCTCAACTGCCTTGAGGATCCCACCTCCGGCTCTATAATTTTTGACGGTGAGGACATTGCCGACATGCGTGTCGACATCAACAAGCACCGTCAGCACATGGGCATGGTATTCCAGCAGTTCAACCTTTTCAACAACAAGACGGTGCTCCAGAACATAATGCTGGCGCCGGTTTATATAAACACCAAAAAGGCTGGCGGGCTTTTTGCCCCGGCTGCGGTCAAGAAGCAGATCAAGAAGGATGCCGAGGACAAGGCCATGGAGCTTCTGCACCGCATAGGTCTCGAGGACAAGGCTCACGCCTATCCGTCGACGCTGTCGGGCGGGCAGAAGCAGCGTATCGCGATAATTCGGGCGTTGGCGATGAATCCGAAGGTCATGCTGTTTGACGAGCCGACGAGCGCGCTCGACCCCGAGATGGTAGGCGAGGTGCTCGATCTCATGCGCAAGCTGGCGGACGACGGCATGACAATGGTTATCGTCACGCACGAAATGGGATTTGCCCGCGAGGTGTCCGACCGCGTTATATTTATGAGCGACGGCGTCATTACCGAGGAGGGCGCGCCCGCCGACCTCTTCGACCACCCGCAAAACGAACGCACCAAGAGCTTCCTGCGCGCGGTGCTGTGACGGTTATTCTTGGACGCTGCCCCAGACCCCAAGGGACGCGTCTCGGGGCTTTGCCCCGAACCCCACCAAGGGAGCTTTTTGAAAAAAGCTCCCTTGGAACCCGCAAAAACTTTCGAAAATAGGTCTTGTCGAGTTGAAGTACGCGGCAAGACCTATTTTTTGTTTAAAAAGTTTTTCACTGAAGTTGGCGAACTTCGGTTAAGCCTACGGCTCCCTCCGGGAGGGAGCTGTCACGGCTTGCCGTGACTGAGGGAGAGCGCGGTATGATGGGGCGGGAGGGCTTGTGGCAGCATAGTCAGCACAAACCCGTAGTCCCGCACTCTCCTTCCGTCACGCTTCGCGTGCCACCTCCCTCCCGGAGGGAGGCAGGTTTTAACCGACGCTTGGTTTACAGAAATGAGGTGATTTTGCACCAAAGCTTGCGGGCGACCGGTGGTCGCCCCTACGGCGTGTGATGGGCATCGTCGCACGTTGGCCGCCGCAGGCGGGGTATCTTTTCCCGAAAATCGGCCACGCTTCACAAACGGCTTTTCAACCGTTCCGAATGGGCACCGGACGCGAAGCAGGGCGGTGCTGAACTATAACGTGATGCCGCACCGCCCGCACTTAAACGCCTAAAGCCATACATCCCGGCGTCTCACCA
>CAKRSS010000071.1 GCA_934401725.1 uncultured Eubacteriales bacterium | reverse complement strand
GTGCTGTATGCCCTGATGCTGGATCGGGCGAGCATTTCAAAAGTCAACGGTTTTCTTGAAACTGACGGCACCATCCGGATTTACTTCACCGTGGAACAGGCGCAGAAGAAGCTGCATCGCAGCCGACAATGTGCAACACGGATTTTCCGTGAGCTTGAGTTCAGCGGTTTGATCTGCCGAAAGAACCAGGGCCTTGGGAAATCCGCATTGATTACGCTGAATTATCCCTATAATGCGAGGCTGATTCAACCGAAGGAGGGCGGCGCAATATCGTCCGGATAAAGGTCGAAAACGAGGCATTTTTCGCCCCACAATCGACGCAAAAACACAGGGGAATATCTTTCCATTACAGCGCCACAAAAATGGGCTTATACGCGCTACAGAAGCGATAAAGGAGGTACTATGTGAACGCAGAAAAAGCGAATATTCAAAACAGCATAGATGCAGCCGAAATTCCGGAATACGTCTTCGAATCGCTGGCACGGAGTCTGCTTCCGGTAATTCAGAAGTACTACGAAAGTGAAGACGGTAAAAAGGTATTTGCCGAATGGAAAGCAAAGAAAGAGAATACGGACTGTGCATCTACATAAAGAAGCCGGGAGGATTGCAATAATCGGCAGTCCTCCCGGCTTTTTCATTACCAGTCTTCAATTTCTTCCATTAAAACAATAAATCCGAACCCATGACCAATCGGCAAAAGGTTCGGATTATATTGTTTTGGTGGAGGCGAGGGGATTCTGAACCACGCTTCGGCTTTCGGATGGTGAAGAGCGATTGTGCGACGGGGATTCTCGCCGAAGCAGGCGTTTTGCGGAGCGAAACGCCGGGGTTCTCGTAACCAACGACCTATATCAAAACAGGAAGCAGGAGCCATTAAGGCTCCTGCTTCCTGTTTTGGTGGAGGCGAGGGGAGTCGAACCCCTGTCCGAAAATCCTTCAATACAGCTTTCTCCGGGTGCATTGTGTCGTTTAGAATTCCCCGCGGTCAGCGCCGGCACACAGGCTCTGACTTTGGGTAGCCATTTTATGCGTGATCCGTTCAATGGCGAAAAACGGATGCACGTTCACCGCTAAATGACGCTCAGTCCGGAGCCGCGATACTCTCCGGAGGAACGGGCAGCCATGTAGGCTGCGGCGCCGCTTACGCGGCCAGTGCTACTTTTTCGTTAGCGTTTAATTTTAAGTTGGGCCGTTTAAGAGATTGCCCGGCTCTACCCGCTTACTGTATATCAAAATCCCCGTCGAAACCTTTACGCCCCCATATGTCGCCCATGTGGTCACGCGGACAAATAATCAGCGATTATTATCACGGATTTTTTTGAATTGTGAATCTGTTCAACAGAGACTCAATAGTCTCGATTGCGGTCGCGCATGCGTCTGTCGATTTCTCGTGCGCTTTCGCGCGCGGCTTCGGCGTCGCGTTTATCGTACAGCTTTTTGCCTCGGCACAGACCGATTTCCATTTTGACATTGGAGCCCGAGAAGTACAACGAAAGTGGAACAAGCGTGTAGCCTTTCTGATCGACAAGACCGCTTAGCTTGAGAATTTCTTTTTTGTGCATCAGCAGCTTGCGCTCACGTCGGGGCTCACGGTTGAAAATGTTGCCTTTTTCGTAAGGACTGATGTGCACGCCGATAGCCCAAAGCTCGCCGTTTTTGATCGAACAGTAGGAATCCTTCAGGTTGACGCCGCCCGCGCGTATGCTCTTCACCTCGGTGCCAAAGAGCGCGATCCCGGCTTCGTATTTCTCGTCGACAAAGTAGTCGTGCCATGCCTTTTTATTCTGGGCGATGATTTTACCGCCGCTTTTTTTCTTTTCTGCCATGCCGGAACCTCCTCTCTTGTGGACATTTTATTATACACCATTTTGAACGGAAAATCAATAGTTTTTTTGAACATCAACCAATAGTTCATGAAAAAACTACTCGCGCGGTGCGGTATCGTGGACGAGCAGTCTTGCAATCGCCGTTCTATGTACCTTCATCGCGCCCTTCGGGCAGAATTCCTGGCAGCAGAAGCAGCGTATGCACGCCTTTCGGTCTATTGAGGCGTAGCCGTCGCGGATTTCTATGGCGCGCGCAGGGCAGATGTTCGCACAGACGCCGCAGCCGACGCATTCGCGCTTGACGGCGCGTGGGCGAGCGCGTAAAAGTCCGCCGATTGCGTTCCCGAGCGCATCGCCGGCCTTGCCGCCGAGGAAGTTTTTGAACTCAAGACTGGAATGCGACAGCACCTTTTTGTAATCCGGCACTCTGAGCGCGTCCATGTTGCCGACGATCTCGACCTCCGATATGTCAGCGGGAGCAAGTCCGCGCGATACGGCCGCCTCAAGCGTCGGGACGTTCTGACGCGTGAGTCCTATCAGGTCAGCCGCGACGACGTCGAGGCAATACGGCGACCTTGAGGCAATCAGCGCACCGATCTGGCGCGGATCGCCCGCGGTCGGGCCGTTTCCCTCCATGCCGACGACGGCGTCGCAAATGCAGAGAATGGTTTTCGGCCGGAAGTACTCGTTCAGGTCGACTATCATGTCGGCAAAGACGGCGTGGTCGGGAAAGCGGTAGTGATATTCGGGCTTCATGGTGCCCGGCACAACGCCGAACATATTTTTTACGGCGCAGGACAGCCCCATCATGCCGTGTGATTTGAGCTTTGAAAAGTTGATTATTACGTCCGCGTCGTCGAGATACGCGGTGTAGGTGAAGCTGTGAGCCGCGCGTGCATCCTTGAAAACCACATCACGCTGAGCGAAATTGGTGTTGAGTTTACCACCGAATTTCTCGATTTCGTGCATGCCGGTCGCGTTATATACACGTCCGACGAACGCCGCGGTGTAGAGTCCTCCGGGGCTGTCGCCAACGGTGACTTCAGCGCCACACTCTGTCAGCCGACGTGTCAGTTCGCAGAGCAGGGCAGGGTGCGTGGTCGCGGCCTTGTCGGGACGCATGAATGTGACGAGGTTGGCCTTTATCGCGATTTTCATTCCGGGAGTGACAAATCCGAAGCCGCCGAGCGGCGCGAGCAGTTCCTCCAGCGCGCGCCTGACCTCTGCGGGGCTGTAATCCCGGCAGGGGGTTATTGATACTTTATCCATTGTTGCCCATCCGAAAAATTTATGGCTCCACCGTGCAGTTCCGATGGTGCCTGTTATCTGCACCTATTATAACATATATTCGCGACTTTTGCACGGGGCGGACGCAATTTTTACGAAAAAACGCACCCAACGGGTGCGTTTTTTGCTCAGTACAGCTTATATTTCAGACGCAGATTGTCGGCGATCATGGCTATGAATTCGCTGTTTGTCGGCTTGCCGCGGCTGTTCTGAATGGTGTAGCCGAAATAAGAGTTGAGCGTGTCGACGTCGCCGCGATCCCACGCGACCTCGATTGCGTGTCGGATTGCGCGCTCAACGCGGGAGGTTGTGGTGGAATACTTCTTGGCGACTGACGGATATAGCACCTTGGTCACGGAGTTGATAATATCGCTGTCCTTGATGGTGAGCAATATGGCGGTACGGAGGTACTGATAGCCCTTGATGTGCGCCGGAACGCCGATCTGGTGTATGATTTTTGTCACCTGTGCTTCGATGTCGACTGAGCCGCTCTCGCCCGCACGCGCAGGGAGCTGGTTCTGACCGCGTTCCTCGCAAATGTTGCGGATGTGGTCGCAGAGATTTCCTATGTCGTAGGGCTTGAGCAGGCAGCGCTGCGCGCCTGCGTTGGTCGCCTCGATGAACAGTCCCTGATTTGATACCATCGAAACCACGATGAATGCGGGCGGCTTGTCCGGGGCGTAGTCAATGTTGTGGCTGTTGCGTATGACGCCGATGCCGTCCATTTTTGAGAGCCAGATGTCGACAAGCGCAACGTCGGGGTGGAAGTGTGCGAGCTTGTTCAGGGCGTCCTCACCGTTGACGGCTTCTTCGATATATCTGTAACCCGCGCGCATGAGCCCGTCCCGCAGAGCGGTGCGCTGGTTATGATTTTCGTCAGCAATAAGTATTTTTGTGTTGTATTCCATTGAATTTATCCTCCATGTGATTGTTTTTGACAACAATATAATACCACAAGTTGGAAAATAAATCAATATATTTTTGGAAATAAATGTTACCAAAAATTCGCCCTTAAATTTGTTAATAATTGACAAAAAGCGTGTGCTTTTTGTACCGAAGGGCGCTGACGCCTCAGTTTTTGTGGTGCTGGCAGGGACTGATGAAGAAATCGGTCAGATCGACGTAGTATCTGCCGTCGTCTCTTTTCTCAAAACCGATGGCCTTTATGAGCGACTCGTCGCCGACAATGCCATCATAGTAAGCACAATGCACGCCGCAGAGGTCGATGAAATTCAGAGCGGCGCGGCCGAGCAAAAACGGCGTCTCAAAGGCGGTATGTCCGGGAAGGACTGCAATATCGCGCAGACTGCCGCCCTCGTCGGTTATTGTAAACTGGCATATTCCCACGGACTCGCCGTCGACAGACGCGCCGTATGCCATGAGCTCGGGATCGTATGTTGTGCCGCAGCGGGCGCAGAGTGCCTCCTGCTCGGTCTTGGACTGCATTGGAAGAACCTCAAGCATTTTTAGTTTTCCTTTCCATATAAATAGTCAATCTGTGATTGTGTCAGCGGACGCCACTGCCCGGCCTTAAGGCCGCCGAGTGTCAGCGATCCGATGGCCACGCGCCGCAGTCTGACGACTCGGAGCCCGCATAGGCTGCACATCCGGCGTATCTGGCGGTTGCGTCCCTCGTGCAGCGTGAACTCGACGACCGTCCCCTCGCGGCTGTGTCCCGCGATACGGACGCCGACGGGGGCGAGCGTGTAGCCGTCGAGCCTGCGGACGGAGCGGAGTGCGTCCAGTTTATCTTCTGATACCTCGCCCGCGAGCGTGACAAGATAAATTTTGGGTATTTCGTGCCTCGGGTGGGTGAGGCGGAGCGTGAGGTCGCCGTCGTTTGTCATAATGAGCAGCCCCTCGGAGTCCATGTCAAGCCGACCGACGGGGTAGACGCGCGTGCCGCAGTCGGCGACAAGCTCGGCGACGGTACGCCTGCCGCGCTCGTCCGACAGTGTTGTCACGTAGCCGCGCGGCTTGTTGAGCATTATGTAGGTTTTCTGCGGTGGGGCAGCGGCTACGGGCTTGCCGTCAAGCATAACGACGTCATGCTCGGGGTCGACCGCCTGCCCGATCTCGGCACGGACGCCGTTTACAGTGACCCTGCCGGCGGCCACGGCGGCTTCAGCCGCCCGGCGCGACATTATTGAGTTGTCTGAAAAAAATTTCTGAATTCTGACCATTTCAACGTGTCTTTCATTGATACTCACGACCGAACAACGCCATGAGCCAGCGAATAAAAAAGTTGGGCTTTTTGTACACCGATGCGCCGGTCTCGGCGCAAAGCGGGGAGGTGGCGATGACCTCGCCGTCGCAGCGATATATCAGCCGTCCCACCTGCGCCCCGGCCTCGACCGGCGCGATGAGAAATCTCGATGCTTCGACTGTGCAGCTGATGTCGCCGTGGCCTGCGGGCAACGTTACCTCAAGCGGCAGGGAGTTTGAGCAGGTCAGGCTGTCCTGACTGCCGCCGCAGACCGGAAGGCTTACCTTGAAGGTGCCTTTACCCGTAAGGTCGAGCCGGACGTAAGACTTAAATCCCCAGTCGAGCATGGCGGTGTGGTCGCGCCAGTCGTCCGGGGCGTTGAGCGTCACGGCGACAAGGCGCATGCCGTCGCGCTCGGCCGCCGAGACAAGACAGCGTCCGCATTTTTTGGTGTACCCGGTCTTGACTCCTATCGAGCCGTCGTAGTTGCGAAGCATACGGTTGTGGTTGACGAGCAGGCGGATGCCCTCGCCGTTTTTGAAGCTGATGTTGCGCTTGCGTGTCGACACCACGGTGCGGAAATCCTCGTTTTTCAGCGCAAAACAGGCGAGCTTGGCCAGGTCGCGTGCGGTGGTGTAGTGCTCCGGATTGTCGAGACCGTGCGGATTTGTGAAGTGAGTTGAATCAAGGCCAAGCTCCTCGGCGCGGCGGTTCATGAGTTCGGCAAAGGCCGGAACGCTGCCGGCGATGATGATTGCGATGGCAGTTGCCGCGTCGTTCGCCGACTCAAGCATTAGTGCGTAGACCAGCTCCTTCATTGTCAGCCGCTCCCCCTCGACGAGATAGACAGACGAGCCCTCGACTCCGACCGCCTCGGCGGGAATTGCGAACTCCTCGTCTATGTTGCCGCGCTCAAGTGCTATCAGCGCAGTCATGATTTTGGTGGTACTGGCCATCGGCAGACGTTTGTCGGCGTTGGTGCTGAGCAGCACCTCACCGGTGTAGCCGTCCATCAGCACGGACGCCTCCGCAGACAGCGAAAGCGTGCCGCTCTTCACGTCCGGCTGCGGCGCGGCCGAGACAGGAAACGCGAACGAGACAAACAGTATCAGTGCACAAAGAAACAGCGAAATGTATTTTCTGACAGACATAAGCACCCCCGGACAACATAATATTTCAATTTATTATATTGTTCCGGGGTGTGGTGTATGTCAGTTGTCCATTGCTTTTTCGGCGTCGGACTTCTTTTTGAATACCTGCTTGATGCTGTTCAGTATTTCAGGACTGCGCTCGATGACGCCTGCAATCTGTTCAAGCGGGTCAGAGGGGGAGGGAACTCCCACGTTTATCATCTCTACGCTGCCGTCAGCGCCGACAACGAGAAAGCCCACAGGAGACACGGACAGGCCGGAGCCGCCTCCGCCTCCGAAGTTCTGTGTGTCGGACGGTTTGCTGGGTGCCTGCTTGCCGAAGTAATCGATTCCGCCGGACGCAAAGCCGACAGATACCTTCGACACGGGGATTATTGTCACGCCGCCGGGGGTGACATAGGGGGTGCCGATAACGGTGTTTGCGTCAACCATTGAACGCATGTTTTCAAGTGAGGTGCGGATAATTTCTTCGATTTTGTTTTCGTTTGCCATTTTGAAAGCCTTTCTCCGAAGTCACCGGCCGTCAGGCCGCACTCTCCGGCTTGTTTTTATTTTTAATTTTTTTAACCTTTACAAATTTACGCAGATCGGCGGGGGAATGAATCCCTGAACGCCAGATTAGCCTCAATATGCGCCGCAGATGAATGTTTACCGTGAGAACGATGTTAAGCTGCGTCTTGTCTGAGCAAAAGTCGGAACGGACGGCAAGCGGCGCACGCCGCTTTACGTCGAAATCGGTGTTGTTCCGCAAAAACTCCATCAGGTACCCGACGCCCTGTACGACCGCGCCGTACAGTACGGCGGTCGAGGCCGGGTCGCCGGTCGCGACGGACACCTCGAGACGGTGCAGTCGTATCCTGAGCTTGCCTGCAAACTGCGTACAGAACACCTTTATGAGGTTAAGCACGAATTTGATGATGTACATGACATCAGGAACGGTTTTATAGGTCTCTTCCTTCGGTTCAGCGACCTCTTTCAGCTTGCGTGCTGCCCTCTTGCGCAGCTTCTTTTCCTCGCGCCGACGCCTGCGCTCGAACTTTTCGAGCGCGTAGTCGGACACGCGGACGCGAGCAGGCGGCTTTTCGTCGTTCACGCCGAAGCTGAAAACGCGTATGCCGTAAACGTAGAAACGCAGCTTGATTAAGTCTTCATTGTTACCGATTATCTTGATTTTTAAGCCTGCTGTGAGGATTATCAGCAAAAGCAGTGCAAGTATCGCCAGCGGTATTATCAGCAGTAACCACAACCACTTTATTGTGACCACCCCCATGTTTTCTTCGTTATGTAATTATAGCCCCGGCTCAGCTCTCTGATGCAGCGTCGTTTGATTTTGTTGTGTCGCCGCTGTCTGCGGTGCCGGTGTCAGCGCCCTCGCTGCTTTCGACGTTTTCAGCTGACTTTGCGGGTGCCTGCGTCTCTATCGGCATTGCACCTGCCTTGACGGCGGGGTCAGCCTGCGCTTTTTCGGACGGAACGAGCGCCTCCGCGGGCGGCAGCTCCGAGAGCGAGTTAATGCCGAAGACGCGCAGAAACTTGTCCGTCGTGCCGTATAGCAT
>CAKRSS010000070.1 GCA_934401725.1 uncultured Eubacteriales bacterium | reverse complement strand
CCCTAACAATAACCACCCTGAAAAGCACCCTCCATAAATATATGTCGACAAAACTCTGAAAAATTCTCACGCCCGAGGACATTTTTCAAAAAATTTTTTCGTTGCTGAAACAACCTACCTGTATATCTCTCCGCCTGCCGCGACGCAGTCCTTGACGCCGTTTTTGCAGACGTACAGTTGCCGGTCTGCCTTGGCGATGATAGAGAGGTCGCCAAGCTCTGCGCCCGTGCCGCAGGCCACGCCGAACGAGGCGGTCACTATGCGTTTCGGGGGAGCGGTCGGAGTGCTTTGGATGCTCGGGTCGGTCGGAGCGTCCGGAATGTCCGGCCCATTCAGAGTGTCCGCAGCGTCCGGCTCGTCCTCAAGGTCGTCGCGCGGGATGGCGGCGGCGCGGACGGCTCCGAGCAGCCCGACGGCAAGCTCGCGCGCGTCGTCCTCGGCGACATCCGGCAGTATGACGATAAACTCCTCGCCGCCGAACCGGAAGAGATACCTCCCCTCCCGCTCAAGCACGCCGACCACGCTCTCGGACACCAGCCGCAGCGCCTCATCGCCCTTCATGTGCGAGTAGTGATCGTTGTAGGACTTGAAATCGTCGACGTCGTATATAATAACGCTGACCTGCGCGGGAGAGAGGTGCCCGGTGACGTAGGCGCGGTATACCTCCAGGGCCTTTTTGTTCAGCGTGCCCGTCATCAGATCGTTGTAGGCGAGCTTGACAAAGGAATTGCTCATCTCCTTGACGCACCGCTCGGTCGAAGCCTGGCGCATAAAGACGGAACGGACGGCGAAAAATCCGACCACCACGGCGAACCTCAGCAGAAAATGCTTGAACAGATTATAATTCTCCGAGTAGGGCAGCACGTCCGGCAGCCACCAGCTGACGGATATGAGAACGCATATGAACACCGTGTCGGGCAGTTTGTACGTCGGCGCGACCATGATGATGAAAAGATAGCACATCGAAATCGAAAGTCCGATGCCGTGGTAGTTGCAGGAGACCATGAAAACGGTCACGCTGGCGATGACCACGGTATAAAACGCAAGCAGGACATACCGCGGGAGCGGTGAGCCGTATTTCTTATAGAATGAGAGAAACAGCAGCATGCCGAGCGAGGACGCGACCATCATGTAAAGCGGCACCATGTCGATTGTTATCGTGGTGCGCATGACGAGGTTTTTGACAAGGTACAGGCCGTTTGTCAGCAAAAACAGAATCGTCGCGTAGCGGACGATTGCGAGGCTCTGCCGCATGAATATGCTCTCCTCGGACGGCACCTCGTCGACCTCCGTCCCGAGAATTTCGCGGCAGAATCGCTTGAATCTCGCGGCTGCCGCCTCCGAAATGCCGACGGACAGGTCGCGCGCCGCAGCGGTTTTGTCTTCGAATTTTTTCACGATTTCCTCCGGAATGTGTATCATTGCCGGCGCAGAAAATTCCACACCGATTGACATTTACTATTATACCACGTCTGTGCTCCTGTTTCAACACTCTGCGCGCAATACCATATCAAAAAAAGAAGGGACATATGTCCCTTCAGCCATAACCGCGTGCAGCCGGGGGGCGTGACGCAGCGTGTGGATAAGAACTGTTTTGTCAGATACGGTTTACTGTCCGCTGTGTCTCACAGGCCTTGTCTCACTGCCCCGCCGACGAGACAAGCTCCTCTATTGTGACGTCAATGCGTATCTGCTCGCCCGCGTACCTGCCCTCGACGGGGACAAGCCAGATGTGCGCGCCGAATGTATTCTGACGCACGGGCGGGACGGTGCAGCGCGCGTCGATAACAATTGTTCCGTCCTCGCGCCGGGCGGTGCAACTGAAGGTGCTGTTGTTCTCGCTCGTCTCAAGGCAGACGGCGATGAGATAGCCGCCCTCGAAATACCCGGCGGGGTAGGCGTCGAGCGTCGCGGGCTCGGCGGCGTTACCGCAGTATTTTATGTAGCCCTTCGTCTCGGGCGCGGACTGCGCAAAGCCGCAGACGGCGACGAGGTCGTCGCGGGTTTCTACCAATATGTATTTGCTTTTCTCGTCAGCCGCGTGACCGTAAGCTGAGAAGAAGCCGCGCAGCTCGCTCTCGACCGCCGAGGCCGTCGGCGACGAGGTCACCGGTGTCTGGGACGTCGGACCCGAGGATTCCGCCCCATCGCTTCCGACCCCCTGCGCGCACCCGGTCGGAAAAATCAGCATAAGTACCACCAAAATAAGAATCGCACTGCGGAAATGAGTTGGTTTCATGGGGTGTTCCTCCTTAAATTTTGGGTATTTTGTTTACAGATATTGCTCTGCAATGACATTGTAGCATATACTAGCTGTCTTGTCAAGCCCCCCCACATTCCCGCTCGCTATTGAAACCGCCTCTGAAATATGGTACAATAAAGCCACACCCCCCAGGAGGCCACCACAATGAACTTTGACAACGTAAAATTCAAGGGAACGTTCCGCGACTACCAGCAGCGGGTGCTCGACCGCGCCGACGCGCACCTTGCCGACGGCAAAATCAACATCGTAGCCGCGCCCGGCAGCGGCAAGACCGTCCTCGGGCTCGAGCTCATCCGCCGCCTCGGCGCGCCCTGCATAATACTGTCCCCCACCACCGCCATCCGTCAGCAGTGGGGCGAGCGCTTCCGCGACATGTTTCTTGACGACGAGAGCAGCTTCCCTTCTCTCTTTTCCTACGACCTCCACAGCATAAAGCTGCTCAACTCCATCACATATCAGGCGCTTTACACCTCCGTTGAGAGGTTGCCGGAGGGCGAGGACGGCCGCGGCGCGGGCAGCTGTGACGAAGACAACTGCTCCGACGTCGACATTTTCGCCGTCATGAAGGCGCACGGCATCAAAACCGTCTGTCTCGACGAGGCGCACCACCTGAAAAACGAGTGGCAGAGGGCGCTCGAGCGGTTTATGTCCTCGCTCGGGCAGGACGTGACCGTCATATCGCTCACCGCAACGCCGCCTTACGACTCGGAGGACTCCGAATGGCGGCGCTATACAAGCATCTGCGGCGAGGTGGACGAGGAGATATTCGTCCCCGAGCTTGTGCGGCAGGGGACGCTCTGCCCGCACCAGGACTACATATATTTCAACTACCCGACCGCAGACGAGGCCGCCGCCATTCGTCTGTACCGCGAGCGCGCCGAGGCCGCAGTCGATGAGCTGGGCGGGCTCGGGCTGCTCTCCGACGTCTGCCGCAAGATGGGCTCCGGGCGGGACTACGAAGCCCTCTTCTCGGCGGCGAAAGAGTACATCGCGCTCGCAGTGCTGCTGCGGCACTGCGGCCTCGCCCCTGACAGGAGGCTTGTGCGTCAGCTGACCGGGCGGCGGGGACTGCCTCCCTTCAATATGAAATACGCCGAGACGGCAATCCGTTTTCTCCTCGAGGGGCCTCTGCTGACGGAGGGTCAGCGGGACGTTGTAATCGAGCTGCTGCGGCGGCACGGGGTCTACGAGCGGGGGCGCGCAGCGCTCTGCCTCGACGAGCGCCTGCGGCGCACGCTTGTCTCGTCGACGGGAAAGCTGGACAGCATCGGAAAAATCGCCGTCAGCGAGTCCGCGAACATGGGCGACCGGCTCCGCATGCTCGTTCTCACCGACTTCATCAAAAAAGAGGGCGTAGCAAAAATCGGAACGGGCGAGGCGTTCTGCTCCGTGAACGTCGTGAGCATATTCGAGACGCTGCGCCGCGCCGTCCCTGACGTCGACATCGGCGTTCTCTCGGGCTCGCTTGTGATACTGCCGCGCAAAACCGACCTCTCTGGCGTCGCTCACCGCCGCTGCGACATCCCCGGCACCGACTACTGCACCTTTGAGTTTCCCGGCGCGGTGCACCGCGCGGTCGACTGCGTGGGCGGGCTGCTCGAGGCGGGAAGGATACAGATTCTCGTCGGCACAAAGTCTCTGCTCGGCGAGGGCTGGGACTCGCCCTGCATAAATTCGCTCATTCTCGCCAGCTTTGTCGGCAGCTTTGTGCTGTCCAACCAGATGCGCGGGCGCGCCATACGTATCGACCGCCGCGACCCCGACAAGACGGCCAACATCTGGCACCTTGTCACGCTCGAGCCTGAACACCTGCTCGCAGAAACCCCGGCAGAGCGGCTCTCCACCCGCCTGCTGCAGGACAAAAACGAGCTTACCTCCTGCGATTACGACACGCTCGCGCGCCGCTTCAACACCTTCATGAGCCCCAACTACACCACCGGCGTCATCGAGAGCGGCATCGGGCGCATTACCGCCATAAAGCCGCCCTACGACGCGCGCGGGGTAGACGACATCAACGCCGAAATGCTGCGCCTGTCCGCCGACCGCGGCAGCGTCCGGCAGATGTGGCGCGACGCTATGGCGGACGGCAGCGCCGTCGTCAACGTCGAGACCGAGGTTCCGAAAGAGCGGCGAGTACCGGTGTTTACGTTTGTAAATGCGGCGCTTGCGGTGATGCTTTCGGCCGCAGCGTCAATTCCCGGAGTGCTGCTGCGGCTTGCCATTAACGAGGGGAACATTCTGCTCTCGCTCTGCGCCCTCTCCGTCATGGCCGTCGTGGTGGCGGCGCTGTACTTCGCCGTGCTGAGGCTGGTTTTGCACATAAATCCCGCGCGCTCCATGAAAACGCTCGGAACAGCCGTCGGCGACACGCTGCGCGAGTGCGGGCTCATCTCCCACACCTCAAGCGTCGCGGTCG
Source organism: uncultured Eubacteriales bacterium (assembly GCA_934401725.1). GTDB lineage: Bacteria > Bacillota > Clostridia > Oscillospirales > CAG-272 > UMGS1002. Next base: position 3,426 of record CAKRSS010000070.1, on the reverse strand, counting down.
AGGCCGACAAATACTTAGGCTACGTAACCCTCCGTCTGCGCGACGCGTCCGTGCGCGACCAGAATATATTCAACACCGCCATGACCGAGCTTCTGACGCCGATTCAGAACCCGCGGTACATTCTCATCGGCAAAGGCCTGTTCGGAATCCGCCGCCCGTATCTGTCCTTCGCCTGCCCCACGGTCATAGGCAAAAAGAAGGAGTACGTCGAGCTGCTCGCGGCCAGGCTGAAACGGACAACCGGCCGCTTCGAGCCGGTGTACACCTACCGCGAGGGCGGGCGGCAGCTGATTCTGCGCTGCCGCAGACGCTCGTATGTCACGATAAACGAAAAAATCATCAATAAAAAATACCGCGTCTCGCGCTGGAACTGAGGAGTGCGAAAAGGCAAAAGCCGCCGGAATGAGAACGGCGGTCACCCGAAAAACAAAAACCGCCGTAACGAGGACGGCGGTCATCAAAAGAACAAAAACCCCGCCGGTCTCCGAGAGCCCGGCGGGAATAATTATTTTGCTGACGGCATATAATTAGGCGTTCATAGCCTTGATTCTCTCGAGGCACTCAGTGCAAATGCGCTTGCCCTCGTAGTAGACCACACGGTCAGCGTTGCCGCAGAAGATGCAGGCGGGCTGATACTTCTGCAGAATGATTCTGTCTCCATCGGTGAAAATTTCGACGGAATCGCGGGGGTTGATGTCGAGGCTTCTGCGAAGCTCCTTCGGCAGGACTATACGGCCCAGTTCGTCAACGGGGCGCACCATTCCAGTAGACTTCATATTCATTCTCCTTTTTTTGGTTTTCAGTTTTGGTGACAACTCGAAATTTGTCTGATATTATTATATAACGGAAAATAGTGTCGGTCAAGAGGTTTTTGAAAATAGTTAAAATTCGTTGTTTGTCGCAAATAACCTCCAATTATTAGTGCTTGTTTTTGTCTATTTTTACCTATAGTCGTGACTTATATTTTAATCCGGTAAAATGCTTTGTGAAAGATTAAACGGGAGGCTGTTTTGATCGGGTCAATTTTTGGCGTTTTGTGTATTATTTCGCTTGCTATAAGTGCCATCACAGGCAACACTCAAGCGCTCGGAAATGCCGTCCTGGACAGCGCCGCGGGGGCGGTCGAGTTGACGCTGTCGCTGTGCGGAATCATGTGTCTGTGGGGCGGCGTCATGCAGGTACTGACCGACGCGGGGGCGGTGCGTCGGCTGGCGCGGCTGATGTCACCGTTTCTGCGCGTCTTCTTCCCGACCGCCTGGCAGACCGGCATCGGCGCCGACGACATCGCGGCCAACATCAGTGCCAACCTGCTCGGCGTCGGCAACGCGGCGACGCCGCTTGCGCTGCGCGCGATGTCGGCGATGCAGTCCGTCAACCCCGAGCCGGGGACGGCGAGCGCCGACATGATAACGCTCGCCGTGCTCAACACGGCCTCGGTTTCGCTCGTGCCCTCGACGGTGGTGGCGCTGCGCCGCGCCGCAGGCGCGGCCGAGCCCTACGCTGTGGTGGCTCCGGTGTGGATATGCTCTTTCGCCGGCGCAACGCTGGCGCTGGTCTGCTGTCGTCTGGCGGCGGGGTGCGCAAAGCGCGCCGGGAGGCGCGCGGCACGCTCCGGGCAGACGGTACACGCCGAGCCCACGCCTGCATCCGGGCGCGCAGCGCCCACAAAATGCGCGGCCTCCCCTGAACGCCGCGCCGCCCACTCCGGGCAACCCGGCTCTCAAAACCGCGCCGCCCACTCCGATCGCCCCCCACGCGCCCGGAGAACCGAAAAACCATGACGCAGCTTTCCGTTTGGCTCTCCTCGCATCTGACGCCGCTCTCGTCGGTCTCGTCGCTGGTGATACCGGCGGTGGTGTGTCTGTGCGGCGGGCTGATGCTGTGGCGGCGCGACCTGTTCGGCTCGTTTCTGCGCGGCGCGCGGGGCGGGCTTGAGTGCGCGGTCGGGCTGCTCCCGACGCTGACGGCGCTGCTGGTTGCCGTCGGCATGCTGAACGCCTCGGGCGCGGTCGGGCTGCTCGGGCGGCTGATTGCGCCGCTCACCTCGCGCATAGGCATCCCCGAGGGACTGCTCCCGCTGCTTCTGACGCGCCCTGTCTCGGGCAGCGCGTCGACGGCGATCTTTTCCGACCTGCTCACGCGTTTCGGCCCGGACAGCTTCGAGGCCTTCTGCGCCTCCGTCATCATGGGCAGCTCGGACACGCTGATATACGTTCTGAGCGTTTATTTTTCGTCCGCCGGGGTCAGGCGGACGCGCTACGCCTTCCCTGTCGCGTTTGCGGTCATGATATTTTCCGTTCTGCTCGCCTGCGCCGTGAGCCGGATATTCTGGGGCGGGTGACTGAATGAAGCCGCCTCTGTCCGTCAATAATTCCGGTAAGGACAGAAACGGAGGTGTTTCACATGGCAATCAAGGGGTGTGCGCGGCAGACCGTCGTGCTGCGCGGCGGGCGCGGAGACGTATTCGAGTCGGCGTATTTCATCGTCCGTGCGGACGCGAGCGGGCTGCCGCAGGCCGACATTTTAAGCGAGGCGAACCGCATAGTTGCCGAGAGCTGCTTTTCGACGCGCCGGTCGCGTGGGGATCTCTGGCGTTTTCTGCTCGGCGCGGCGGCAGGGGCGGCGGTGGTAGGCCTTGCGTGGCTGATAAGCGCGCTGATATAGCGGCAGGACGAGTCGACGCCGCGGCGTAGGCGCAGTTGGGGTATTGACAAAGCCGCGGGGATGTGTTATAATGTGGTTGCTTATGTGACCGTTTTGGGCAGTATGCGCTTGCGAGGCAGTATGCGCTTGCGAGGCAGACTGCTTTGTATGGAACCTCCATAAATTGTCGCGGGTGGTCGTTGCCGCGGCTGACGGGGGGCTTATTTTGGTGCGTGCTATTGCATATGCGCGTATGCTTTTTCAGATAAGTTCTGAGGCCTTGGGAAGGCACGCCGGAACGTCGGCAGGAAGCGATTTTTGAAAAATAAGTTCTTTAGCCTTGGCGGGCTCTCGCCGTGGACGGTCTCCGACGGTGGAGAAGTGTACTCGCCGAACGTCGGCGGGAAGCGGTTTTTTATAAAAAGAGTTCTTTAGCTTTGGCGAGCGGTCGCCATAACGTCCGCGGGACGTGATTTAACTGTACTTTTCTGCCGCGAGCAGAAAAGTACCAAAAGAGTCGCCCCAAAGGGGCCGAACCTACGGTTCGCCCCCTCTGGACTCCCCCACTCCCGTCATGCGTGGGGGGGACGTGCCCACCCTTGCCGAAGTCTGCATCCGGCGGAAAGACGCCTTTTGGGAAGTGAACTGCGTCCGCGTTCATACTCGCCGGAAAGCTCACCGCAACTCACACTGGGCAGGCTAACCATGGACGCCCCGCCCCGGCGGCCCTCCGTGCGTCCCGGTGGGAGCGTCTGCGGTACAAATGGCTGCTGGAATGAAGTT
>CAKRSS010000069.1 GCA_934401725.1 uncultured Eubacteriales bacterium | reverse complement strand
AAGCCATCCCCACGGGAGTGGGGGAGTCCAGAGGGGGCGAACCGTAGGTTCGGCCCCTTTGGGGCGACTCTTTTGGTTCTTTTCTGCTCGCGGCAGAAAAGAACACTTCTCCACCGTCGGTGGCCTCCACGGCGTGCGCCTGCCAAGGCTAAAGAACTTATTTTTCAAAAATCGCTTCCCGCCGACGTTATGGCGTGCGCCTGCCAAGGCAAAAGAACTCTTTTTTCAAAAAACGTTTTTCGCCGACGTTACGGCGTGCGCCCGCCAAGGCTAAAGAACTTATTTTTCAAAAATCGCTTCCCGCCGACGCTCGGCGAGTACACTTCTCCACCGTCGGTGGCCTCCACGGCGGCAGCCCGCCAAGGCCAAAGAACTATCCCTGCATACAGGCATATGCAATACGCCTCACTCCCCTCCACCAAAGAACCTTCTTATCTTTCTTATAAAGGAAAAATTTCAAAAAGCCCTTGACAAACATATATAAATGCGTGTATAATATACTCTGTCATTGTGTCAAGACGTGTAAATCGGCAGATTATACGCTTCCATAACCATTATATAAGGAGGTGCATTCTTAATGCTCAGAACTTACCAGCCCAAAAAGCGCCAGAGACAAAAGGAACACGGCTTCAGAAAGAGAATGAGAACCGCGGACGGCAGAAAAGTCCTCAAGAGAAGACGTGCAAAAGGCAGAGTCAGACTTTCTTACTAAGCCGGACTGCCCCGCGCCGCGATAGTCAATATCGAGATAAAACCACCGACCGCCGATAAACGTAGCAGTGTTTCTTGGAGCGTCGGGGTTTTTTATAGCATCGGCACGCTGCCCGCAGGTCGTGAGGCGGACGTGCGACACCGCGCGGCGAGATAAGGAGACACACTAAATGAAACATCTGTCTCTTACCGAAAATCATCTGTTTTCAAAAGCATATTCGGGCGGCGGCCGGTTCCTCGGCCGCTATGTCTGCGTTTTTGTGCTTAAGGACAAAAGCGCGTTCAGATTCATGAAGGCTAACCCCGAGAAAAAATACCTCAACCGCGTCGGCTTCTCCGCCTCGAAAAAGGTGGGCGGGGCCGTCGTGCGCAGTCGCGCGCGCAGAGTTATGCGCGCCGCCTACGATACGCTCGAGCGCGAGGGGCTACGGGCGGGGTTTATTATCGTTGTCAGCGCACGCGAGGGCATCGACGACTGCAAAAGTCAGGATGTCTGCCGCGAGCTGCGGCGCGCCTTCACCAAGCTCGGTCTGCTTACCACCACGACACAAAAATGAAGTATGTCTGCATCTTTTTAATACGTCTCTATCAGAAATTCATCTCACCCCTCAAACGGAATCCGACATGCCGGTTTACCCCGACGTGTTCTGCCTACGCCATTGAGGCGTTTACTAAACGTGGCTTTTTTGTGGGGCTCGGACTCACGGTCTGGCGGATATTGCGGTGCAATCCCTTTTGCGCCGGTGGCTATGACCCCGTTCCCGAGCGACGCCCACGCAGGAAAAGAAAAAATGAGGATGACGATACCGCCAATGACGCAAATTTCACAGGAGAGGATCCCCGGCGTGACGGCAGTGATACCGGGGAGGAAAACTGAAATGTCACAAACCAAACACAGTGCTGCAGGCAGAACCGCGCTTCGGCGACTGCTGTGCGGCGTGCTGGTCTGCCTTGCGATCTGCGGCATGCTGTGCGTGCCTGCCCTCGCGTATGAGGAAACCTACGCGGATACGTCTGCGGATACGTCCGCGGTAACGTCTGCGGAAACCTCTGCGGACACGGCCGTAAACGAGCCGGACGTGGAGCCCGCCGAGACGGGCTCGCTCACGAGCGACCAACTGTCCTCGCTCGCGTCGATACTCGCGACCGCAGTCGGCGACTCCAAGGCCGAGGACAAGAGAACGCCCCGCGACAGATTCACCGCTGCCTATCTCGCAGGCAACCTCACGGACGCCGTCGCGGCGCTGAAGAGTGCCAACGAGGCGGCCAAAAAGAACAAGGTCGAGCTTGACTACGACAAGCTGAACCTGACCGACGTCAAGACGCTCATCGAAAAGATGCGCACCGAGGTCGATCTTGAGCCGGCGTCGGGACTTCTCGAGTCGATAAAGCAGGCCGCGGGCAGCATTCTTAACTGGCTGACCATGATAGTCGGCGGCAATTATGTGCTCGGCATGTGCGTTTTTGCGCTGCTTATCGAGCTTGTCATGCTCCCGCTCGCCATCAAACAGCAGAAAAACTCCATCAAGCAGGCCTCACTTCAGCCTAAGGAGCGCGCCATACGTAAAAAATACGCCGGGCGCGACGACAAGGCCACACAGCAGAAGGTCACAACGGAGATTCAGGAGATGTATCAGAAGGAGGGCTTCAGCCCCGCGTCGGGCTGTCTGCCGATGCTCATACAGTTTCCTGTCATTATCATACTGTACCGCGTGGTCATCGACCCTATCGTCTATATGATGAAGCTGTCCTCCGGCCTTTCGACCGCGCTCTACACCTTCGTCAACACCTCTGAGGCCGCAGGCGGCCTCGGACTTGCCGTCAGCTCCAGCCGCGGTACCATCGAAATCGCGTCGCTCATACGCGAGTACGGTCAGTCGTTCTTCGACAAGCTGTCGAGCTTCTCTTACTACTCCAACGGCGCCGAAATGGCCGGTGCGCTCGAGAAGGCAACCTGGCCGAACTTCAGCCTTTTCGGGCTTAACACGGGACTTGTGCCCTCTATCACCGACCCGAGCTGGCTGCTGATTATCCCCGTGCTGACCTTCGCTGTCTACTTCGCTTCCATGAAGCTCAACCGCAAGCTCAGCTATCAGCCCGCCACCACCGATCAGGCGACCGGCTGCTCCAACACCGTTATGGACATCTCCATGCCGGCGATGAGTACCTTCATCTGCTTTATGGTGCCCGGCGCGCTGGGTATTTACTGGATGGTCAAGAGCATATTCAGCACCGTTGTGCGCTTTGTGCTCAGCAAGGCCATGCCGCTGCCTGAGTTCACCGAGGAGGATTACAAGGCCGCCGAGAAGGAAATTCTTAAGGGCAAGCCGGTCGCAGGGCCGCGCGTAAGCTCGTCCGGCAAGGTGATACGCTCACTGCACCACATCGACGACGAGGACTTCGAGGACACACGTGAGGCCGCCATCGCGCGCCGCGAGCGTATCGAGGCCGAGGAGCGCCGGGAGGCTGAGGAGAAGCAGCAGCGTATTGAGAACAGCAACATGAAGAGCGAGGACGATCGCCCGCAGCTGTCCTTCAAGGAGCTCAGACAGAAGGCCAAGGAGGCCCGTCAGCAAAAGACGGCAGAGAAAAGAGCTGCTGAAGCAGCCGCCGCCGAAGCAGCCGCCGCCGAAGCAGCCGCCGAGACCGCAAAGGCCGAGGAAAAGGCTGCAGACAAGGCCGAGACCAAGTCTGACGCAAAGTCCGAAGTCAAGTCTGACGCAAAGGCTGAAGACAAGGCCGAGACCAAGTCTGACGCAAAGTCCGAAGTCAAGCCGGACGCAAAATCTGACGACAAGCCCGCCGACGACGGCGAGACCAAATAATCAAAAACGACATATTTAAGCCGCAGACGCGGCATGGAGGTTTCTTTTGAAAAAGGAAATTATCGTAACGGGCAAGACGGTCGAGGAGGCGCTGGCCACAGCCGTGGCCGAGCTGGGCGCTCCCGACGTCGAGAGCCTTGAATATACTGTGCTGGAGGAGCCGAAGAAGGGAATCTTCGGTATCGGCGCCGCACCGGCCAAGCTCGAAGTAAGCTACACCATGAAGGGCGCGGACATCGCGCTTGAGTTTGTAAAAAACGTTATCGCCGATATGGGCATCGAGGCCGAGGCGGTCATGTGCGACGGCGAGAACGACGACAAGCTCATCAGCATCGACGGCGACGGCTCCGGCATCCTCATCGGCCACCACGGCGAGACGCTGGACTCGCTCCAGTACCTCGCAAACCTCGCGGCCAACAAAAAGGTCGCGGGGCAGAAGCGCGAGTACGTCCGCATAACCCTCGACGCCGAGGGCTACCGCGCAAAGCGCGAGGAGGCGCTCCGCGCGCTCGCCCGCCGCATGGCGGACAAGGTGCTCAAGTACAAAAAGAGCGTCATGCTCGAGCCCATGAACCCCTATGAGCGCCGCATCATCCACTCTGAGGTTCAGAAAATCGACGGTGTTTCGACAAACTCCATCGGTTCCGAGAACAACCGCAAGGTGGTCATGTACCTTGACGACAAGGGCGTCGCCGCAGGCAAGAAGAGCCGCCGCGACACCGCCGCCGGGGACGACACACTCTGACATCACGGAGGGTCTGTGACGGGAGACCGTCCGGACCCTCCTATTTTTAGTAAGGAGAAGCTATGGCAGACACCAGATTCATAGAGGTCGACCGCAATATGGTGGTCGAGACCTCGATTAAAGAGCCGGATATACGTTTTTACAACGTCCGGCGCGAGCCATTCGAAATATACGGGCTGTATCGCCCGCAGACCGAGCCCGAGTTCAAGCGCATGCCCGACGAGGTTGCCGAGGCGACCAGCGCGGGCGTCAAAAAGCTCAACCGCCACACGGCGGGCGGACGCGTCCGCTTCGCGACCGACTCGCCCTACATCGCCGTCAAGTGCACCATGCCCTATGTGACGCGCTACTCGCATTTCCCGCTGACCGGCACCTCGGCCTTCGACATCTACGAGGACACCGAGGGCGGCAGCCGTTACCGCGGCTGCTTCATTCCGCACATCGACTCGAAGGACGGCTACGAGTCGGTGCTCTGGCTCGGCAACTGGGACGGCCTGCGCGCCGCCGACGCCGACGGAACCCCGAGACTGCGCTACTACACCATCAATTTCCCCCTCTACAACCCCGTCACCAACCTCTACATCGGTCTGCGCGACAGCGCGAGACTTGAGAGCGGCCGCCGCTATGCCGCAGAGTTGCCCGTCGTCTATTACGGCAGCTCGATAACGCAGGGCGGGTGCTGCTCCCACGCGGGCAACAGCTACGAGGCCATCATCGCCCGCCGCACCGACTGGGATTACATAAATCTCGGCTTCTCGGGCAACGGCAAGGCGGAGGATTCCATCGTTGAGTACATGTCGGGCCTGCCCATGCTCGCTTTCGTCTCGGACTACGACCACAACGCGCCGAACGTTGAGTACCTCAGGAATACCCACCTGCGCATGTATAAGGCTATACGCGAAAAGCAGCCCAAGGTTCCCTATATCATGATTTCGCTCCCCGATTTCGACAAGTCCTACAACCAGTCCATCGCGCGCCGCGACGTTGTTATCGACACCTACCGCTACGCCCGCGAGGCCGGAGACCGGCACGTCTATTACATCGACGGGCAGGGAATTTTCCGCGGCCCGGACGAGGAGCTGTGCACCGTCGAGGGCACGCACCCCAACGATATGGGCTTTATGAAGATGGCCGAGACTATAGAGCGCGTCCTGCGCCGCTCGCTGCGCCACGGCTACCTCGGCAACTGAAAGGAGCAGACATGGAAGAAATCAAAAAAGAAGCGTATGTTGAGGTCGACAAAAATATGGTCGTCGAGACCTCCATCGCCGAGCCCGATATAAAGTTTTATGACGTCCGCCGTCCGCCCTTTGAGCTGTACGGCTTCTACGACCCGCTCGGACAGCCCATTTTCCGTCGTCTGCCCGAGGAAATAGGGACTGCGACCAGCCCCGGCGTCGCGAGACTCGCGCGCGAGAGCGCGGGCGGCCGCGTCCGCTTTACGACCGACTCGTCATATGTGGCGATAAAGGTCGAGGTGGGGCCCGTAGCGCACCACCCGCACACCACGCTGTGCAATTCCGCCGGTTTCGACCTCTACGAGGACACCGACTCGGATCACCGTTTCATCAAGGCATATCTGCCGCCCTACGGCTTTGAGGGCAGCTACGAGCAGATAATAAAGGTCGGCGGCGTGCGCCGCCCGCGCAGCTTTACTATCAATTTCCCCATCCACTGCGTCGTCAAGAACCTGTACATCGGCCTTCAGGAGGATGCGATACTTGAGCCGGGCAAGAAATACCGCAACCGCCTGCCCGTCGTGATATACGGCAGCTCCATCGTGCACGGCACGGCCGCGTCGCGTCCCGGACTGACCTACGAGAGCATTCTCACCCGCAGGCTCGACATGGACATTGTCAACCTCGGCTTTTCGGGTCAGGCCAAGGGCGAGCCGGTGCTCATCGACTACATCGCGGGGCTTGACATGTGCCTGTTCGTCTGCGACTACGACCACAATGCGCCGACCGCGGCGTTTCTGCGCGAGACGCACCAGCGCGTCTATGACATTTTCCGCGCCAAGAAGCCGGACACGCCCTATATCATGATTTCGCGCCCCAACATCGCCACCAACCCCGGCGAGTTCGCCGAGCGCCGCGACGTCGTCATCGACACCTACCGCCGCGCGCGTGAGGCGGGCGACCGCAACGTCTACTACATCGACGGCGAGACGTTTTTCTGCGGAAAGTACGAAAATGAGTGCACCATGGACGCCGTCCACCCCAACGACCTCGGCTTTACGCTCATGGCCGACGGCATCGAGAGTGAAATCCGCCGCGCGCTGGCGGAGGGCGGTCTGCTGTGAGTGCGGAGGATAGAGCAGGGAAGGGCGTGAGCCCGTCCGGCGACCCCGGCGCTCCCACCGTGCAGACAGGCGACCGACTGTCGGATGGCCGACTGTCGGATGGCCGGCTGCCGGATGGCCGACTGCCGGGTGACCGGTCTCCCATCTCCCCCGCGGCGCTGGCCTACCTCGGCGACGCTGTCATCGAGGTGTGGGTGCGCGGAATGCTGGTGCGCTCGGGGCTGTCCGGGACGCGCGAGCTCAACGCCGCCGCGCTCGATTACGTCACCGCGCCGCGGCAGGCGGCGGCAATGAAGGTCATACTGCCGCTGCTCGACGAGGAGGAGGCCGCGGTCTTTCGCCGCGGACGCAACCTCGGGCACACAAGTCTGCCGCGCCGCGCCACGGCCGCCGAATACCGTTCGGCGACGGGTTTTGAGGCGCTGATGGGCTATCTGCATCTGTCCGGCCGCGGGGAGCGCATCGACGCGCTGCTGTCCGCGGCCTATGCAAAAAACGGAAAGGAAGAATAAAAAATGAGCAATCCGAAAATAAAAATCAAGGTCAAGGGTTACGGCACCATGACCGCCGAGCTGTACCCCGACAAAGCGCCCGGGACGGTGGCGAATTTTCTCCGTCTTGTCGACGAGAACTTTTTCGCGGGGCTGATATTTCACCGCGTCATCAAGGGCTTTATGATTCAGGGCGGCGGCTACGACGAGAGCTTTGAGCCCAAGGACGCGCCCGCCATCCGCGGCGAGTTCGCTGCCAACGGCTGCGTGACAAACGACCTGCGTCACACGCGCGGGGTGCTTTCCATGGCGCGCACGAGCGACCCGAACTCGGCATCGTCGCAGTTTTTCATCATGCACGCGGACAGTCCGCATCTTGACGGTCAGTACGCGGCGTTCGGCCTTGTGACCGACGGGCTTGACGTTATCGACAGGATAGCGTCCGTCAAGACAGGCGCGCTGAACTACTACGTGCAGGACGTCCCGCGCGAGGCGGTAGTCATCGAGACGATTGAGAGATGTGACTGACGTCACGGGGCGATTGTTTCACGGGAAACTTTGGGCGTATTGCATATGCCCGTATGCTGATTAAGATGTTTTTTGCGGTTCTCGCGGGGGTGGCCTGCGGGGACTGCTTTTTTTATGAATAAGTTCTTTGGCCTTGGCGGGCGCGCCGGACGGGGTGAGGCGTATTGGCATATGCCTGTATGCAAGGTAAGTTCTTTGTCCTTGGAAAGGCGCGCCATAACGTCGGCGGGAAGCGATTTTTGAAAAATAAGTTCTTTAGCCTTGGCAGGCTGCCGCCATAACGTCGGCGGGACGTGTTCTAACTGTACTTTTCTGCCGCGAGCAGAAAAGTACCAAAAGAGTCGCCCCAAAGGGGCCGAACCTACGGTTCGCCCCCTCTGGACTCCCCCACTCCCGTCATGCGTGGCGGGGACGTGCTCACCCTTGCCGAAGTCTGCATCCGGCGGAAAGACGCCTTTTGGGAAGCGCACTGCGTCCGCGTTTGTACTCGCCATGAGGCGCACTGTAACCCGCTCTGGGCAGGCTTAACCATTGGACGCCCCGC
>CAKRSS010000068.1 GCA_934401725.1 uncultured Eubacteriales bacterium | reverse complement strand
GCCGGCGGCAGTGAAATTGCTCCTATTACGCAAGACTACGGCACGGCAATTACCGCCCCTGCCAATCCGACAAGAGAGGGCTACACTTTCATCGGTTGGGATAAAGAAATTCCGCAGACTATGCCGGCGGAGAACATTACAATTACTGCACAGTGGAAAATCAATCAGTACACGATTAAATTCGACACCGCCGGCGGCAGTGAAATTGCTCCTATTACGCAAGACTACGGCACGGCAATTACCGCCCCTGCCAATCCGACAAGAGAAGGTTACACCTTTATGGGTTGGGACAAGCAAATTCCCGCGACGATGCCTGCCGAAAACGTGACCATCACCGCGCAGTGGGAAATCAATCAGTACACAATCACCTTCAACACCGCAGGCGGCAGTACCGTCGCACCCATCACGCAGGACTTCGGCACAGCGATTACCGCTCCTGCCAATCCGACAAAGGTTGGTTACACTTTCACGGGCTGGGATAAGGAAATCCCGGCGACAATTCCCGCGGAGAATATCACCATAACGGCGCAGTGGACGCTGTGCGACCATGTAGCGAGCACGGCGCAGCCCACCTGCACCTCTCCCGCAACCTGTACCGAGTGCGCGGCCGCGCTCGCGGCGCTCGGCCACGATATAAAGCCCGGCTACGTGCACGACGGCGACAACCACTGGAAGGAGTGCACACGCTGCACGGATAAGCTGGAGCTTGCGGCGCACACAGGCGGCGCGGCCTCCTGCACCGAGCAGTCCGTCTGCTCGACTTGCGGGCAGAGCTACGGCGCGCTGAAGCCCGGCAATCACTCGGGCTCGCTCGTCTGGTACAGCAACATAACCATGCATGAGCACAGATACGACTGCTGCGGACTCGTCGTCACAGCCTACGAGCTGCACCACTGGTATGACGGCAAGTGCGCCGACTGCGGCTACATCTGTAACCACCCGAAGGGCGAAAAGTCCTGCGACGGTCAGGCTCACTGCAACATATGCGGCAGTGATTACGCGGCCGCGCCCGGCAGTCACGCGGGCAAACTCGTCTGGGTGACTGACGGTAGGACGCACGAGCAGCGCTACGACTGTTGCGGAACCGTCGTCACACCGGCGGCGGCTCACGAGTGGAAGGACGGCAGGTGCACGGTCTGCGGCGAGGTCTGCGGCCACACCGGCGGCAAGGCAAACTGCCACACCAAGGCGACCTGCACGGTCTGCGGGGAGCAGTACGGCGAGACTGACAAGTCCGTCCATGACGGCGGGACCGAGGTGCGCGGAGCCCGAGCCGCGGGCTGCACTGCGGCCGGATATACCGGCGACACGCACTGCAAGGGCTGCGGCGGTAAGATTTCGTCCGGCACTGACATCCCGGCCACCGGTCACACCGGCGGCAAGGCGACCTGCGTCCGGGGTGCTGTCTGCGAGGTGTGCGGCAACGCATACGGCGAGATCGACCCCAAAAACCACGCAAGTGCGCTTGTTCGCGTTCCCGCTACGGCGGCGACAGTCGCGGCTGAGGGCAATGTTGAGCACTGGCGCTGTCCCGACTGCGGCGCGCTGTTCGCAGACGCCGACGGCGCGCGCGGACTTGAGCCCGGCGACGTCGTCACAGGCAAGCTCGCGCCCAGCGTCAGAGTGAGCGAGAGTGACGGCGAGCCGTGGGTCAAGGGAAGCGGCGAGAGCCTTAAGTTTGAGTTTGGCTGCGATCCCGACGACATTTTGTCGGTTCACATCAGCGTGAGACTTGTCCCGATAGTAGTTGATGCTAATCGCGATGAGACCTCATTCAGACTGCCCGGCGAGGGCGAGGTCGACTACATCCGCCGCGAGGACGGAGTGACGGTCGTTCTGACTCCCGAGCGGCTCGACGAGCTCGAACCCGGCATATATGATCTCACAGTCGACCTCGGTGACGGCCTCAGCATCGGCACCAGCTTCACTGTCGAGGCGGCACCGACGAATGCCGCGCTTGTAATTACTATCGTCGCGGCGGCTGTCGTCGTTGTCGGCGGCGGCGCTGCGGCTTCGGTGATACTCATCCGCCGCAAGAAGCACTGAAAATAAACGCCGTCCGAGGCATTGCCTCGGACGGCGCCCCGGATGGGTACTCAGAGCGGCCCCGACGGTCCCCGCCGGACGGAATTCAAAAGCTGCGCAGAAAATTGCGGAATAATTTCTGCGTAGCTTTTGCGTCCCGTGCGAAAAATGTCCGGAACGCAGGTTTAATACAGTGTAAAAAACATGAGACACCGGAAAGGAGAGACGAGTATGTTTGAAATAGTAGGAAAATACAACCGCGCGGTCGTTTATGCCAACATGATTGACCCGGATTCATACGCGCAGGTGCTGCGCATGTGCAACACCCCCGAGCTCGCGGGCTCGAGCATACGCATGATGCCCGACACGCACGCGTCGTCCGGCTGCACGGTCGGGACGTCGCTGACGTTCGACAAGCGCGTCAACCCCGCCTTCGTCGGCGACGACATCGGCTGCGGTATGCAGGTGTACAGGCTCGGCGACCGCGAGATTGACTTCGCGCGGCTCGACGACGTCGTGCGCGAGCTGGTGCCGTCCGGCCCGCACATCCACGAGCACGCCAACCCCAAAATCAAGGAGATACCGCTCAAAAGCCTGCACTGCTTCGCACACGTGCGCTACGACGTCGTGCGGCGCTCGTATGGCACGCTGGGCGGCGGAAACCACTTCATCGAGGTTGACCGCGACGACGACGGCACGCTATACCTCATTATCCACTCGGGCAGCCGCCGTCTCGGGCGCGACGTGGCGAGCTACCACAAGGTGCAGGCGTTTTTCACCGCCTGCGGCATCGACCCCGTCGAGGCGGAGAAAAAGAAAATACGCCCGCGCGAGGTCAAGACCAACATCATCATCGGCCAGTGCTTTCTCGAGGGCGCGCAGCTCGAGCGCTACCTGCACGACATGGACATCGCCGTAAACTACGCGTCGGGCAGCCGCCGCGTCATGGGCGAGACCATAATCGACGCCATGGGACTGCGCGTCGACGACTCGTTCACCACCATTCACAACTACATCGACCTTTGCGACAGAGTGCTGCGCAAGGGCGCGGTCAGAGCCGCCGCGGGCGAGCGGCTGATAATCCCCATCAACATGAAGGACGGCAGCCTGCTCTGCCGCGGCCGCGGCAACCCCGACTGGAATTGCACCGCACCGCACGGCGCGGGACGCGTCCTGCGCCGCTCCGAGGCCAAGGAGACGGTGACGCTCGAGGAGTTTCAGCTTGAGATGGAGGGCATTTACACTACGTCTGTCAACGAATCGACCATAGACGAGTCCCCCATGGCATATCGCCGCATCGACGATATTCTCGACGTCATCGACCCCACCGCCGAGGTGCTGAGCGTAATAAAGCCGGTCTACAACTTCAAGGCCAGCCGCCCGTCCGGCAATGACGAGACCGACGACGGCGACGACTGATACCAATCCCGCACGCTGCGGCAGTACAAAAATCAACAAACAACAAAGCGGAGGACACCAAATGCACTTAAATGATTTTCTCAGCAGTGACGAAAGGGTAAAGCTACGGGGCTCGGTCACCTTCAACATGAGCCGGGACCTGCACGATCTCATGATAACGGACAAATGCGTCTACATCCGTTCCGCGCGGGACGGCGACATAAAGATTATACGGTACGACGCCATTTCCTGCCTCACCATCGGCGACCGCGATGGGCAGGTGAACATATACCTCGGGGCCTTCAACAACAGCGCCTTCATCTGCCTCGGCATCAGCAACGACCCCGCCTGGGCCAAGACCGTCGCAGTCTGCCTCAAGCAGTGCTGGGACGAGGCGGCGAGGTAGGAGGGCGGCATGCTGGGAGCGATTATAGGCGATATTGTCGGCTCGGTTTACGAGTTCGGCTCGGATAAGACAAAGAATTTTCCGCTCTTCACGCCCGGCTCGTCGCCGACCGACGACAGTCTCATGACAATTGCCGTCGGCTGCGCCTGCGTCAGCTCCGACACGCGCGACGAGGAGGACTTCAAGCACACGCTCTGTCGCCTCATGCGCGAGATCGGCCGCCTCTACCCCGACGCGGGCTACGGAGAGGGCTTCTACCGCTGGCTCATGAGCGACAGCATGGGCGCGTACAACAGCTACGGAAACGGCTCCGCCATGCGCGTCTCGCCCGTCGCCTACGCGGCGGAAACGCTCGGCGACGTCGAGAGACTGGCGCGCTGGAGTGCCGAGGTCACGCACAACCACCCGTCCGGCGTGCGCGGGGCGCAGGCGGTCGCGGCGGCGGTCTTTCTCGCCCGCACGGGGGCCGACAAGACGGAAATCAGGCGCTACATCGAGGAAAAATACTACGACCTCGGCTTCACTCTGGACGAAATACGCCCGTCCTGCCGCTTTGACGTCACCTGCGACGGCAGCGTCCCGCAGGCGATAGTCTGCTTTCTCGAGGCCGACAGCTTTGAGGACGCCGTGCGCAACGCCGTCTCGCTCGGCGGCGACGGCGACACCATCGCCGCGATGGCGGGCGGCATCGCCGAGGCTTATTTCGGCATACCCGCCGAGCTTGAGGAGCGTGCGCTGGGGTTGCTCGACGACACACTGACTGAATACTATTTTGAATACGCCGACAGTCTCTACGACTGAGCGGCGGGGAGGATGAAATGCATATTTTTCTGATACGTCACGCCGAATCCATGGCAAACGCCGGTGAGAACTACGTCAAAAGACTGCCCGACCACCTCGTGTCGCTGACCGAGCAGGGCAAGCATCAGGCCGAGCAAAGCGGGCAGTGGCTGGCAAATTACTGCCGCGGGAAGGGAATAGACCTCTCCCACGCGAGAATATGGCGCAGTCCCTACCTGCGCACACGGCAGACGAGCGAGGAGTTCAACAAGTCGCTGTGTATAGACGACATCCGCGAGGACATAACGCTGACCGAGCAGCAGTTCGGCCTGTTCGACTCGGTGCCCGAGGAGGATTGGGGACGGCTGTACCCCGTTGAGTACGCCGAGTACCGCCGCCAGCGGGACAATTTCGGCAAGTTCTACGCGCGCCTGCCCATGGGCGAGAGCCCGTTTGACGTCGCGATACGCGTGCACCAGTTCATGGGCACGATACACCGCGATTACGAGCGGCACGGCGTCGGGACTCTGTTCGTGTTCACGCACGGAACCACGCTGCGCACCTTCCTTCTTCGCTGGTTCCACTACTCGCCCGAGTGGTATCAGGACGAGCGCAACCCCAAAAACTGCTGGATACGCGAGATTGACGGCCACACCGATTGCGGGTACATAAACAACTGACTTTTGAGGACCATGACTGCGAGGTAAAGCTATGGGAAAAATTTTCGCCGTTTCCGACGTGCACGGGCACTACACCGAGCTTATGCGCGCGCTTGACGGCGCGGGCTTCGACCCCGACAACGGGGAGCACCTGTTCGTCTCGTGCGGCGACCTTTTCGACCGCGGGGAAGAGAACAGGCGCGTCTGGGAGTTCGTCGAAGGGCTGCGCCGCCGGGTGCTGATATCCGGCAACCACGACGAGAGGCTGGCCGAAATTCTCGACGAGCGCGTCGTGAAGCCTCACGATGAGCACAACGGCACTGTCATAACGCTGACCGAGCTCTTCGGCCGCGACTGCATCTGGCACGACGGCTCGCTGCTGGTCGACCGCGACGACGTGACGGCGCGCGGGCTGCGCCGTTTTCTCGGCTCAATGCGCAACTATTTCGAGACGGAGCACTACATTTTCACGCACGGCTGGCTGCCGCTGCGTCGCGACGAGCCCACGCCCCACCTGCGCGCCGACTGGCGCACGGCGGGTGCCGAGACGTGGCACGCGGCGCGCTTTCTCGGCTGGCCGGGGCTGTACGGTACGGCGGCGATGCCGCAGGGTAAGACGGTAGTCTGCGGCCACCGCAGTGCGGTGTACGGGCGCATGTTCGACCCGCAGCGTTCGCAGGACGACTGCTCGATATTTTTCGGCGACGGCCTCATTGCCATCGACGCCCTGACGGTGCACAGCGGGTTCGTCAATGTGCTGGTCATTGACGGCGATACCGGCGTTGAGTCCTGACTTCGGCATGGAGAAATCTGTGCCGAAATTTTTTTGTTAAGCTATTGAAATATTGTACGAAGTGTGGTAGAATACAATAAGTTACGGTGCTGTATTCAGCAAAAATAAAAACCCGAAGGAGGTACATATGAAACTTTCCGTAAAATTATTAGCGCTGGCGATGGCGCTGCTTATGCTGATGTCCGTCGTTATGCTGACCTCTTGTGAAAACAATACACCAGGCCCCGACAGCGATACAACCCCGGCTGACGGTTCCTCGTCAGGCGACGGCGGCACGAGCGCACCGTCCGGAGGCGACACCACTCCCGAAACGGGGGACCTCGAGTTTGTTTCGGGTGGCACGGCTATTGTCCGGGTAATTCGTGACGAGGACGCCGACCCGCAGTCCACTCAGGTCGTGGGCGCATCCCAGATCCGCACGCTTATCGGCGAGCTGACCGGTGTTACGCCTGAGATAAACACCGACTGGATTAAGAGAGGCAGCGAGTACGATCACAACACCGTTGAGATTCTCGTCGGCTTCACCGATTACAGCGAGACTGCGGACACGCTGGGCTCTATCAACCTCGGCGAGTACATGGTCAAGGTTGTGGGCAGAAAGCTGGTCGTTGTCGGCTACACCGATGCCGCCATTGAAAAGGCCTGCGAAGAGGCCAAGCAGCTCATAAAGAGCCTCGCTACAAAGGGCTCGCTCACCATCCCTGCCGACACGCTCATCACCGGCGTCACCAACCAGATGCTCAACGTGCTGCCCGGCTATGAGAACGGCACGTTCTCAGCCTCCTACAAGGGCGGCAACAACTCCACCCAGCTGATTTTCAAGAATACCACCCCTGAGGCCTATGCGGCCTACGTCAAAAAGCTGGAGTCTGCCGGCTTCACGACCTACACCACCAACACCATCACCGACAACCAGTTCGCAACGCTCAACAGCGACAAGTACACTGTCAACGTCGGCTACTACGCATACGAGAAGTCGACCAGACTTATCATTGAAAAACTTGCGCCCGCAGTCGGCCTCAAGAGTGACAACGTTTACACTCCCGTCACCACCTCGCAGATTACCATGCTCGGCCTTGAGTACAACAAGGGCACCGAGAACGTCTGCAACGGTCTCAGCATGCTCATCCGTCTGACGGACGGCCGCTTCATCGTCGTCGACGGCGGATTCAACCGCTCTGCCGACGCCCAGCTGCTGCTCAAGGCTATGCAGGAGCAGTCCAAGGACTACCTCAAGAGCGGTGAGAAGATCACCATCGCCGCATGGATTATCACTCACGCGCACGGCGACCACTCGGGCATGATAGGTAAGCAGTACGGCACCTTCAGAGGCGTCAAGATTGAAAAGTTTGTCGTCAACTTCATGTCCGACGAGGAGAGAAACAAGGCTATCGGTTCTTCTGCTTACTCCGGCAACTGGGGATCCGGCGAGGGCGGCGGCTGGACGAATGTTGTAGAAGCAGCCAGTTCGCTGAAGGCTACCCTGCAGTACGTCCACGTCGGCCAGACACTCTACATAGCCGATGCCACGCTCGAGGTGCTCTACACCATCGACAGTTACGCGCCCAAGATCTGCAATGCCTTCAACACCACGTCGCTCATCATCAAGGTGACGTTCGGCGACGGCACCACCTTCCTTCTGACAGGTGACGCCACCGGTAACGGCTTCCAGATAGCCGCCAAGATGTTCGGCAGCTACCTCAAGTGCGATCTCCTCCAGGTTTCCCACCACGGTTACACTACCTGGGGTAACGATTCCGGCACAATCAGCGCCTACCGTTACGTCGCTCCGACCACGCTGCTGTGGCCGCAGGGTTCCTCCGCTTTCCCGAGATACAAGAGCAAGGCGTACAACGTTGTTCTGTTCTCCAAGGACTCGGGCGGTTCGAACGACAACTTCAAGGAGTGCTACGTCGCAGGTCTTGAGGGCGAGAGCGTTATAATTCCGATACCCTACACGCCCGGCAACGCAATTGAGACGAGAGTTTCGAAGTAAATTGCATATTTGCGTGTGCTTTAATTAAAATGTTTTTTGCGGTTCTCGCAGGGGATGCCCTGCGGGAGCCGCTTTTTTTGATAAATAAGTTCTTTGGCCTTGGCGGGCGCACGCCGGGAGGGAGGCGTATTGCATATGCCTGTATGCTGAATAAGTTCTGAGCCCTTGGAGGGCGCACGCCACAACGTCGGCGGGACGAGTTTTAACTGTTCTTTTCTGCCGCGAGCAGAGAAAGAGCAAGATAATTATGCCGAAGGCATAATTATCTTCAAAAGAGTCGCCCCAAAG
>CAKRSS010000067.1 GCA_934401725.1 uncultured Eubacteriales bacterium | reverse complement strand
TAATAATGCTCTGATTCCCCCTCAAAATCACCGTTTTTTTCGCAAAACTGCCCATAAACACGCGCCATTTGGTGCGGAATAGCAGTAAAAACTGCTGATTTTGCTCAAATGCGGCCCAAATATCAAAAAAACTATTGACAAACCGACACCCAACTGCTATAATCAAGTCAACAATTTTTCGGAGGGAAGATCATGAGATACACTGCTATGAACATGTACTTCGGAATGCGCATGTGCTCCATGCGTATGTTTTCTCATGCTCAGATTACACTTCCCGCCGCCGCATAAGGCCTGTTTGTATTTATCATGGGAAGCGTAATGCTTCCCATTTTTATTTTGATCGGAAAGGCAGACAGCAAATGATAGAAATCAAGGGACTGACAAAAACCTATCACCACGCCAGCGGTGACACGACCGCCATCCGCGACATCGACCTCACAATTGAGGACGGCGACATTTTCGGCATCATAGGACTGAGCGGTGCGGGCAAAAGCACGCTGGTCCGGTGCATAAACTACCTCGAGCGCCCGACCTCGGGCAGCGTGATATTCGGCGGAGTTGACATCGGTCAGCTGGACGACGCCGGGCTGCGCGCCATGCGGCGCAAAATGTCCATGATTTTTCAGGGCTTCAACCTGCTCTCCCAGCGCACGGCGCTGAGAAACGTCACCTACCCGCTCGAAATTTCGGGCGTTAAGCGGGCGGACGCCGTCAAAAAGGCGCGCGACCTGCTCGAGCTGGTCGGGCTCGGCGACAAGCAGAACTCCTACCCCTCACAGCTGTCCGGCGGACAGAAGCAGCGCGTCGCCATAGCGCGGGCACTGGCAACCGACCCCGAGGTTCTGCTCTGCGACGAGGCAACCTCCGCGCTCGACCCCAACACCACCCGTCAGGTGCTTGGACTGCTAAAACGCATAAACACCGAGATGGGCGTCACAATCGTCATTATCACGCACGAAATGCGCGTCATCGAGCAGATCTGCAACAAGGTCGCCGTCATCGACCAGAGCCACATCGTCGAGCAGGGCTGCGTCAAGGACATATTCCTAGCGCCGCAGTCGCGTATCGCACGCGAGTTGATACTGCCCACGAGCGAGGCCGTGTCGCAGGTGAGCGGCAAGACCTGCCTGCGCATCGCCTTCGACGGCAACTCGGCTTTCGAGCCCGTCATCTCCAACCTTACGCTCGAGTGCCACGCCGCCGTCAACATTCTCGGCGCCGACACCAAGAACATCGACGGCCGTGCCTACGGCCAGATGATAATTCAGCTGCCTGACGACCCCGTCGCTGTCGGCCGCATTACCGACTATCTGCGGCGCATAAATATTTCTTTCACGGAGGAGACATTGCAATGAGTGAATTTTTTGCAGTAGCCTTCAGCGGCGAAATGCTCGCTGAATACGGAAACGGCCTGCTCGTCACACTGTACCTGACGCTGGCCTGCGCGGCAGTGTCCTACCTCATCGGCATCCCGCTCGGCGTACTGCTCTGCGTGACCGACAAGGACGGTATCCGTCCGAACCGCGTCGTCAACGCCGTCGTCGGCTTTATGGTCAACGTCTTCCGCTCCATCCCGTTCGTCATACTGCTGGTTGTGGCGCTGCCGTTCACAAAGCTTGTGGTCGGCACCAAGGTCGGCAATACGGCTTTTCTGGTACCGCTCATTCTCTCCGCGACTCCGTTCGTGGCGCGAATGGTTGAGTCCTCGCTCAAGGAGGTGGACAAGGGCGTCATCGAAGCCGCCCACTCTATGGGAAGCACCGACATGCAGATTATAACCAAGGTTCTGCTGCCTGAGGCGCGGCCGTCGCTTGTGGTCGGCGCGGCGATTGCCGTCACCACAATACTCGGCTACACCCCTCTCGCAACGCTCGTCGGCGGCGGCGGACTCGGCGCTATCGCAGTTCAGTACGGACTCTACCGCTTCAAGTACGAGATAATGTACGTCGCTTCCATCATTATTATTATTCTTGTCGAAATCCTTCAGGAGCTCGGCCTCCGTCTTGCCAAAAAGGTGGATAAACGCATCAGATAATTTTATTAATCACAATAAAAGGAGAAAAATCATGAAAAAAGTTATTTCCTTAGTGCTGGCAGCTGTGCTGCTCGTCAGCGCCCTCTGCCTCACCTCCTGCTCCGGCAACACGACCAAGAAAATAGTTGTCGGCGCAAGCTCCACCCCCCACGCCGAGATACTGAACCAGTGCCGCGACGCCATGAAGGCCAAGGGCTATGAGCTCGAGGTCAAAATCTATGACGACTACGTCCTGCCCAACACCGCCACTGAGGACGGCGACCTCGACGCCAACTACTTCCAGCACACCCCCTACCTCAACGACTTCAACGCAAATAACGGCACGCACCTCGTCTCCGTCGCCGCTATCCACTACGAGCCGTTCGGCCTGTACGCCGGAACCTCCAAGTCGCTGACCGACCTGCCCGCAGGCGCCAAGATTGCCATCCCCAACGACGGCAGTAACGAAGCGCGCGCTCTCTTCCTGCTCGAGGCCTGCGGTCTCATCAAGCTCAAGGCGGGCACCGGCTTCACCGCCACCAAGCAGGACATCGCCGAGACAAACGGCTACGAGATAGTCGAGATGGTCGCCGCCGTTATCCCCAGCTGCCTTGACTCCGTCGACCTCGCCGTCATCAACGGCAACTACGCAATCCAGGCCGGCCTGAAAATTGCCGACGCACTCGCAACCGAGGACAAGAACTCCGAGGCAGCCAAGACCTACGCGAACGTTCTGGTCGTCAAAGAGGGCAATGAGAACAACGAGGCCGTCAAGGCGCTCGTCGAGGTTCTCCGGAGTGCCGAGATCAGCAAGTTCATCAACGAAAAGTACGACGGTGCGGTTGTTCCGATGTCCTGATCGATAATGAAAAAATCTCCTCCCGCGATGCGGGAGGAGATTTTTTCGTGGGGCAGCTGCGCCGTGACTTTGGGCGCGGAATCGCCAAACGCAATTTTTTTCAAAAAAAGCAAACCTTTTTGCCATTTTGCGACACTATATATACAGTGCGCGAGAGCAATTCAACAAACAGTTTATTGACAATCCGCGCCGAATATATTATAATTGTGTCATTAATTCGACACACGGGAGGACTTATGACCAACAAATCGCTCGAAAAGTATTTTTCGCTCTCTGACACCACCTACCTCGTGGGACTCTGTGCGCTGGTCGCCGGGTTTGTGCTGCTGTGGCTGGGGTGGGCTTACAACTATTGGATGTTCATCGCCGGTATCGTGGTGCTTGCAGTCGGAATGGCGCTGTTCATATTCGGCAGCATCGGCAGGGTCAACCCGGATGCGGTCGACAACAAGCGCGACGTCGCGCTCGAGGACTTCGGTCGCGAGCAGCTGGAGGACGCACGTCTTGAGAAGCGTCTGTCAGCGCACGTAAAGCCGGTTTATGTCGTGCAGTACGCCTTTGCGGGCGAGGGACTCGAGTCGCGCAAGAGCCGCGACGGCGTCTGGCGCACCTCGTACGTCTCGGCGTTCCGCATTTTCTTCACGCACGACGGCATTGTGGTGCTCAGCCGCGTGTTCAGCCTGCTTGACGACCACGACGAGCGTCACGAGGCGAAGGAATACAAATATTCCGAACTCGGCCGCGCCGAGATAGTCCGCGACAGCGTGCGTCTCGCCTCGGGCAAGCAGAAATTCACCGTCAGCCGCGCGCGCCTGCACATAACCGACGCGTCGGGCAACGACATTCTCCTCGCGCAGGTTCACGACGACATGGACGCCGACATCCTCGCCGACACCATCAACCGCACCATCGAGCACGGCAGCGCGTCGTAAAGTCGGGCTTGACAAAGTGCCGCAGGTGTGATAAAATAATCGACACAACTGCCACCGGGTAGAAATGCAAAAAGCATTTGTTTGTGCATCGTTAGGTCTTTGAAGATGCACACGCAAATGCTTTTTTACTTTTTGTGAGGTGCATAATTAAATGAAGAAACTGAAGTCACTCATAAGCTATTTTTCGCGTGCGGAGCTTGCGCTATGGTCAGGGTCGGTCGGCGTCATCGCGGTGTCGTTTGCCCTGCTCGACCGCGAGAACTTTCTGACGCTCGCCGCCTCGCTCATCGGCGTGACCGCGCTCATCTTCAACGCCAAGGCAACCCCATCGGTCAGGTGCTCATGACGATTTTCAGCCTGATATACGGCGTCATATCGTACAGCTTCTGCTATTACGGCGAGATGCTGACATACCTCGGCTTGTCAATGCCAATGGCGGTGTTCTCGCTCGTGGTGTGGCTGCGGCACCCATACGGCGGCAACCGCGCCGAGGTCGCGGTCGGACGACTGTCCGGGCGCGAGCAGGCCTTCATGTGGGCACTGACCGCCGTCGTCACGGCGATTTTTTACTTCATCCTGCGCGCCTTTGGCACCGCAAATCTCATCCCGAGCACCATCTCGGTGACGACCAGCTTTGCCGGCGTCTACCTGACCGCCCGGCGCAGCCCGTTTTACGCCATCGCCTACGCCGCGAACGACGTCGTCCTGATTGTCCTCTGGACGCTTGCCACACTGAGCGACGTCAGCTACCTCTCCGTCACCATCTGCTTCGCCGCGTTTCTGGCTAACGATGTGTACGGATTCGTAAATTGGCGGAGGATGGAGAAGAGGCAGAGGGGCGCGGCGAGCTGAATCGTCGCATCATCGGCAAACATGTGGCCCACTGATTGATTCACCAATCAGTGGGCCACTTTTGTTGTACAGACACCCGGTCAGGTCGCGTCATAGCTCCCCAAAAACGCCCTCCTGAACGCCTCGCCGCAGACGAGGCCGACGTCGTGCATGGCCTCGACGGCGCAGCCGTATATGGGTTTGACGTCGGAGAATATCGCGCGGACACCGGACGGCGAGAGTGCGCGGACGGCCTCGGCGTAGTCGCGGTGGTTGAAGAAAATGCCGCCGTTGTAGACGAGGTCAAAGTCGTGCCCCAGCTCGCGGCGCGCGACCCAGACGAGGTCGGCAAGCTCGCCCGCGCAGTGGTCAAAAATGCGGCGGGCGACCGGATCCCCGGCGCGGCGCGCCTCGAAGACCGTCCCCGCAAACGAGGCGATGTAGGCACGTCCGCCCTCGTACAGCCTGACATAGTGCTCCCATATCGGCTCGCCGCACTGACGGCTGGCAAGCTCGAGCAGCAGCGTCGGCTCGGCGCGCTTGTCGTGGGCGCGGAGCGCCGCCTGAAGCGCCATGCGTCCTAACACAAACCCGCTCCCGCAGCTGTCGATCAGGTGTCCCCAGCCGCCGGTGTGCCAGTAGCTGTCGCCCTCGCGGACAAACAGCGCCGAGCCCGTCCCGCAGACAATGCTGCACCCGTCGTTATGCCCGAGCATGCCCGAAATAAGACACATTCCGTCGCCCTCAAGCCGCACGCACGGCAGCGAGAGTGCCGTTTTTATGTTGTTCTGTATGCCGTCGCCGAAGTATTCTATCGTCGCGACCGACCCGTAAAGCGCTGCGACGCGGCCCTCGTAGCCCGCCGTCAGCTTGCGCAGGGCGGCGAGGTAGTAGCGCTCTGCCGCCTCGGCTCCTATCTCAAGCGGTATTCCGCCGCGCTCGCGGACGTGTGAAACTATATGCCCGGCCGTGTCGAAAAGCACCGCATCCAGCTTTGTACCACCGACGTCAAAGGCGGCAAGATATTCTGCACTCATTTTTTCTCCGTTCGCGCAGGACATCAGTCCCGCAAAATGTATTTTGACTCAAACTCGCCGTTTTCCGCGACCGTGCGCTCGAGGCGCTCGCGTGCGCCGGGCGTGCCCGCGATGTACTCGACCATAAGGCGACCCTCGTCGGCGTAAAGACGGTCGCGCAGGGGGAAGTAGTTCTCAAGCAGGAACAGCACGTACTGCTTCACGCGGTAGCTGCCGCCGCATATCTGCGGGTACTGCCCCTCAAATATCTGAATTGCCGTCGTGCGGCCGGCGCGGACGGCGGAGACAATAGCGTCGCGGCTGTTCTCCTCCGCGAGCACGACGGTGCGCTCCTCGGTGAACATGCGATAGGGCCAGTTTGCGCCGCCGACACGCTTCTCGAGCGTTCCGTGCGAGTCGCTGTCGCCAACGATGGGAATGTCAACGCCGCCGCGGCACATGTGCTCAAACATCATCAGCTGCGACTGGTTTTCCTGCCACGACTGCCCGCCGAGCAGCTCGAAAGCGTCGAACATGCCGCTGCGCAGAAAGTACTCCGATACGACGTCCGGCACGTTGTGCACCTTCTGACGCCAGTGCGGGTGGGCGAAAATGCAGAGTCCGCCGCCGCGTCTCACCTCGCGCGACACCAGCATCGCCGACGCGACGATATGCGCCGGGACGCCGTCGGGCAGGTCGGTCAGCTGTGCGGACAGCTTCTCGACCTCGGCAAGCCACGCGGGGTCGCCCTCCTTGTCGCGCCAGCCGCCGAGCGTTTTGTCGGCGAGCGCCATGGCGTTGACGCTGTGATCCGAGCCGAAATTGACTATGTGAACGTAGCTGCCGGGCGAGTGCACCTCCTCGCCGGGGTAGACGTGAAATGGCAGGTCAAGGTCGCTGTAAGCGGCGATGGCACGGAGCGAGGGCTCGTAGCGCCGGTGGTCGGTGATGGCCATGAAGTCAAAGCCCGCCTCGCGGTACTTTGCGGCGACGAACGCAGGGCCTTCGGCGCCGTCCGAGAACAGCGTGTGCACGTGAAAGTCGCCGACGAGCGGGTGCAGGCGCAGCATGTCGTCCTCAAGCGCATAGACAGAGGTGATGAGCGCGCATTTGCCCTGCGCGTCGTAGAGCCGGAGCTGGTATTCCTGCTCGTCCGGGAAGGCGAGCTCGAAGCAGAAGCCGACACCGGGGCTCGGCAGGCGGGTATAGGGCACATTCGGGAAGGTGACCTGCTCGGGGTCTCCGTTTATGGCCCAGACGTCGAGGCGGTAGCCGTCGGACGTGAGGTAATCGGGGTCGAGCGAGCGCAGCGTCAGGCGCACGGGACGGCCGACGGGGACAACTTTTGGGTAAATATCAATTCGCGAGAGCGTATTACTTATTTTCATTTGCGGCAAACCTCCGTTTTTTAGCGCTTCACCGAGCAATTCGGGCGTTGCGCGGCGAGGCCATAGTGCAACCGCGCCGTTCGTTGACTGCGCGGTGATGTCTTAATTCTAACACAAAACCGTGCCCTTTTCAACCGCCCGAGAAAAATTTTCCGTCAGTCGTGCTCAATTTCGCGCGACGGCGAAAAATTTCCTCTCTTTGACGATTGACGGCGGCAGAATAACGTGATAAAATACATCTGACAAATCTGCGGAGGAAAACGCGCATGAAAAACAAAAAAATACTGTCCGCACTGGCCGATTTCGGCATAATAAACGCGGGCGTGCTGCTCATGAGCATCGGCGTCTACTTTTTCAAGATGACCAACGGCTTTTCGACGGGCGGCGTGAGCGGAATTTCGATTATTGTCAGCCGGCTGACGGGCGGCGCTGTCTCGGCGGCGACGCTGATGTTCATACTGAACGTCGTGCTGCTGGTTGTCGGCTTTATATTTCTGGGGCGGACGGTCGGCATCAAGACCGTCTATTGCAGTCTCGTGTTCTCGGCCGAGACGTGGGTGTTCGAGCGTCTGTTTCCGCTGAACGCCCCGCTGACCGACGACAGCCTGCTCGAACTTATTTACGCAATACTAATTACGGCGGCGGGGTCGTCGCTGCTGTTTTCGCGCTCGGCTTCGAGCGGCGGCACCGACATCACCGCCATGATACTCAAAAAGTACACCTCGATAAACATCGGCACGGCGCTGTTGATTGTTGACACACTGATTGCGGCTTCGTCGATATTTATCAGCGGCATCAAGGTGGGGCTGTATTCCATGCTAGGCCTGTTCATCAAGGCGTTTTTGGTTGACACCATCATTGAGAACATCAATCTGTGCAAGTCGTTCACCATCATCACGGACAAGCCGGACGAGGTTTGCCGGTACATTCTCGAGGAGATGCACCACGGCGTGACGATGGTCGACGCGGTCGGCGTCTACACGGGAACGCCCAAAAAGATGCTCGTGACCTCCTGCCGCCGCACCGAAGCCGCGCGGCTCGAGAAAAAGCTCCGTGCCGTCGACCCGGACGCGTTCATAACGGTGACGAACTCCAGCAAGATTATCGGAAGAGGCTTCAGAGGAGTCTGAGAGGGAAAGAACACTGCAATGTGGGAGTTGCAGTGTTCTTTTTGTCGGGGGAGGTGAGGCGTATTGCATATGCCCCTGCGCTGAAGGTGTGCCTTCAAGCCCGGTGGCGCAACGGGACGTTCGGTGAAAAGCGGTTTTTATAAAAATAGTTCTTTGGCCTTGGCAGGCTCTCGCCGTGAAGGCCACCGACGGTGGAGAAGTGTACTTTTCTGCCGCGAGCAGAGAAAGAACAAGATAATTATGCCGAAGGCATAAT
>CAKRSS010000066.1 GCA_934401725.1 uncultured Eubacteriales bacterium | reverse complement strand
TTTGGTGCACTCTTTTGGTACTTTTCTGTTGCATAACAGAAAAGTACACTTCGATATCGTCGGAATTCGCCACGGCGACAGCCCGCCAAGGCTAAAGAACTTATTTTAAAAACGCTTTCCGCCGACGTTCGGCGAGTACACTTCTCCACCGTCGTTGGCCTTCACGGCGTGCCTTTCCACGGCCAAAGAACTATTTATAAAAAATCGATCCCGCCGGGCTTTCCGGCAAGAACCGCAAACTTAAAATTCAATTAAAACCGCATACGAGCATATGCAAATAGCCCACATTCCCCCCGTAAACAATAGCCCGCAAAACTTCAAAAACCACTGGACATTTCCCCAAAATGTGATACAATATATCTGTTAACCACTTTTCACGGAGAAGCTATGAAAAAACTGTTCTCACATCTCAAAAAGTACCGCCTTGAGGCGGTACTCGGACCGGCATTCAAGCTGCTTGAGGCCAGCTTCGAGCTGATGGTGCCGCTCATCGTCGCGGCTATCATAGATACCGGCATCCCCGGCGGCGACCGGGGGTATATACTCCGCATGTGCGGCGTGCTCGCGCTGCTGGCGGCCGTCGGGCTCGCCTGCTCGCTGACCGCGCAGTATTTCGCCGCCCGCGCCGCAACCGGCTTTGCGGCCTCCGTCCGACACCAGCTCATGGAGAAAATCGGACAGATGTCCTACGCCGAGCTCGACCGCGCAGGCGCGTCCACGCTCATAACACGCATGAGCGGCGACGTCGACCAGCTCCAGTCCGGCATGAACCTCGCGCTGCGCCTGCTGCTGCGCTCGCCCTTCGTCGTCTTCGGCGCTATGATTATGGCCTTTACCGTCGACGCACCCTCCGCGGTCGTGTTCGCGGTGGTCATTCCCGCGCTGTGCGTCGTCGTTTTCGGCATTATGCTTATCACAATCCCGCTCTACCGCCGCGTTCAGCAGCTGCTTGACCGCGTCAGCGCCGGTGTGCGCGGCAACATCAACGGCACCCGCGTCGTCCGCGCGTTCGGCCGCGAGAGAGATGAGACCGAGGAGTTCGACCGCCGCCTCGACGCCCTGACGGCCGTCCAGAGACTCGCCGGAGCCGTCTCCGCGCTCATGAACCCCATCACGCTGGTCATGATCAACATCGCCGTCATCGTCCTTATCCGGACGGGCGCGCTGCGCGTTGAGGCCGGACTGCTCACCCAGGGTAGCCTCGTCGCGCTCTACAACTATATGACCCAGATCCTCACCGAGCTCATCAAAATGGCCGACCTTATCATCAACATCACCCGCGCCGTCGCCTGCGGCGGACGCATACAGTCCGCCATCGACTCGGTCGAGGGCATGCCCGTGCTGCCTGTCTCCGAGCTTGAGTCGGGCGACAAGGACTGCGCCGTCGAGTTCCGGCACGTCAGCTTCCGCTACGACTCGGCCGCGGGCGACGCGCTGCACGACGTGAGCTTCTCCGTCCGCCCCGGCGAGACGGTGGGCGTCATCGGCGGCACAGGCTCCGGCAAGTCGACGCTGGTCAACCTCATCCCCCGCTTCTATGACGTGACTGCGGGCGCTGTCCTCGTCGGCGGCGCGGACGTCCGCGGACTTGACCCCGCCGGACTGCGCCGCGAAATGGGCGTCGTGCCTCAGCACGCGGCGCTGTTTTCGGGCACAATACGCGACAATCTGCTGTTTTCCGACCCCGACGCGACCGACTCCGCCATCGACGACGCGCTGCGCGCGTCGCAGGCCTACGACTTCGTCACCGCCAAGCCCGAGGGGCTTGACACCGTCCTCGGCGAGGGCGGCGCGGGACTGTCGGGCGGTCAGCGTCAGCGGCTGACTGTGGCGCGGGCGCTCGTCCGCCGCCCCGGCATTCTCATCCTCGACGACAGCTCGTCCGCTCTCGACTACGCCACCGACGCCGCGCTGCGGCGCTCGCTCCGCCGCCTCGACTTCGGACCGACCGTCTTTATCGTCTCGCAGCGCGTCTCCTCCGTCCGCGGAGCCGACCGCATCGTCGTGCTCGACGACGGCAGCGTCGCCGGCATCGGCACGCACGCGGAGTTGCTTGAGTCCTGCCCCGTCTACCGCGAGATATGCGAATCCCAGCACGCAACCGAGGAGGTGAAGTGCAATGGCTAAACTCAAAAAGGCCGATATGTCCCCGGCAGAGCGCCGCCGCATACTCGCGCGCGCAACCCGCGCCGTCGGACGTCACACGCCCTGGCTCATTCTCTCGCTGCTCTTCGCGGCGGGCTCGGCGCTGTTCACGCTCTACATCCCCATCCTCGCCGGACGCGCCATAGACGCTGCCGTCGGCGCGGGTCAGGTCGACCTCGATGCCATCAAAACCAACCTCATCTCCATTCTCATATGCGCCGTCGCCGCGGCGGTGCTGCACTGGCTGATGAGCGTCATCAACAACCGCGTGGTCTACGCCGTGCTGCGCGACACGCGATACAGCGCCTTCCGCAAGCTGACCTCGCTTCCGCTGTCCTACCTCGACACCCACCCGACGGGCGAGCTCATCAGCCGCATCATCACCGACTCGGACGGCTTCGCCGACGGTCTGCTGCTCGGGCTCTCACAGCTGCTGACGGGCGTTGTGACCATCCTCGGCACTCTCGTCTTTATGCTGACGATAAACCCGCTCATCACGCTGGTCGTGGTGGTGCTGACGCCGGCCTCGCTGTTCGTCGCCAGGTTTATCGCGGGGCGGACGTACAAATATTTCCGCCGCCAGTCCGAGCTGCGCGGCAAGCAGACGGCGCTGGTCAACGAGAGCATCAAAAACAGCCGTCTGACCGTCGCCTTCGGGCGCGAGGCGGCCATGCTCGGCAGGTTTGACGAGTCCAACACCCGCCTGCGCGGCGTCAGCCTCAAGGCTATCTTCTTCTCGTCGCTGACCAACCCGACCACGCGCTTTGTCAACAGCCTTGTCTACGCGGCGGTGGCGCTGTGCGGCGCTATGGTTGCGGTGGGCAACGTCACAATCGGCAGCTTTACCATCAGCAAAATCACGGTCGGCGCGCTGGCGTCCTTCTTAGCCTACGCCAACCAGTACACCAAGCCGTTCAACGAAATTTCGGGCGTTGTGGCCGAGCTTCAGGGCGCGCTTGCCTGCGCGGGACGCGTGTTCGATCTGCTCGACCAGCCGGAGGAGCCGTCCGACGCCGACGCGGGCGTGCTCGGCTACCCGACGCCCGGCGGCATACAGCTTGACGATGTCAGCTTCAGCTATCTGCCCGAGCGCCCGCTCATCGAGAATCTGACGCTTGACGTGCGTCCGGGTCAGCGCATAGCGATTGTAGGCCCGACCGGCTGCGGCAAGACGACGCTTATCAACCTTCTCATGCGGTTTTACGACGTCAAGGGCGGCAGTGTCAACGTCGACGGGTACGACATACGCTCGCTGACGCGGCAGTCGCTGCGCCGCAACTACGGCATGGTGCTTCAGGAGACGTGGCTGGCGGAGGGGACCGTCCGCGACAACATCGCTATGGGCAAGCCGGACGCGACGGATGAGGAAATCGAGGCGGCCGCCCGCGCTTCGCACGCGCACGGCTTCATCTCGCGTCTGCCGGACGGCTACAACACCCGCATAGGCGAGGACGGCGGATCGCTGTCCGAGGGACAGCGTCAGTTGCTGTGCATAGCGCGCGTCATGCTGCGCCAGCCGCCGGTGCTGATACTTGACGAGGCGACGTCCTCAATCGACACGCGCACCGAGCTCAAGGTGCAGGACGCCTTCAGCCGTCTGATGGCGGGCCGGACGAGCTTTATAGTCGCGCACCGTCTCTCGACCATCCGCGACGCGGACGTGATACTCGTCATGCGCGACGGCCACATAGTCGAGACGGGCAACCACGACACCCTCCTCGCCGCCGGCGGAGCGTATGCGAAGCTGTATCATAGTCAGTTTGAGGCAGAGGACTGAGGGGAGAGGGCGTATTGCGTATGCCTGTATGCTGATTAATTGAATTTTAAGTTTGCGGTTTCCGCCGGGATGCTCGGCGGAGGCCGCTTCTTTGTTAAGAAAAGTTCTTTGGCCTTGGAAAGACACGCCGGAATTCGCCACGGCGGCAGCCCTTGGGGGCAAAGAACTTATTTTCAAAAAACGCTTTATGCCGACGTTATGGCGAGTGCCCGCCAAGGCTAAAGAACTCTTCATAAGGAAAGCGGTCCCCGCAGGCTTCCCTGCGAGAACCGCAAAAAACATTTTAATTATAGTGCACGAGCAACATCAATAAAGCGCTGCCGCACTTCATTGACAGCAATAGCCTCACAACCCTCTGAGAGTCGTCAGATTCTCTGCCGCGCCGCCGAGGATGTAGCCGAAATCGGCTCCGGAGGCGATCAGGGTCGCGCCAAGTTCAAGCCAGAAACGCAGCACGTCGCCGCCCTCGCGCAGAATCGACACCCCAAACGGCAGTCCGGCGTCCGTAATTACGCCCGATGCCTGCCGAAGCAGCTCCTCGGTGTCGGCACCGTACACTCCGTCGGGTGTACCGTCCGCACGACAAAGCTCGCCGGGCGCGAAGAAAAATCCGTCAATCAGCGGGTTTTCAACCATTTCCGGCAGGTTGCGCAGCGCCTCGGCACTGTCCAGCTGGACAAAACGGCACATCTGCGTGCTGTCGCGCCGGAAGTCCGTCATGGCGTCGCCGAGTCCGTAGCCGACCGCGCGCAGCGGACTGTACCTCCGTCGCCCCTCGGGCGGGTAAACGCACAGCTGCATTGCCTCCTCGACATCCCGCGCGGTGACGAGCCCTGGGAAAATTACGCCGTCCGGGCCGAGCTCCAGCACGCGTCCGACGTGCGCCGTCATGTTCCCGGCCACGCGCACGACCGTCGGAGTTCCCTCAGAACTCAGGACGCTCATGTGGTTGCGCAGCGCGGTGTAGCTCGCCTCGCTGTCGACGGCGTCGACGAGCACAAAATCGTATCCCACCCGGCCGATGACCTCGGAACAGAGCGAGTCCGTCATCTCAATGTGCGTCCCGACGACGCGCCGGTGACCCAATTTTTCGCGCAAATACGGCTTTATCACGGCCTCATGCCCCCTTCCTTCGTCATTCACCCGCCATTATAACACATTTTCAACTTTTTTTCAATGCTTTTTTGCCTGTGGTGAATGTTTCATATGAAACATGAGGGGGGGTGAAGGCGTATTGGCATATGCCTGTATGCAATACGCCTCCCCTTTTTGTGCATTGTGTCGCAAAACACACCTGAAATTTCAACAAAAATAACATTGACAACGGCGAATTTTTTTGGTATAATAACTCTGTTATAAGTATATGAACAATAAATTAAGGAGGAAATCAACCCTTAGGTTGAACTTACGGATATGAAAAAATTCACCCGTATCATTACCTTTGTGCTGGCTCTGCTCATGATCTGCGCCATGGCCGTCGCTTGCGCTGATAACAAGACCGACGACCCCAAAGAAACTACTACACCTAAGTCCGACAACCCCGGCCAGAACACCGGCGACGAGACCACCGCCCCCACCGATACCAGTAGCGAGTATCAGCCGGATAACCTGCCCGAGGATCTCAACTATGGCAACAAAGAAGTCATGGTTCTGCACTGGAACGCCGAGCGCGACGAGTTCGTCAGCGAAGGCATCAGCGGCGACAACATTCTCGACGCTATCTGGAACCGTAACATCACCATCGAGGAGCGCCTCGGCGTCAAGCTCGCCTTTGAGGAGTGCAAAGGCAACAACGCAAACCTTAGTGTCTTCGTCCAGAAGGTCAATACCAGCTTTGCCGCCGGCGAGAAGATCTACGATATTATCGCAACCTATTCCCGCACCGCAGCTCAGCTCGCTATCAAGGGCTACTACGCCGACCTCAACAGCATCGACGACAGCTACATAGACAAGGATATGCCCTGGTGGCCCGATTCCATCATCGAGACCATGGGCGTTGGCGACGCGCTCTACTACATTTCGGGCGACGCCTCCACCAATACCCTGCACTTCATGTACACCATCTATTATAATAAGCAGCTGCTGACCGACCGCGGCCTCACCGACCCGACCGAGTACGTCGATAACCACACCTGGACCATCGAGAAGCTTATCGAAATGAGCAGCAATCAGTACCAGGATCTCGACAACGACGCGAAGCTCTCCTCCGGCGACTTCTACGGCTTCTCTACCATTTATTATGGTGTTGACGCCTTCTACACCGGCTCCAACCTCAAGCTGGTCGAGCGTACGAACGACGACGAGCTGATTAAGATTTCCGACGATTACTTCTCTCAGAAGGCAGTCGACCTTGTCGATAAGCTCAAGCCATGGCTCACCAGCAACGACTGCTACGTCAGCCGCAAGAGCGCAAAAGTTGACTACGCCCTGCCCTTCGTTGACGGTAACGTTCTGTTCTGCCAGAACCGCGTTTACCTTGCCGACGCAAAGCACGGCAGCGGCCTGAACGCAGTTCTGTGGCAGTACGGTCTGGTTCCCACGCCGCTCTACGACGAGAACCAGGAGAACTACATCACCGTTATCGGCAACCCCTTCACGCTCTACGGCGTGATGGTTGACTGCGAAGAGAAGACCATGATGACAGCAGTTCTCGAGTGCTGGGGCAGCGAGGCTTACCGCCTGACCACCCCCGCCCTGTTCGAGACCAACATGAAGTATAAGTACAGCGCCCTCGACACCTCCGCTCGTATGTTCGACATCCTGCGCGAGACCTCGTCCTTTGATCAGGGCCGTATCTACTCCAACACGCTGGGTCCGTACATGTCCGAGATCATCAGCTCCACCGCTTGCGACGGTGGTTCTTGGGCAACCGTGTCCAAAATCTACAAGAAGATGCTGCCCAAACAGCTTGACGCTATAATAAAGTCCTTCCAGAGCATTCAGTCTCAGAAGTAATTCCGAACCGAATGATTCACACCCCCCGCCGAGTCTCGGCGGGGGGTGATTTTGGTGTAGGCGCGGAATGCCGTTCCGGCATGGGCTAACACTCCGCGATGAGCAACACCTCGCGCCGTGCCCCGCTTGCCCACTTGCGCCGCTCGCCCCGCTCGCCCCTCGCCCGCTCATGCCGCTCGCCCCGCGTCGCTCGCACGCTCGTGCCGCGCCCACTCGCCCCGCGCCCACTCGCCCCGCGCCCCGTGCCCGCTCGCGCTGTGCCCCACTCGCCCCGCTCGCACCACTCGCCCCGCTCGCCCCGTGCCGCTCGCACCGCGCCCGCTTGCGCTGTGCCTCGCTCGCCCGCTTGCGCTGTGGGTGCGGATGTCAAGGTTCTCCTGCCGGATCATGGTGTCCGCTTGCGCTGTGCGCCCGCTCGCCCACTCGCGCTGTGCCCCACTCGCTTGCGCCGCTCGTGCCGCTCGCCCGCTTGCGCTGTGCCCCGCTCGCCCGCTCGCCCGCTCGTGCCGCTCGCCCGCTCGTGCCGCTCGCCCGCTCGCCCCGCTCGCCCGCTTGCGCTGTGCCCCGCCCGCTAGTGCCGCTCGCACCGTGCCCGCTTGCGCCGTGGGTGCGGATGTCAAGGTTCTCCTGCCGGATCATGGTGCCCGCTTGCGCTGTGCCCGCTCGCCCACTCGCCCCTCGCGCCGCTCGCCCCGCGTTCACTTTTGTTTTTTGTGCAACATATCTAAAATATATTAACGCTTTACAAAATTAAAGTGCTAAAGTGGCATCTTGACAAAGTGTTTGCCGGATGATATAATATCACCATCAAATCAAAGCCCCGCCGCACCGTTCGTTG
The DNA here is from genome assembly GCA_934401725.1 of uncultured Eubacteriales bacterium. Taxonomy (GTDB): domain Bacteria; phylum Bacillota; class Clostridia; order Oscillospirales; family CAG-272; genus UMGS1002. Next base: position 930 of record CAKRSS010000066.1, on the reverse strand, counting down.
GCTGCACGGCGGCACACCAAGCATCGAAAGGATATTCCAAAATGAAAAACTTCACCAAAATTCTCTGCCTCGCGCTGGCGGTCATGTTCTGCGTTATGTCTTTCGCCTCCTGCGGCAAGTCCGGCTCGGACTACGACGCCGTCAGGAAAAAGGGCGAGCTCGTCATCGGCATTACATACTTCGAGCCCATGAACTACATCGGCGCCGACGGTAAGCTGACCGGCTTTGAGACCGAATTCGCAACCGCTGTCTGCGAAATCCTCGGCGTCAAGCCCGTTTTCCAGGAAATTGTCTGGAAGACCAAGGAAATCGAGCTCAACGGCCGCACAATCGACTGCATCTGGAACGGCATGACCATCGACGACGACCGCAAGGCGACCATGTCCATCTCCACCCCCTACATGTCCAATAAGCAGGTGCTGGTCGTCAAGTCCGAGAACGTCGGCAAGTACAAGACGGCTGACGACTTCAAGGGCATCAAAATCGTCGCCGAGGCCGAGTCGTCCGGCGAGGGCGTTATCAAGTCCGATGCTCTGTTCGCCGGCGCGGATTACACCGCCGTCAACAGCATGAAGGACGCCATCATGGAGGTCGCCGCGGGCACTGTTGACGCCTGCGTGGTCGACTTCGTCACCTCCATCGGCATGATCGGCGAGGGCACGTCCTACGCCGCGCTTGCCGTCGACCCCGCCTTCTCCTTCGCAAACGAGGAGTACGGCATCGCCTTCCGCAAGGACAGCGACCTGACCGCCAAGGTCAACGACGCCATCGCGCAGCTGATCGCGAACGGCAAGCTCCGCGAAATCGCCGCGAAGTACAAGCTTGATAATCAGCTGATAGGCTGATTGTTCAGCTGACAGGCTGATTGTTCAGCTTAAAGCTCGGCCGGTACAACAAAAAAACACCCGCTCCGTGCGGTCGGCGCAGCCG
>CAKRSS010000065.1 GCA_934401725.1 uncultured Eubacteriales bacterium | reverse complement strand
CCCCCGCTTGGGTGCGTTCTCTTTGGTACTTTTCTGCCGCATAGCAGAAAAGTACACTTCGAACACGTCGGAATTCGTCACGGCGGCAGCCCGCCAAGGCCAAAGAACTTCTTTTTATAAAAACCGCTTTTTGCCGAACGTCCGGCGAGCCAAATCCCTCCCTCAAAAAATCATTTTTACAATATAATAAATCACCCCGTACACTGCCCCCGCCAGCGTGCCGTACAGCAGCACCGGCCCGGCGACGGTGAATATCTTGGAGCCGATCCCCAGCACTAAGCCCTCGCGGTAGCTGTCCATCGCGGGCGACACAACAGCGTTGGCAAAGCCCGTTATCGGCACAAGCGTTCCAGCGCCCGCAAAACGCGCGATGCGGTCAAAAACACCGAGCCCGGTCAGCAGCACCGCGATGAAAATAAGCGTCACCGAGCACAGCAGCCCCGCGTCGTCGCGGCTAAGACCGAACAGCGTGTACAGCTTGTTCAGCCCCTCTCCTATAACGCAGATAATCCCCCCGCAGACAAACGCGCGCATACAATCCCGCACGACGGCAGACCTGGGCGCGCGCGCATCCGCGTATCGCGGATAGTTTGATTTGGATATATTCATAATTTATCTCTCTTTCGTGTTTTGTTTTATTATGCCCCAAAGCGAATTTCAATAAAAATTTTTCGTTTGTGAATCTTTTCCGACGTTTTTTCGGTTGTATATAGTAGATGCATCAAAATCTCAGAAAGGCGGCAACAAGATGGCCCAAAAAAACAACGTCGCTCTTGCCCGGGAGGGCGACGTCAATACCCGAGAGTCTATCTACCGTGAATACTACGGCGACGTCTATCGTTATTGCGTCTATCGCTGCGGTGACATGCACCTCGGCGAGGATCTAGCGCAGGAGACCTTCCTCCGGCTCTACCGCTACAAGGACATATCGGAGTCCGATGTCAGCGGCAAGGCCTACATAATGAAGATCGCCTGCAACGTCTGCAATAACCACGCGTCGTCCTATGTGCCCACGGCGCCGCTCGACCGCACAGCGCGCTCCGATGACATTCCGCTCCTCACTCCCGAACAGGAATCGGTGCGTTACGCCATCGCAAGCCTCGGCGAGGATCAGCGGCAGGTGATAGTGCTCTACTATTTCAACAGCCTGCGTCTTGCGGAAATCGCGCGCATTCTGGATCTGCCGCTCCCGACTGTCAAAAGCCGTATGCGCCGCGGACGCGAACAGCTCAAAAAAATTCTTATTAAGGAGGGATTCAACTGATGAACAACCGAAAACTCAAAAAAATTCTTCGTCAAAACGCCGTTGGCGGTGATATGACCCGTCAGTCGCGTACCTCGAATACCGTGCTCAGACGCCTGACGCAGGTCGCCGCCTGCCTGCTCGTCGTCTGCCTCATCGGCGTGGGGTACGTAACGCTGGTGCGCTTTGTCGGCCGTCCCGACGACGGCGGCAACGGTCCCGGAACCAATCCGTCTCACGGAGGTCTGAGCGAAGACCCCGCCGATACCTCGGGTGACGCCGCGCCCGGCTCCGAGAGCACGACAGACTCGCAGACCGCCCCCTCAACCACGTCCGATTACAAGCCCTCGGGCACCGACCTGCGCGTAACTGTCATAAACATACTTGCCATCGACACCGGCTACGTGCGCGAGCTCGGCGGCGACGACATCACGGGGGAGTCGCTCAACGATTCGCTTTACATGCGCCGTGAGAACGTCACACAGGCGCTTGGCTGCGCTATCCGGATTTCCTACGCCGAGTCGAAGACGGCGTTTGTGAACGAGGTAAAGAACCGCGTCATGGCCAGCGACATCGAAAACATGCTCGCCGCGGCGCATTCGGATTCAATCATGGCGCTGACCACCATCAACGCCCTGACGGAGCTGAACAAAACCACCGGCGTCGACGTAAAGTCCGAGGCTTGGAACCCTGAAATGGTCGAGACACTGAGCATAAAAGGCAACCTGTATTTCGTGACCGGCCACATATCGCCCAACGCAACGCTGTCTCAGAAGTTCCTTGTCGGCAATAAGGGGCTCATGGAAGCCGCCGGACTCAGCTATTCCGACACCATAAAGCTCGTCAACGAGGCCAAGTGGACGCTCGAGGCGGTGCTTGCGCTGTCAAAGAACGCCACGGGAACCGTGCTCGGGCTCAACGGCGAGCATGACGCCGCGCTGCTTGCAAACGGCGCCGGTATCAGGCTGGCTGACAACAACACCCTCAGCCTCTCCTCCGACTGGTCAGGCAGTATCACCAAGCTGTGCGCGCTGCTCTCCGGCGTCGACACGGGCGTTATCTCGACCAAGAACGCGACGCTTGACAACAGCATGTTCTCGCTGTGCGACATGGGAACCGTCATGGCCACCCTCGACAGCACCTACGACTACCTGCACATCCTGCCGCTCCCCACGCTTGAGGAGACCGGCGACTACCGCGCGCCGATAGGCGCAGCCGCCTTCTTCTACGCGATCCCGCGGCAGTACGGTGCGGACACAGTGTCGACAGTCCTTCAGAGCATGGCCGAGGACGACACCATTGAGAAGCAGTTCCTCCCCGTCATCAAGGGGCGTCATGTAACGCTCGTCGGGGCCGTCGGTATGTTTGACATCGTGATCGGCAATACCGCGTTCAGCCTTGACCCCATGCTCGGGCTGTGCGATAATCCGATGTTCACCAATATAATCGGCTCCGGCGAGGGAGCCGACGCTCTCATCGAGCAGTCAAGGAGACTCACGGAAACACGTCTGCGCAAAATTGCAGTAAACTTTGCAGCTCGATAACTAATCTCTGCCGCCGGGCATGTGGGCACGCTCACCAAACCCGGCGGCTCCTTTTTGTACAATGTGCTGAATATTCGGCCTGATTCTTGACAATAAACAGCCACCTTGATATAATATGAAGGAATAAATTTTGAGGAGGATTCCCATGAAATTCAAGGCTCTTATAGCACTGGCGCTCGTACTCGTCATGGTGTTCGCCATGACAGCGTGCAATAACGGCAGTAACACTCCCAACGGCGACACAACCACGCCGAAGACAGAGAACAACACCACCCCCACCCCCGGCACAACAACCGAGAAGCCCAACGACACCACCACTCCCAAGGACAATGAGACCACTCCCGCAAAGAGTGACGACACCACCACCCCCAAGGCTGACGACTCTTCCACTCCCGCTCCTGTCGTTTCCGTCGATCCCATCGAGTTCGACGAGCTCTCCGACGCCGACAAGGCTGCGCTCAAAGCCGTGATGCCCGCAACTCTGCCCGGCAACGCAAGCTACGAGATCGCCTGCCGCACCTTCTGCTTCGACAATGCTGACGAGGATTACCTCATTGCCGGCAACTCCAAGGGCAGCGCTACATACGTCGGCACTGACGGCGGTGCTATCTTTGGGAAAGCTGTAAAGTTTGCAGGCAAGGCTGATTCCAAGGATTCGCGCGGCGAGATCGAAATGCAGTGCTTCGGCGATGCTCCCATCGTGGGCTGCAAGGGTATTATGTTCTACGTTGACTTCTCCAACGTAGCTCCCAACCCCGACAAGCCCGACACCGTATGCGCTTCCGTTACCATCAACACAAACGACATCCGTTCAATGGGACCTGAGAACGCAGTCGGCTCCGCTGTAGCTTACTACTATGAGAACGGCGCGTGGGTTCAGTCCACCAACATAACCTCCTGCCGCATCAAAATTCCGGACAACTTCGCAGGCTGGATTTATGTTCCCGCTTCTTCGTTCTACGACAAGACTTCAAAAAGCGTTGTCGGTGAAACCTTCCCGGACATCTTCATCCTCAGCATGCGTTGCTACACTGACGGCTATATTTACTCCGCCGATTCCTACGTCATTTTCGACGAGATTACCTACGTAAAATAATTTTACGCGATAAAACGCGGCACAGCTTCGCGCTGTGCCGCGTTTGCAGTATTTAAGGAGATTTAACATGAAAAGAATTCTTGCTCTCATCCTCATTTTGCTGATGCTGCTGCCCTGCCTCATGGCCTGCAACCCCGGCGGCACGTCACAGGACGGGACGACGACAGACTCAAGCACCCCTTCCGGCGAAACGACGCCGACGCCGGACACTCCGGCGGGCGAGCTTAAAATCGTCGAGGGCGGCGCGACAAAATACAAGGTCGTCCGCTCCGACAACAGCACGACGCAGGTGACGGATGCGGCGAAGTCCCTCCGCACGGCGATTATTGAGAAGTACGGTCTCGGGGACATGTCCATCGTCACCGACTTTGAGTCGCGCGACGCAAACCCGGCCGACCGATATCAGTTCGAGATACTTGTCGGCAGCACCAACCGTGACGAGAGCATAGCGGCGCTCGCGTCGGTCAGGTACAACGATTTTATCATATGCGTCAGCGGCACCCGCGTCGTGATCGCGGGTCACAACGACCAGAAGACAGTCGAGGCAGTCGAATATTTCATCGCGAACTACCTCGGCAGCTCTTCCCTGTCGCTCCCCTCAACACTGTCCTACGTTGAGCAGGGTAGCTACGCCGCCGAGGGGCTGAAGCTGCTCGGACGCCCGATATCAGACTACAAAATCGTCTACAAAAACGCCTATAAGTCCATGGCGCTCACCGTTGCCGACGCAATCGGCAACTACTCGGGCGCGGTTATGGCGACCGGCACCGACACTGCTGACGCGGTGGGACCAGAGATAGTCATCGGGAGCACGCGGCGCGGCGTCGGCACAGGCTACGGCGCGGACGACTTCTCGCTGACAGTCAAGGACGGCAGCATTCTCATCGGCGGCGGCTCGGACTGGGCGCTCGGCTCCGGATGTCGCTATCTGCTTAACCTCATCGTCGCGTCGTCCGGCGACCTCGACGCGTCGGCACTGACATACAGCTACACGCTGCCCGACCGCGACGTCTACATCAACGACATCTCGAGGCTCGCCATGCACTGGGACATTCTCTTCGACACGCCCGACTGGATGCTTGACTTTGACAAGAAGGTCACCGCCATGTCAGACCCCTCCGGGCGGCTGATGTCCTGCCTGCACCGCGGTGACATGGTTTACTACCCCGAAAACTCGATTGAGGGCATCATCAGCGCCATTCGCATGGGCGCGGACATGGTCGAGATCGACCCGCGCCGCACCAAGGACGGCGTGCTCGTCCTCATGCACGACGAGACGCTGACCCGCATGACAAACGCCTCCGAATTTGCCGGCAAAAACGGCTTCCCGACCTCCATGCAGATCTCCGAGTGGACGTTTGCGCAGCTGCGTCAGCTCTCGCTCAAGGAGGGCACCGGCGGCGACTCGGCCAGGCTCACCACCTACAAAATTCCGACGCTTGACGAGGTCATGAAGGTGTGCTCCGAGCGCATAATGGTGCGTCTCGACAAGCTCGACCAGTGGAGCTACGCCGACGACATATGGCCGCTCATCGTGAAGTACAAGGCCTACACGACCGTGATTTTCACCTGGCACAGCGCCTACACCTCATCGAACTACCTGCTCGTCAAGAACTACAAAAAGCAGATGACGGCCGCCATCGGGCGCTCGTCCTTCAGCTTTGTCGGTATGCACGGCGACGGCTCTGCCGCCAGTGCGCTCGCAACAATTAAGGCAAACGGGCTCGACTACTGTGTCCGCTTCACCGACTGCGACTTCTCCAAGACAACGCCCGAGGACTACCTCGCGTCCGCCAAATCCACGCTTGCCAGCCTGCGCGGCAAGGCGCGCTGCTACATCGACGCTCACGGCAACAGCTCCAAGTACGAAACCGACGACTACTACAAGCTCCTCTGTGACTCCGGCATAAACGTCATCCTCGTCAACAAGGGTCTGCGCCTCTGCCAGTACATCGCGGAGAATTATAATTGAGTCTCTGGGACGGGTGTATGGAATAGAGCAAGCGAAAACCGATTGCTCTCGGGGCGCTGCCCCGAACCCTGCTTAGGGAGCTTTTTGAAAAAAGCTCCCTAAGAACCCGCAAAAACTTTCAAAAAGGGGCAGGTGGACGGGATGAGGAGAGCAGGAACCGATTGTTCTCGGGGCCAGCCCCGAACCCCGCTCGGGCGGCTTTTGAAAAAGCCCCCGAGACCCCGCAAAACTTCCAAAAAGGGGCGAGTCGAAGTCTGTGGGACGCCGTGGCGGACGGTTTGGGGCGTTTAAGTGCGGGCGGTGCGGCATCACGTTGTAGACCAGCACCGCCCTGCTTCGCGTGCGGTGCGCTATCGCATAAAAGATACCCCGCCACGACGGCCTGAAAGAGACTTTTGCCGCCTCGCATCCGGTGCCCATTCGGAACCGGGATAAGTAACAAGTTCCACCATACGCCGTAGGGGCGACCATCGGTCGCCCGTTTTTTATTGGTACAAAAAGTCCATACCGTGCACTCCATCCCGCACCAAACCTGCGGCTCCCTCCCGGAGGGAGCCGTCACGGCTTGCCGTGACTGGGGGAGAGTGCGGAATGAAGGGATGGGAGGGCTTGCGGCGATGTGGCTAACACAAACCCATAGTTCCGCATTCTCCTTCCGTCACGCTTCGCGTGCCACCTCCCTCCCGGAGGGAGGCGGGGTTTATGGTGAAGCTCGCTTTGAGCAATGAAGTTACTCTTCCCGTCAGGACGGCAACAGCGAAGCGTTTTGCCGCTGAACTATAACGCAGCGGACGAACGGTTCCACCCCCGTTCCGAATGGGCACCGGACGCGAAGCAGGGCGGTGCTCATCTATAACGTGATGCCGCAACGCATGCGCTTAAACGCCTAAAACCATACGTCCTGTCCGTTCGCAGACCTTAACCCGTCCTTTTTGAAAGTTTCGCCCGCCTTTTCAAAGGCGGCACGGATCCAACGCCGTGTGGCGTTGGTCGCCGCCCGCAGGCGGCGAAACACTCCCCCAGCGTTGGTCGCCGCCCGCAGGCGGCGAAACACTCCCCCAGCGTTAGTCGCACTCCGCAGGCGACGAAACGCTTTTTTATTTTTCCCCCTTGACATCTCCCGTGCGGTGTGGTATAATCGAACTGTACTACAACAGATAATACAGTTGACACGAAAGGAGTGACCGTAGTGCTCACACTGGATAAGATGTCCAGGACTCCGATTTATGAGCAGATAATAAACAGCATCTGCCGCGAGATCAGCGCCGGGGTGCTCGCCGAGGAGACACAGCTGCCGTCGGTTCGTGAGCTGTCGGCGACGCTCGGCATCAACCCGAATACGGTTCAGCGCGCCTATAACGAGCTCGACCGCCGCGGCTATATCGTGACCGTCGCCGCAAGAGGCGCGTTCGTCGCAAGAGACGCGCGGGAGAAAATACTGCACGGCTACTGCGCACGGCTGCTCGAGCTGTCGGCGCTCGCAAAAGAGCTGCGCGAGGCCGGCGTGCCGCAGGCCGACATTGTCGCGGCCGTAACCGATATTCCGACAGGAGGTAACGATAATGATACGAACTGAAAACGTCGATATGCGCTTCGGAACGTTCTGCGCGCTGAAACAGCTTTCCGTGACCATCCCGGAAGGCTGCGTCTACGGACTCGTCGGCAGCAACGGCGCGGGCAAATCCACACTTCTGCGCATACTCTCGGGCATCTACCACCCGAGCGCAGGCCGCGCCACCATCGACGGCGAGGAAATATACGAAAACCCGACCGTCAAGGGAAAAACAGTCTTCGTCCCCGACGAGCTGTTCTTCGCGCCGCAGTCGCGCCTGCGCGATATGGGACGCATGTGGAAGCTGCTCTACCCTGACTTCGATATGCCCCACCTCTGCGAGCTCGCCGGGATGTTCGAGCTCGACATGAACGCAAATATAAATACATTTTCCAAGGGCATGAAGCGACAGGCCGCTATCATTCTGGCGCTCTCGGCGCGTCCGCAATACCTGTTCCTCGACGAAACCTTCGACGGCCTCGACCCAATAAAGCGCAACACCGTCCGCAATATCATATACGACGACATCGTCAGCCGTCGCGCCACGGCGATACTTGCGTCGCACTCGCTCCGCGAGCTCGAGGATACCTGCGACCAGCTGGCGCTGCTGCACCATGGCGGACTCGTCTTCGAGCGCGATATTCAGAACCTCAAAACGTCGCTTTTCAAGGTTCAGCTCGGCTACACAGAGCCGTTTGACCGCGCGCTGTTTGAGGGAATCGATATGCTGTCCTACCGCCAGTCCGGCTCGGTCGCAACGCTGATAGCGCGCGGCGACTGCGAGGCGCTGCGGCACGAGCTCGCGTCGCGCTCCCCTGCCCCGGCCATACTGGACATACTACCGCTGAGCCTCGAGGAGGTCTTTATATACGAGCTCGACGCGCTCGGCTATTCGGACGGCCTCCACGAATACGGCGAACACAAGGAGGTGCACCATGACTAAGCTGTTCGATATGGGTCTCTACCGCGTCGGCCTGCGCCGCGTGAAGGTGGCGGGACTGTTCTCCGCTATCGTGACGGTCGTCGGCTCGGCGGTATTCCCGATAATCCAGATGATACGACCGAAATATTCGGATATACTTGATTACACCGACTCATTCTCCATCTCGTCCGAGGTCTACGCCCCGTTTTTGTGGGGACTTATCCTGCTCGCGCCCTGCATCATGGCCTCGATGTTCTCTTTCCTGACCAACCGCCGCGACTCGGACTTCTACCACTCGCTTCCCTATCGGCGCACAACGCTGTACGTCAGCTTTTTGGCTGCTGCCATGACGTGGATCTGGGGAATACTGCTTGTCACGGTCGCCGTCTGCGGCGGGCTCTGGCTCGCAGTCGGGTCGGCCGTCACGCTGTCGTGGGCAACGGTCGGGCGGACGATACTGCTGTTCGGCGTCGCGACGCTGACCACCGCCGCCTTTGTCCCCGCCGCGCTGTCGGCGACCGGCATCGGCGTGTCCGCAGCCGCGCTTTACGTGGCCGTCATGCTCGTGCCGAAATTCACAGTGTGGATGTTCGTCAAATGCCTGACCGAGCGCGCAACGGCACTCTACATTCCGGAGAAAACGCTCGGGTATCTGTCGTTCGGACTGTTCGAGCCGTTCGCAATGATACGGGGCTTCGACGTGGTTCCGATTGTATATTCGACGGTGCTGTCGCTGGCCTTTATCGTGCTCGGCGGCGTGCTGTTCCGGCTGCGCCGCAGTGAGGTCGCCGGAGTACCCGCGCCAAACCGCCTGCTCCAGGTCATTTACCGTACCGCGTTCACGCTGCCGCTGCTTCTGGTTATCGTCTACCTGGGCTTCATCAACGCCACAAGCACCTCAGTGTCGCTCATAGTCGTCCTTTCCGTGACGGCGCTGGTTATTTACTACCTCTACGAGCTTCTCACAACCAAAAAAATTCGCAGCATGCTCGCCGCAACCAAGTTCGTATGGTTGCTGCCCGCCATCGTACTGCTGTTCTGGGGCGGAGTCATGCTAACGTCAAACGGCGTGATAAACGCTACGCCACAGAGCGCCGACGAGATAGATCACGTCCGCATAGCCTGCGATTGCTCGGACAAAAACGCCGTGCTCTACTTTCACATCGCCGAGACGCCGATATATGACGAGGAAATCAAGTCTCTGGTCATAAAATCGTACGTAAAATCCGGCGCGTCGTGGACAGATTCCTATTACAGCAGCGGAATATCCACGGTGGAGATCACGACCACCGACGGGCAGCGCATTATGCGCAAAATCCACACGACCGACATTCTGCTCGACCGCATACAAAGCTACTGCGCCTCAAAGTCCGACACCATGCGACTCGAGCCCGAATATTGCTCATACGTAGGCTCGCTGCGCTACCCTTCGGAGGACGGTTACACCATCATCGCGCCCTATCCAACCCGGAATTTTCCGCAGATGCGCGAGCCTGTCGACGCGCTGCTCAGCACCTTCATCGAGGAATACAACGCGCTGCCCCCCGACGAGCGTCGCGAGCTGAATTCCTCAAAAATCTACGGCACGATCTGCATACGCTTTGCCCCCAGGCAGTCGTGGCCCTACCCGCTCAAGGATCAGGACGTTTATTTCAACATCTCGGAAGAACTGACGCCGAGGAGTTACAGGTGTCTGTTGAAGTTCAGGGCATCAATGGATGATCTGCGTGGCGTGGGCTAATTGCTGCCGCACTTCGTTGGCAGCAATTAGTTGTACGCTGATTGGTTATATTTATTTTGCGGTTCCCGCAGGTGAGGCCTGCGGGGACTGCTTTTTGATGAAAGAGGGGCCTTCACCCGGTGGCGCGCCGGGGTGTGGCGTATTGCATATGCCTATGCGCTGTTAAAAAAGTTCTTTGGCCTTGGCGGGCTCTCGCCGTGGAGGCCACCGACGGTGGAGAAGTGTACTCGCCGAACGTCGGCGGGACGAGTTTTAACTGTTCTTTTCTGC
>CAKRSS010000064.1 GCA_934401725.1 uncultured Eubacteriales bacterium | reverse complement strand
TCTATCGCGTGATGCCGTAACGCCAACACTTAAACGCTCAAAACCACCCGTCCCTGCGTCCCACAGACTCTGACCCGCCCCTTTTTCGAAAGTTTTTGCGGGTTCCAAGGGGGCTTTTTTCAAAAAGCTCCCTTGGCGGGGTTCGGGGCAGAGCCCCGAGAGCGAGCGGTTTTTGCTTGCTATATTCCACCAACCCACCCTTTTTTGAAAGTTTTTGCGGGTTCTTAGGGGGCTTTTTTCAAAAAGCTCCCTTGGCGGGGTTCGGGACCGAGCCCCGAGAGCGAGCGGCTCTCGCATGCTTTATTTCGTTCCACTGTCCCTTTTTGAAAGTTTTTGCGGGATCCAAGGGGGCTTTTTTCAAAAAGCCCCCTTGGTGGGGTTCGGGGCAAAGCCCCGAAGCGCGCCCCTTACTTTCTCTTCAGCTTCACCAAGAACATGACCGCGGCGGAGACGGCGAGGGCGATCATGAGGGGGATGATCCGCACGCGGAACGACGCGGAGACCTCGTGCTGAGTCACGGGACCGTTGTCGTCGTCGTTTTTGTATATTGCACAGGACACACTCATAGTGTTCTTGATATATGGCCGGAAGCCCGGACGCTTCTTTTTCTCGACTACGGGCGCGGCCGCCTCATCGAGCGGCTGGCACTGTTCGTTCTGCTTGTCTTTATTTCTCATTTCGGTGTTTTCCTTTCCGAATTTCAGTTATTTGCGGGCGCGGACGTGAGGCCGTAACGCAAAAGCGTCAGGCTGTCCGAGGTTGCCAGATTGTCGACACCGGTCAGCACAAGCACGCCGCACGCGCCCTTCTCACGCGCCAGCTTGGCGACGGAACCCGTGTAGCTGCGCAGGTCGATTATCTCGAGCCGGTAGTGTCGCGCCAAAAACGGCACCAGCGAGTGCGCGTAGCTGTCCTTGACGAGCACGAGCGTCGGCTTGTCGGCATCGTCGCCGTCCGCGCGACAGACGCGAACGTGAGCGTTGTTCCCGCCGATGAACGCGCTGTATTTGTCCTTGCCGTCGAGGTAGGAGGTGTCGTAAAAGCCATCGAGACGGCTGCCGGTCAGCATGTTTTCGACGACATACCCCTCGTCCCCGGCGTATCGGTAAAAGCACATGGTATCAGGCTCGACAAAGTACATCCCCGAGCTCGAATATGTCGTGCCGTAAAACTCGGTTGAGACGACCACGCGCTGAAAATCGCTCGCGGGATAGGGCGTGTAGCCCAACTGCCGCCCGAGCTCGACGTAGGCGGCGTACGCGCCGTCCGTCGTCCAGTGGTGGTCGGTGCGGTACCAGACGTACTCCCCCGCCACGCTCAGCTCGCGCAGACGGTCGCGGTAGCGCGCCGCGTCGGACTGATGCGCGACTATCTCTTCCCATATCGCGTCCGACCGGTCAGCCCCGTAAAGAGCCGGAAGCTCGTCGCAAAGCACGTCAATGGCGCGCGGCGCGACTGCCAACTCTACCGGTATGCCGTCACCCTCAAGCACCGCCCGCAAATCGTCAACCGCCGCGAGATTGCGCGCCGTTATCGACGTGTCGTTGTACTCGAGCCGCTTTATCAGCGTCCCACCTGAGCCGAGAATGACGCCGTTGTTCTGCCCCTTGAGCTGCGCCAGCTCGCACACCGCCTTGAGCTGAACCATCATCCGCCGAACCGGAAACTGATCCGAATAGAACAACGTAACGTCCGCCGTCCACTCGCCGCTGGCGAGCGCGCCCAGGGAAAAGGCGGGAAAGGTCGTGAGACTGCGGTTCTCGTCCTCGGAAAAGGACGACGGGGGCAGTATGAATATCGCGATTCCCATGACCGCGATCATGACCGACAGCACCGTGATGAGTATCAGGTCGGCCGCCCGACAGGCGGGCGCCGTGCGTCTCTGAAGCGCGAGGTATTTCTGAGCCTCGGCGTCGGCCGGGTTGATTTTTGCCATGCTTGCCTCCTATCTGCAAATAAAGGGGGCAACTCAAGGCGTCACCGCGCATTATTGCGTTGAGCGGTGGCGCCTCAAAGGCAATCTCCGATTTACAGAGCTCACCTAAAGTATAACCCCTTCAGTCGTTTATTATGACAGCTTGACGGCGATCACAAGTCCGCCGTCATTGTCGCCCGAGATGGTATACTGCTTGCCCTCGGGAACCTGAACCGAGGTCTGCGTGCCGGACGCCACCGGGATGCGGTAAATTTCATACTTATTGCCCTGGCTGTCAGTCGAGCTTAGATGACTGTCAGTCAGCGTGTGCGACTTCAGAAGCTCTATGTACTCCTCAAGGCACAGATTGTTCGCCTTCATGTAGGCGGCGTGCGCCACGCCGACGTAGCGGTAGGCGTTCGAATAGTTGCTGACGCCGGTGATGGACACCTTGCTGTCCGGATAGCGGACGACAAAGCCATACTCCGCGCCGTGCTCTGCGAGCCAGGCGTAGCTGTCGGCAAACTTGGAGTCGTTGATGCTGTACATAACGCCGTCCATATAGAACTTGAGCGTCACAAGACAGCCGGTATGGTGATCGCTGTACCCGCCCTTGGTTTCGAGACCGAGCGCGTCCTGCTCCTCGGCGGTGCGGTAGGCGGTTGTCACCAGCGCGTAGCCGTTACCGGTCGCGGCGTAAAACGCGTCCATCATGGAGTTGAAGGCCTTGAGCGCCTCGGCGTCCATCAGCTTGTCGTATTCACAGCTGTACGAATGCTCGCCGTCGGCATTTTTGTTGCGGCTTGCGCGTATGTCGGATAGTCCCGCCGCGCCCGACGGGAAAACATATTTGTGAGATTTGTTGACCAACACCAGCGGACCCGCGGTCGCCTTGGAGTTGTCGTACATAAAGGCGGTGTAGCCGCTGTGCGTGGGGGCGGCGGTGTCGGGGGTGGTAGTCGTGGTGATGTCATCGGTGCCGGAGGGCTTGGAGTCGCCGCGCGCCTGAGCAATTTCAAGCGCCAGCATGACCGTGGCCAGCATCAGAAGCACGATAACAACCGTCAGAGCGGCAAAGACTACTATTCTTTTTATCTTTTTGCGCCGGCGCAGCTCCGCGCGGCCGGATCCGGGAAGTGGTGGGGTAGGCATGCTCGCTCTCCTTTTTGTTTATTGACCTGCAAAGTTTTGCAGGAAGGTCGAGGGGAGCTTCCGTACGGAAGGTCCCCTCGCAAAACTGTCTTATTTAGCGTCCTTAATGGAGAAGTCCATGCGACCCTTCTTATCGAGACCCATGTACTTGACCTTAACCGCAGAGCCGACATCGATACCGGCCTCGGTGACCTTGTTGAGACGTCTGTTTGCAATCTTGGAAATATGAACCATTCCCTCCTTGCCGGGTGCATACTCGACGAAGCAGCCGACGTCCTCGTTGGGCTTGTCCTTACTTGCGAGAATCTTGACGACGGTCGCGTTGTAGATAGCGCCGACCTCGGGCTCGAAGCAGATAGCGTCGATAGCGGCCTTGGCCATAGCGGCGCTCTCGCCGTTGACGGCTGCGATGATGACGGTTCCGTCATCGTCGATGTCGACCTTGGCTCCGCTGTCGGCCACAATTTTCTGAATGACCGAGCCGCCCTTGCCTATGACCTCGCGAATCTTATCGGGGTCGATGTGCATGGTGGTCATCTTGGGCGCATACTTGGAGACCTCGGCGCGAGGCTCGGGGATAGCCTTGAGCAACACCTCGTCGATGATGTAATCACGTCCGCGGTGGGTGGTGACGAGTGCCTGCTTGATAATCTCGGGCGTCAGACCGTCGATCTTGAGGTCCATCTGAATGGAGGTGATGCCCTTGTGAGTACCGGCGACCTTGAAGTCCATGTCGCCGTAGAAGTCCTCGAGGCCCTGGATATCGAGCATGGTGTCCCACGAGCCGTCATCAGCGGTGATAAGGCCGCAGGAGATACCGGCGACGGGCGCCTTAATCGGCACGCCTGCGTCCATCAGGGCCAGGGTGGAGCCGCAGACCGACCCCTGCGAGGTCGAACCGTTGGAGGAAACGACGTCGGAAACCATTCTTATAGCGTAGGGGAACTCCTCCTCGGAGGGAAGCACAGGGATAAGCGAACGCTCAGCCAGCGCGCCGTGACCTATCTCGCGGCGGCCGGGGCTACGGGTAGCCTTGGCCTCGCCGGTGGAGAAGCCGGGCATGTTGTAGTGGTGCATGTATCTCTTGGAAGTGTCGCTGTCGATACCGTCGAGCATCTGCGCCTCGGACAGCATGCCGAGGGTTGCGGCGGTGAGCACCTGGGTCTGGCCGCGGGTGAAGAGACCCGAGCCGTGGACGCGGGGCAGCAGTCCCACCTCGGCGCCGAGGGGACGGATCTGATCCATGCGGCGACCGTCGACACGCTTTTTGTCAACCAGCAGCCAGCGGCGGACTATCTTCTTCTGAATCTTGTAAATCAGCTCGGGGAGCTGGACTGCGAGGTCAGGATACTCCTCGCCGAACTTCTCCATGATGGCGTCCTGAATGGGCACCATGCGGGCGTCTCTTATGTTCTTGTCGTCGGTGTCGAGCGCGAACATGACGTCCTTCTCGCAGAAGTCGAATATCTTATCGAACATGTCATGGTCAAGCTCGCAGGAGGGATACTCGAACTTGGGCTTGCCGATTTCGTCGACGATGGCGTCGATAAAGACGAGCAGATCCTTGATCTCTCTGTGAGCCGCCATGATGGCGTTGTACATAGTGTCGTCGTCGACCTCGTTTGCGCCGGCCTCGATCATGACGACCTTCTTGGAGGTCGCGGCGACGGTCAGCTGCAAATCGGACTTTTTCTGCTGCTCCTCGTTGGGGTTGACGACCAGCTTGCCGTCAACAAGACCCATGAATACGCCGCCGATAGGGCCGTTCCACGGGATGTCCGAAATGGACAGGGCGATGGAAGCACCGATCATAGCGGTGATTTCGGGCGAGCAGTCAGGGTCGACGGACATAACCGTCAGCGTCAGCGCCACGTCGTTGCGCAGATCTTTCGGGAAAAGCGGACGGATGGGGCGGTCGATAACGCGGGCGGTGAGTATTGCCTTCTCGGAGGGCTTGCCCTCTCTCTTGAGATAACCGCCGGGAATCTTGCCCGCGGCGTACATTCTCTCCTCAAAGTCGACAGACAGCGGCAGAAAATCGATGCCGTCGCGCGGCTTTGCGGAAGCGGTGGCGCAGCAAAGCACAACGGTGTCGCCGTAATGAATCATCACGGAACCGTTTGCAAGCCCTGCGACCTTGCCGGTCTCGACCACAAGGGGTCTGCCGGCCAGCGTGTAGTTGAACACCTTGTAGTTCCTGAACTGCATAGGTGTGCTGATGGGTTCTGACATTTAAGTGTCCTCCGTTTTATTTATTTTAGGCTTCACCGCGTAATTCCGATTGTGCAATCGCGCAGTGATGCCTTTATCTCACGGAGGTTTAGCACTTAAATACGCGCCACACCCGGTGGCACATATTTAACTGCTAATCCGGCGTGAGAGGGTTTCGGTGTTGTGCCCGGGAGGCGGAGCCTCCCGGGACACAGTCAGGCAGTCTTACTTTCTGAGCTGGAGCTTGTCGATGATAGCACGATAGCGCTCGATGTCGGTCTTCATGAGGTAGCCAAGAAGGTTTCTTCTGTGGCCGACCATCTTCTGAAGGCCGCGGCGGCTGTGGTTATCCATGCGGTTGTTCTTCAGGTGCTCGGTAAGATTCTTGATGCGATAGGTCAGAAGTGCGATCTGAACCTCGGGCGAGCCGGTGTCTCCCTCGTGGATGGCATACGCATCGATAATTGCCTGCTTTTCTTCTCTGGTCATGATTCTTTCACCTTTCAAAATTATTGCACTGACACAGCGACCGGTTGGTGAATTACCGCAAGCGGCTTATGTCCGGGGGCCGAGCCAATGCTATTCAATGTACATTATATCACATCGCCGCGGCTTTGTAAATAGCTTTATTGATTTTTCCCTTTTATTTTTTGGACATTGCCGCGCGCCTCGAGGTACCTGCGCACGACGCCCCACAGTCCGACCGCACCGCACACGACCAGCATCCCGCCGAACAGCCGCCGCAGCACCGCACCGTCAAGCACAGACGAGAGAAAGCTGCCGAGCAGCGCCCCGACGACGCCGGTCGGTATCATCAGCGCGCACAGTCCGAAGTAAATTTTGCGCCGACGCAAATGCACGCACAGCGACGCCCCGGACGAGAACAGAAAAAAATAAAGGTTCAGTCCCTGCGCGGCGAGCTGAGGCACCGTGTCAGCCATAGTCAGCCACACGACGAGCAGCCCCGCGCTACCCACACCCATTCCGGACAGCAGCGCGATGCCGAGTCCAGCGATTATGTCGCCTATCATGCTTCCCTCCTACCTCACGAGCATGGTGATGCCCGAATATATGATTATAACCGAGAAAATCAGCTTGAGCCAGTCGGCGCTTATGCGGTCGAGTATCAGCGCGCCGCAGACGCCACCCACCACCGCCGGAAGCACAAGAAGCCCCAGTTCGCGGCTGTCCGCAAGGCCGCGCAGGCTGTAATTTATCGCCGACACTGCCGAAAGCGGCAGCATCACCGTCAGCGCGTTGGCGAATATGTCGCGGCGCTCGGCGGCGCTGCCGCGCAGCATGCGTCCGAGTCCCCAGACGGCGATAATTCCGCCACCCGCGCCGAGCAGGCCGTTGACAAAGCCCGACAGAAGTCCCGTCAGGGCGGCAAATATTATGAGTATGACACCTGACATGTCAGCCTCCTTTTGTAAACAAAAAGTTAAATATCGGTGTTTCGCTTGAAATGACGCGGCCATAATGCTATAATGTAGAATGTATGGTTATCTCACACGAGCGGCGACCGCACCTTTATTATCCGCCGCCGCGGCCGCTATGATACGGAATCCGGCGCTGACACACAATTCTTTTTGCCGAGCCGCCATAGCTTCACTGCACAATTCCGATGGCGCATTGCGCAGTCGGAACGGCGCGACGATGCCGCAAACAAAAAAAGCGGGGATTTACCCCTGAAAGGATGTATAAATGTCTGAGAAAAACAAAAGGAACCAGCTGCCCGCCGGCGACGACGAATCGCGGGCGCTCCCGCGCGGCAAGTCGCAGGGCGAGGTGCCCGAGGCGCGCCGCACCGGCCGTTCTGACGACGTCCCGGCACACTCCGGCGGCTCGGGAGGCTCGCGCGCCGCGTCCGGTGGCGACGGAGACGCTCAGGGGCAGCCGCCACGCCGCTCAAGACAGAGCCGCGAGCCGATTCACGAGGCTGTGCCCGAAGCCGCGCCGTCGGCTAAGTTTGTCCACCAGTTCATTCCCTACATGCTGTTCGTGCTGGCACTGTTTTTCTCTGCCTGCTTCATATGCGTTGGGCTTGTCGACGCCGGCGGAGCCGTCGGCGTAATCGGCCGCGCGCTCAACAACTTTTTCTGCGGGCTTTTCGGCTGGCCTGCCTTTGTCCTGCCGCTGGTGCTGATCAACCTCGCGGTCTTCTGGCGCAAGTACGTCGACATGGGGCTCGTTCCGCTCAAACTAAGCTTTTCGCTTCTGATGCTGCTCGTCACCTCGGCGCTTGTGCACGTCGTGACGATAAATTCGCTCGGCTCCGAGGGCTTCGACATTGCCGCGCTGTGGCGTGACGGCGTCGTGCTGCGCGGCGGCGGCGTGCTCGGCGGTCTGCTCGGCGAGCTCAGCTACCGCGCGCTCGGACTGCTCGGCTCACTGATAATCCTCATACCCATGATAGGCGTTCTGCTCATGTTCCTGTTCGGAACAACGCCGCGCGGAATCTGGCTCTACCTGCGCTACAAGACCAAGGTCATGGCCGAGCACCGTCAGCAGCGCCGCGAGGCGATGGAGAACGATGAGACCGTCATCGCCCGCCGCAATGCTCGAGACGAGCGCGAGCGCGAACGCCGCGAGCTGCGTCAGCGTGAGAAGGAGGAGGCCAAGCGCCGCCGTCACGAGCTGCTCCGCCGCAAGGATGAGACGGACGATGACGGTTCCGTCTTCAGCGAGGATCACGAGGTGGTCGTCGGCAACAAGAACAAAAAGCCGCCGCGCGAGGGCTCAATTCCCATCCCCGGCGAAGACGACAACGACACGAAACAGTCGTCCGGCAAGGGCACGCCGACCGAGGGCTCCATCCCTCTGCGCCCGGCTGACCCCGAGCCTGTTCCCTTAACCCCCGCCGCGGACGATACTCCCGTCGGCGGCGGCAAGCCGTCCGACGACAAGATGTTCGGCAAAAAGACGCAAATCATCGAGCCCGTCCGCCGCGGCAGCGGCAGTGCTTACGTCGACGGACTTGAGCAGGACCCCGATTACAACGATCTCAATGATATAATAAGTGGCAACGTCAAGCCCACCCCCGGCGGCAAGCGCGACGACGACACCGACAACGTGGACGGCGTGAGCGGCTCAAGCGGCTCGATTCCCGTAACGCCCGCGCGCACGACGCAGGCAAAGAAGCCCCAGGCCGACGAGGCGACCGTCGAGTCGATGGGCATGATAACGGACACCGACGACATCTCCGACCTCATAGCCTCCGACGACGAGGAACCGATCAGGGAGCAGCCTACCGAGTACGTATTCCCCCCCATCGATCTGCTCGCCAGGGACCCCGGCTCGAGCGACGACTTTGCCGAGGAGCTTCAGGATAACGCCAAACGTCTGATGGACACGCTGCGCAGCTTCAACGTCCGCATCAAGGAAATCAACTACTCCCGCGGCCCCACAATCACGCGCTACGAGCTCAAGCCTGATGACGGCGTGCGTATCCGCTCCATCGCCAACCTTGTTGACGACATCGCGCTGAGTCTTGCGACGGCGGGCGTGCGTATCGAGGCTCCCATCCCCGGCAAATCCGCGGTCGGCGTCGAGGTGCCGAACAAGCATCAGGCGACGGTATATCTACGGACGCTGGTCGAGTCGCCGACGTTCGCCGAAAGCTCGAGCCGACTGGCCGTCTGCCTCGGCGAGGACGTCGCGGGCAAGCCCATTTACTTCAACATCGACAAAATGCCACATCTTCTGATAGCAGGCGCTACAGGTATGGGTAAGTCGGTGTGTATCAACAGTATTATCATCAGTATTCTCTACAAGGCCAAGCCCAACGAGGTCAAGCTGATACTTGTCGACCCGAAGAAGGTAGAGTTCAACATCTACAAGGACATCCCGCACCTCTACGTGCCGGTCGTCAGCGACCCCAAGAAGGCCGCCGGCGTGCTGGCGACGGCGGTTGCCGAGATGGAGCGGCGCTTTGAACTCATCGAGAGCGTCAACGTCCGCGATATCAACAACTACAACAAGCTCGCCGAAGGCGATCCGGAAATTGAGCCCCTGCCGCGTATCGTTATTATCATCGACGAGTTGGCCGACCTCATGATGACCGCCTCCGACGACGTCGAGACTGCCATCTGCCGTCTTGCGCAGAAGGCGCGTGCCGCAGGAATTCACCTGATAATCGGTACGCAGCGACCGTCCGTTGACGTCATCACGGGGCTTATCAAGGCCAACGTGCCATCGCGTATCGCCTGCAAGGTATCGAGCCAGGTCGACTCGCGAACCATCATCGACATCGGCGGCGCCGAGAAGCTGATCGGACGCGGCGACATGCTGTTTGCCCCCGTCGGCGCCATGAAACCTCTGCGAGTACAGGGTGCGTTCGTGGGCGACATGGAGGTCGAGAACATCGTCGAGTTCATCAAGCAGCACAACTCCGAGGCGCACTACGACGACGAATTCATCCGTCGCATCGAGGAGGAGGCAGCGAAGTGCGGCAGCAAGAAAGGTGGCGGCGGTTCTGCCACGGCCAACATTGAGGACGTCGACGGCGAGGGCGTTGATCCCAAGCTGCGCGAGGCGATAGAGCTTGCCATCGAGTCGGGCAAGATATCGACATCTCTGATGCAGCGGCGTCTCGAGGTCGGCTACGGCCGCGCGGCCAAGATACTCGACCAGATGGAGAAGCTCGGCTACATCAGCGCCCCCGACGGCAACAAGCCACGCCGCGTGCTCATCACCAAGGAGCAGTTTATGGAGAAGGTCATCAACGACAACATAGACGGGTGATGGACGTATTGCACATGTCCGTGCGCCGATTTGATTAAATTGTTTTTGCGGTTCCCGCGGGTGAAGCCTGCGGGGACTGCTTTTTTATGAATAAGTTCTTTGGTTTTGGTGGGGACGCGCCGAACGTCTGCGGGACGTGATTTAACTGTACTTTTCTGCCGCGAGCAGAAAAGTACCAAAAGAGTCGCCCCAGAGAGGGCTAACCTACGGTTCGCCCCCTCTGGACTCTCCCACTCCCGTGGGGATGGCTGAGGGTGGGCGTTCTCACCCTCATTGACGCACGGCACCGGCGCGGCTCGGTCAAAATCGCTCTACCGCGCCTTTGCGAAAGTACGGCTTTGTCCCCGGTTGTACGTTGTCTGGGGGTTCAGCCTAAATCGATTTTCTGCTGGCAGAGTAGTTTGTTGATGGCGGGCGGTTCCGCTCGTTGGTCTTTTGCAATTTTCATCCCGAGAACCATTTGTACCGCAGACGCTCCCACCGGGACGCACGGGGGGCCGCCGGGGCGGGGCG
>CAKRSS010000063.1 GCA_934401725.1 uncultured Eubacteriales bacterium | reverse complement strand
GTCCAGAGGGGGCGAACCGTAGGTTCGTCCCCTCTGGGGCGACTCTTTTGGTACTTTTCTGCTCGCGGCAGAAAAGTACACTTCTTAACGTCCCGCGGACGTTATGGCGAGTCCCCGCTAAGGCCAAAGAACTTATTTATAGAAAAAGCAGTCCCCGCAGGCTTCACCCGCGGGAACCGCAAACTTTAAATTAAATTAACGCATACGCGCATATGCAAATAGCCCGCACCTCGTCAGTTCTTGCTGGTCGCCGAAACATCCTCGCCGGCGAGAACACGCAGGGCGTCGTTCCAGATCTTCTCCACACGGTCGGACACCATGTAGTAGTTGCCCTCTCCGTTGACGGTGAAGAAACTCTTGCGCTCGCTGTAACGGAAGAACCGGAACTCAAATGTGCCGCCCTCCGTCTCGATGGTCAGAACAAGCTCGGCCTCGTTGTCGGCCTTGGCCTTGAGGGCTGCCTGCTCATCGGCAGTGAGCGCCGACTCGCCCTCGATGCTCGCGTAGAGTATCGTCTGGAAGAAGTGACGGAAGTAGGTCGTGTTGACCGCGCCCGTCACGCTGCCGTTGGACTTGCCCGTCACGCGGACGTCCGCCGAGCCGATGGTGCGTATCACTCTGCCCCACGCGCCGCTCGCTTCGTCGACAAAAATGTACAGCACGCTGTCTGTGCTCTTGTCGTACTGCGTCACGTAAAGCGTGCCGGTGCCCGTCTTGCCGCCCGCCATGTCGACGGTGAAGGCCGAACGGTCCTTGATGAGATACAGGTCGTTGACTGTCGATTTGTTGCCCTTGCTGTCCGTCTTCTCACGCGCCTTGATGAGATAGCTCATGCCCGAGGCGAACACGGGCGGCGTGTTGCCGTCCTTGTCGACAACGGCGTACTTGCCGCCCACCTTGACCAGCCTGTACTCGCTGACGTCGCCGTAATAGCCCGTCGAGGAGTAGCTTGCGGACGAAATGGAACGGTACTCGTACTGTATCGAGTCGGAGTTGTCAAGCACAAACCCGCGCTCCTCGTCGCCGCGGCGCAGACTTATTGTCTCGGTGCAGCCGAGGTTGAAGGAATAGGGCGAGGCGTCGATCCAGTCCATCAGACCGTAGTCGAGGAAGGGCAGGTAGCGCCGCTCGACCTCGACTATCATGTCGAACATGGTCGAGTAGACGTAATATGTCCCGCGCTCGGTCAGACGGCTGACAAAGACGTAGTTGTCAATCTTGACCGTCTTGCCGTCGTCGTCCTTGGTGAGGAACTTGTAGTAAATCATATACGCCGGGTCGGCGACGCCGTACTCGATCAGCTGCTCGTCCTCGGGCGAAAGCTTTGTGACGCCGACAAAGCTCATGTTGTAAAAGCTCTGCAGGCAGGTGTCGACGTTGGTCGAGTGGGCGCGGAAGGTCTCCATGCCCTTGGTGTTGAAGACATAGGGGCTGGACGAGTTCATAGTGCCCTGGCGCTCCTCAAGCGGAACGTAGGTGAAGCTGATGACCTCCTCGCTGTCCGAGCGGACGAGCGAAAAGTCCTCGACGTTGAAGTAGGTCGAGATGGTCATGGGGTAGACCACCATGGGCGTGACCATGGCCTCGACGGGGCTGAGCACCGTCTTCTGGATGTCGGAGTTTACGATATAGATGAAGGGCGTATCGGGGTAGTCGGGGTTGAGGTACTGGACGTAGTAGCCCGCGCCCGAGACGATAGCGTCGCCGACGATGACCTTGTAACTCACGCCGTTAACGTCTGTAATCTCGTACCAGGCGGGCGTGTAGGTGTACTCGTTGCCCGCGGCGTCGGTGCGCGTCTCGGAGACGAGGCCGTACATGGAGTACTCGCCGTTCTCGTCGGCGATGGGCTCCTCGATCTTGGACATGGCCAGCACGTAGCCGCAGGAGACGACCAGCTGCGCCAGCTGCTCCTCGTCGTAGCTTGTCGACTTGTGGCCCTCGATGTAGTACTCGTTTTTGCCGTTTTTGTGTGTGCCTATGAAGGCGTAGGTTCCGTACTCGTTGTGCACCTCGACGCGCGACATATTCTTCTTCTCGACCTGCGGGAAGGCGAGTATGCGCGAGGTGACGATGTTGCCCACCACCTCACGGCCGACGGTGTCGACGTAGGCGTAGATGGAGGCCTTGCCTGTGGAGGTGTCGAGCTTTATCTGCGAGCCGGCGGAGGTGACATAGTACTTGCCGTCCTCTGTCTTCTCGAGCTCGCGCTCGTCGGAGTCGCACAATATATATGTGCCGTTGGTCTTGATTATCTTATATATTGTGCCGTCGACGTCCTCGAGGTTGGTGCGGTTGACCATATAGGCGACGCCGCAGAGTCCGATTATGGCGGCGAGCGCCAGCACCGCGGCGATGACAAGGACCACCTTCTGGCGCTTCAGTGACGCCTTCTTTTTGCGGTAAGCCCTGAGCTTTTCGTCCGACTGGGCGTTTTTTGTCCAGTGGGCGTAGAGCGCGTGGCTCTGCTCGGCGGTGACGACGGTCTCGGGCGTGACGGGCTCGCCGCCCTCCTCGGCGGTGAACCAGCCGTCAAACTCGTAGCCGAACCGCGCGGGCGGGGGGAGCTCGCCATAGGGCTCCCCGCGCGTCACGCGCTTGCTCGAAACGGTTATACCGCCGCCGTTCGCGTCGAAAATTACCGTTACAAATTCACTCATGCGTATTTCCTTTCAGAATCAGGCGTATTTACGTCTCACGACGACAAACACGCCGAGCACGACCACCACTGCCGCGGGAACCACGGTCAGGATGATGGTATACTGGTTAGCCTGCGCGGTCGTCAGGCTCTCGATCTTGGTTTTGTCGAAGGGCTTGTGCGCGATGTCGACCACAATGGTCTCGCGTCCGACGGCGCGCAGCGACGAGACAAGCAGGTCGGAGTTGCCGTAGACGATGGATTGCAGCATATCGGCGCTGACAAATTCGGTCGAGCCGCAGGCGATGACGTAGGAATAGTCGGCGTCGGAGTTGGAGACCATCTGCGTCTCGCGGGTGATGGTCATGAGCTTGAAGGGATTGAGCGTGCTTGCTGCGGCGACCTGCTCGCCGTTTGCCTCGGCGACGGCGCTCGAGGCTGTGGTGAACACGTCATAAATGCTGCGGGAGACGCCGTTTGAGTAGTAGGTTCCGTAGCGGTAGGTGAGGTCGGGGTCGTCCTCGTCGGTATAGTCGACGGTGTCGTAGCTGTCCGAGTAGGAAATGGACATTGCGTTCTTGAAAATCACCTTTGAGGGGACGGAGACGTTGCGCATTTCCTTGTGCAGCGAGGAGCCCAGGCCCTCGGTCGTGTACTCGGCGACGACGGTCATGCCGTCGGCGGTGAGCGAGTGGGCGGTGTCCTTAATCATGTAGGGGAAGGTGTTGCCCGCCTCATCGGTGTAGCGGTCGTACTTCACGCCCCACTCCTCAAGGTACTCCTCAAAGTTGGGCAGCACCGGCGAGTCGGGAGACATAAAGACAAGCAGGGAATTGAACTCGTCGAGCCAGCTGTTGAGCTTGGCAATCTCCGAGACGTCGGAGACGTTGTCCTTGACGAGAAAGTCGGAGGTGGGGTTGCAGACCACCATAAGGCGGCAGTCCTTGGGTATTTCGTCGGTCGCGAGGTTTATCATCTGGACGATATAGCCTGCGTCCTGAAGCAGGTAGAACAGCTCATAGTCCGAGAACGACTCGCCGTGGTTGATGGTAATGCAGGCGATGGGCGACTCGGCCTTGATAACGGCGAGTATGCCCGAGGCGAATTTCTTTTCGCCGTTATACGACCAGGGGTCGGTGCTGTTCGAGTCGTTGAAGACAAAGAAGGAGTTGAGCGAGTAGACGCGGTACTCGGTCCCGCTCTCAACGATAACGTTGGTGGAGTAAATGGAGGTCAGCGCGGTGCCCTTGTACTTCTGGACGGCGCCGGGGTTGGTCCAGATGTTGACGAACTTGACCGTCACGACGTCGGGGAAGGCGCGGGCGATGTCCTCCGCCGTCTCGAGCACGTAGCGCTGGGCGGAGTTTTCCTCGAGCGCGTCGCGCTCGTCGCAGAAAATGATGTTGACCTTGACGTCGCCGAGCCGCTCGCCATCGCCCTCGCCCTCGAGATATGCCTCAAAGGAGCGGGGAGTTTCGGCGGAGCCGAGGCGGGAGTAGGTCGCGAAGGCGGCGAACTCCTTGTATTCGGCGTAGTCAGAGGGGGCTTTGTAGCCGTTATCTCCTGGGGTGACGCCGGCGTCGCGGTTGGCGGCGGCGGTGGAGAGGTTGGCCTCAGCCGTCGCGCGGTTGGCCTCGGCGGTCGCCTTGTTTTCTTTGGCGGTCTCGAGGTTGAGGGCGGCGATGGTGGGGTCATCGTTGTTTATATAAGACTCGAACGCGCCGTAATACTTATAGGCGGCGAGCATAGTGAGCTGGGTCAGCGGCTCGAGCGGGGTGGGGTCGCCCGTGGCCAGACGATTCCTGGCCGCGGTCTCGACGTTCGCCTCGGCGACGAGGACGTTTTTCTCGGCTGTCCCGAGCGTGGCGGCGGCGGTTTTGGTGTTATCCGCGCCCTCGCCCTCCTTCCCGAGGACGTATTCATACACCTCGCGCGCCAGCTTTGCGTTGTTCTGCGCTATCTCGAGGTTGTCCTCGGCGAGCGAGACGCTCTTAGCGTACAGCACGCTGTTGCGCTCGGCGATGGCGACGTTCTTCTCGGCGCGCTCGATGTTGGTCTCGGCGAGCGAGACGCTCTGCTTCATGCGCTCGAGATTGGAGGCGGCGACGGCGTAGTTTGTCGCGGGCAGTGCCTCGTTGGACGCCTTGCGGTCGGCGATGGTCTGCTCGATGTTGGTACGCAGCAGCGTTTCGGCGGCCTCGGTGAGGGTGTAGAGATTCTTTTTGGTCATATCCGTGTACCAGCCGTACTTGTTCGAGAGCGCCGAGATACCGGCGTTTATCATAATGACCACCGCGACGATGAGCGCGGTCATGACGACGGACACAGAGCCGTATCTGAACTTACGGCTGTGAGTAAAGCTTGATTTCATGTGTGCTACCTCCAATCAGGCCCAACGACGGCTGTCGTACACGCGCACCGTGAGGAAAAGGAACACTCCGGTGACCGAGATGTAGTAGATCAACGCCGCGTAATCAAAATATCCGTAACCAAAGGCCGAGAAGCGGCTGAGCACCGAGAACCAGCCCAGAACATAGCGAAGTCCGTAGCTTGAAATGATGTACTGACCGTCCGCGTCGGTAATCTGGACGAGCAGGCCGAGCGCGATAGTAGAGAGCACCGCCGCAATGGTAATGACGGCGGCGGACAGCTGATTTTCGGTCAGCGCAGAGATAAAGACGCCGATGGCGATGAACGCCGCGCCGATAAGTATGACGCCGATAATGCTGCCGACAATCTGTCCCGAAACGGGGCCGATGTGAGGCACCTTGGAGAGGTAGGTTTTGACGTCATTTATCTGGTCGAGGTTGTAGGCCGAGTTCATTTCGCTCCGGCCTATCTCGTAGAGCGGGAAAAAGTTGATGCAGGAGAACAGGACCGTTCCGAGGAAGAGCGTGAAGGCGGCAAGATACTTGCCAAGCACCATGCCGGTCAGCGACACGGGGGCGGTGAGCAGCAGCTGCTCGGTGCGCATTTTACGCTCCTCGGCGAAAAGGCGCATAGTCAGCAGCGGCAGAAGAATCGCCAGCACGAATATCATCATATTGAAGTAGTTCGTGGTGCTGTAGGTGTTGGACTGAAGCGTGGTATAGCAGCAGAGCAGTGCCGACAGCGCGAGGAAAATCGCGGTGTAGACATAGCCTATGGCGCTTATGAAGTAGGAGCGCAGTTCTTTTTTGAAAATCGCAAGCATTTGAAATCCTTTCCCTCCTCAATCCTTCTTTGAAAACTCGGAGGTTTTCTGTTGAGCGGTCTTATCGATGATGTCCTGAGCGACGTTGCGCTCGAGGGCATTTGCGCTGCCGCTGACCTTGCGGGCGCGCACCTCGCGGCGGGTTTTTATCTCGTTGGACTTGTCCACGATGGTGATGAAGATGTCCTCAAGGCTCATGCCGAGCGCCTCGAGGCCGACGAGCGGCCAGTTTTTCTCGGCGAGCGTGTAGAACAGACTCTTGCGTATATCGACACCGACCTCGCTCTCGATCATATAGACATAAGCCTCGCCGTCGCGGTTAGGCAGCGCCTCGGCGTAGACGATACCGGGCTTGGCCTTGAGCATAGCGAGCACCTCGCGCTGCGGGCCGACGATTTTGACGTTGAAGCGGCGGTTATTCTCGACGGCGCGGGAGATATTCTCGGTTTCCTCATCGGCGACGATGCGGCCTTTATTAATAATGAGGATTCTGTCGCAGCAGGCCTGAACCTCCTGGAGGATATGGGTTGAGAGAATGACGGTGTGGTCGCGTCCGAGGGTTCGGATAAGGTTACGTATTTCGATGATCTGCTTAGGGTCAAGACCGACGGTCGGCTCGTCGAAAATGATAATCTCGGGGTTTCCGACCAGCGCCTGCGCGATACCGACTCTCTGCCGGTAGCCCTTGGAGAGGTTACGTATGACGCGCTTATAGACGTCGGAGATTTTGACTATATCGCATATTTCCTTGAGGTGCTTTTCGCGGTTAAGCGTGCAGCCCTTGAGCTCATAGGCGAAATTGAGGTACTCAGCGACCGTCATATCGAGGTAGAGCGGCGGCTGTTCGGGCAGGTAGCCGACCATTTTCTTGGCGGCAAGCGGGTTTTCGAGTACGTCGACGCCGTCGATGGTTATGCTGCCCGAGCTTGAGGACAGGTATCCTGTTATCATGTTCATAGTCGTTGATTTTCCCGCGCCGTTCGGCCCAAGAAACCCGACTATCTCGCCCTGTGCGATCTCGAAGCTGACGTCGTCAACCGCGCAGTTTGTGCCGTAGTTTTTAACAAGATGGTCGATTTTTATCATCGTTGTTTTTCCTTTCGTGCCTGCTTTGGACTTTCTCAGTGTGTATTATAAATGTTCTTTCTTACAAAATTGTGGTGAGGGGTGGGGGTTGGATGAAGGTTTTGTGAATTAGGGGTGAAAATAGGAGAGGGGCAGGAGGTGAGGCGTATTGCATATGCCTGTATGCGGGAGAGTTCCTGCACCCGCGGGGTGCGCGCCGGGACGTCGGCGGGAAGCGATTTTTGAAAAATAAGTTCTTTGGCCTTGGCGGGCTCTCGCCGTGGAGGCCACCGACGGTGGAGAAGTGTACTCGCCGGAACGTCGGCGGGACGAGTTTTAACTGTACTTTTCTGCCGCGAGCAGAAAAGTACCAAAAGAGTCGCCCCAGAGAGGGCTAACCTACGGTTCGCCCCCTCTGGACTCCCCCACTCCCGTGGGATGCTTTATGGGGACGGAATCACCCTTGCCGAAGTCAGCATCCGGCGGAAAGACGCCTTTCGGGAAGCGCACTGCGTCCGCGTTCATACTCGCCGGTATGTGCACTGAAACTTTTTGCTGGGCAGGCTAACCATTGGACGCCCCGCCCCGGCGGCCCCCCGTGCGTCCCGGTGGGAGCGTCTGCGGTGCAAATGGTTCTCGGGGTGAAGTCTCTGGAGGGCGCTTCACCGTTGGAATGAAGTTCGATGGGAGCCGATAGCTCACGCCGCACGACCCGCGCCATCATATTGCGGCTCCGCCGCTCATGAAGGCTAATTAGGCGGAAAGGTGAGCGGAAAAGGCGCACCAATCAGAGCAAAACTAACTTTTTCAAGCATTTCGCGCCCATCTTCACCACTGTAAGCTGCCATCCGCACGCACGCACTGGTCGACCTCAAAAGACGTCCCGCTAAGTTTAGAAAAAACGCCTAAAGCCGCCTTCACGGCGAGTCCGAGCGGGGACAGGACGTGCGTCCCCTAAAGGCGTGATGCCGGCGACGTGCGTGCAATGAGGGTGATGCCCGCCACCACCAATCCATCAAGGGAGTTGGGGGTGTCCAGAGGGGAAGAACCGTAGGTTCTTCCCCGTTGGTGCATTCTTTTGGTACTTTTCTGTTGCATAACAGAAAAGTACACTTCTTAACGTCCCGCGGACGTTGTGGCGAGTGTCCGCTAAGGCCAAAGAACTCTTTTTTACAAAAAACGCTTTTCACCGAACATCCCGGCGGCAGTCTGCCGAGGAGGGCAGAACCATTTCAGCATACGGGCATATGCAATACGCCCACTCATTTCCCGGCTGTGAGACGTATTATCAACTTAATATCATCCGGCTGCACCGGCGCTTCGTGAGCGGCGCGGCAGCGGCGGATTGCACCGCATTTGGTGCAGCGATGTACTATTACGTACCCGCGCCGGGGGTCGGGCTCGGTGCGGATGGGCTCCATGAGCCCCCCGCATTCGTTCTGCCGGTCGCCGGGGTTCTCGTCCACGTGGATGGACCACAGGCAGAACGGACAGTGGTTGCGCGAGGAGTACCCCAGCGGCTCTACCTGCCGCCCACAGTGGGCGCAGATAAAACCGCTGTCATTCTTGGAAAATCGCTTGGTCTCCATTATTTTTTGCCCGCCAGATGAGCTTCATACTGCTCGGCAAGGTATTTTTCAAACTTGGGCATGACCAGACGGTGTCCCTCTATGTTCAGGTGGCTGACATCCGTCGGCTTCTGGCAGTATTTCGCGCGGAAGCCGGCGTCGTTCATGTCGACACCGCTGAAGGCTGGGTCCATGGCGTTGAGAACCGGGACGTTCAGAATCCCGCACATCTCGATCATGGCGCGGCCGTAGTCCTGGCAGTTGTTGCCGATGGCGTTGACGCTGTCAACGTTCCACACCGTCATGCAGACGATGAGAGAATCCGGGCACTTGGAGCGTATTTTCTCGACCATGTAGCGCACTGCGCCCTTGAAGGTCTTGGTGTCGGTGTCTTCATTTGTGCCGATCGGAACCTTCTGGTTGTAGTCGTTGCGGCCGCCCTCGATGATGATGATGTCGGGCTTGCCGACGACAACGCCCGCCCAGCGGTCGACCATGGGGTTCTTGTTGGTGACGTAGTTGGACATGGTCGAGCCGTTGCGGCCGTTGTTGACGTACTTCATGCCGTATTTCTCGGCCAGCAGCGAGCACCAGACGTACTTTGTCTCGAGGCTGTCGCCCGCGAGGTAGCTGTCGCCGATGACGCTGAAGGACACGCCCTCAAGGCTCTTATAATATGAAGACTTTTTCGAGTTCTCGATCCACTCGCCGTAGTCGTCGTCAGCCGAGCCGATGGTGGCGGCCGTCGACGGCGAGACGCCGGTGCGGACGTAGACGGTCGGGTAAGCGGCGGGGGTGAAGGAAGTGCTCTGGCCGGAACGGTAGCAGAGGCGGATGGCCTCGTTGTCCTTGTCGGTCACGTAGGTGTATGTAACCGAGCCGGAGCCGGGCGTTGCGATGACGGAGGCGACGTTGCCCGAGCCTGCGATGTTCATGCCGGACTTGTCGATGACCCAGTCGTTGCCGCTCTTTTTCCAGCTGGAAATGACGAAGGCAGCGGCGGAGGCGAAGTTTTTGTCGCCGTTGGAGTTGGAGTTGTCGTCGACGAAGCTTATTTCGGTGCCCGCCTTCTCGATGACGATGACGTCGGTGTAAGAATACATACCACCGGAGGGGTTAATCGCGTAGGCGCTCGAGGAGTGCGAGGACGAGCCGACGTAGCCGAGGTGCCAGACGATGCCGGTGAGCTCTGTTTTCGCGGAGGGCGCGGGGGTGTCGGGGGTAGTATCCGCGGTGGTTGTTGCGGACGGAGTGGTCTCCGGAGGAGTTGTCGGGGTTGTGGTTTCGGACGGAGTCGTGCCGGGCGTAGTTTCGGACGGAGCCGACTCAGACGGAGTTGTTTCAGCCGGAGTCGTGTCGGAAGGCTTGCCGGGGGTAGTTTCGGCGGGGGTTGTCCCGCCGGGGTTGTCGGAATTATTGTTGCAGCCTGCCAGCGCGGGGAGCGTCAGGCAGAGGGCAAGGAGGAGTATAAGAAATTTTTTCATGGGTTATATCCTTTCTTTCCGTATGTGGGGCTAAGATGATGTGTGCTATTGCATATGCACGTATGCTGAAAAGTTAGTTTTGTACCCCGAGGGGCACTCGCCGGAACGTCGGCGGGACGTTAAGAACTGTACTTTTCTGCCGCGAGCAGAAAAGTACCAAAAGAATCGCCCCAGAGAGGGCTAACCTACGGTTCGCCCCCTCTGGACTCCCCCACTCCCGTGGGGATGGCTTAGGGTGGACGGAATCCGCCTCCATGAGGCTCGCATCCGGCGCGGCTCGGTCAGAATCGCTCTACCGCGCCTTTGTTATAGTACGGCTTTGTCCCCGCTCGGACTCGCCGAAGGGGTTCTGAAAGCGTTTGTTCTAAACTTATAGGGACGTATTTCGGGGTCGACCAGTGCGTGCATGCGGATGGCAGCTTATAGGGGTGAAGCAAGGCGCAAAATGCTTGAAAAAGTTGGTTTTGCGGCAGAAAAACGGCTAAAATTAAGCGCGCGCCGAGCACAAAAAGCCCACTTGCCCGCCTGACAACAGCTAAACCGCGGCCATTCCCCTCGCCGCAAACCTCATTTTCCGCCAGCCGCACCCCGTTATTCCGTCTAAATAGCCTTCATGAGCGGCGGAGCCGCAATATGATGGCGCGCATAGGGCACGTTTTCGCTCGCCGTGCTCGCTAATTTTGGCCATTTCCGAAAGAATCTCCGTCTAAATAGCCTTCATGAGCGGCGGAGCCGCAATATGACGGCGCGGGTCGTGCGGCGTGGGCTATCGCCCACATCAAACCTCATTCGAGCGGTGAAGCGCTCTTCAGAGACTTCATCCCGAGAACCATTTGTACCGCAGACGCTCCCACCGGGACGTACCTCAGGCCGCCGGGGCGGGGCGTCAATGGTTAGCCTGCCCAGCATGGGTTCCAGTGCATGTTCCGGCGAGTATGAACGCGGACGCAGTGCGCTTCCCAAAAGGCGTCTTTCCGCCGGATGCTGACTTCGGCAAGGGTGG